>CAJQQG010000079.1 GCA_905480425.1 uncultured Flavobacteriaceae bacterium | reverse complement strand
GATCAATCATCAGAGTTTTTTCCTATGTATGGTGATTTAACGACTAAATTACCTTACCTCTCTAGCTTAGCAAAAGATGGTGTGGTTTATACTAATGCTTATTCTCCAGTCCCTGTCTGTGCACCAGCAAGAAGTGCTTTAATTAGTGGACTTTATCCTACATCATTAGGAACCCATAACATGCGAACATATAATGCATATAATAAAGAAAATCAGCCCAGTATGGGAATTCCTAGTTACTCCCCTGTTGTTCAATCAGGTGTAAAAATGTTTCCAAGATACCTACGTGGTAAAGGCTATTACACAACAAATAATCAGAAAGAAGATTATAATTTTAAAAAAACAGAAGGTGTTTGGGATGAAAGTAGCTCGAAAGCTCATTGGAAAAATCGTAAACCTAATCAACCTTTTTTTGCAGTCTTTAATTTTGGAATCACTCACGAATCTCAAATTTGGAGGCAAGGAGATCAGCCGCTTCTAGTAAAGCCAGAAACACTTCCTGTTCCACCAATTTTTCCAAATACTCCTGAGGTAAGAAAAGATTTAGCGGTAAACTATAGTAATTTAATCAGGCTTGACAGTCAAATTGGTAAAGTAATTGAACAACTCAAAGCAGAAGGTCTTTATGAGAATAGTATCATCTTTTTTTATGGAGATCACGGTGGGCCATTTCCACGTTATAAAAGAGCACTTTATGAAACAGGAATTAAAGTACCTCTTGTAGTAAAATTTTCAGGACAAAATAAGGCTGGTTCTATAAATGACGACTTTATAAGCTTTATAGACTACGCCCCCAGTGTTCTTTCTTTGGCTAATATAAAGCCCCCAAGTATTATGCAGGGTAAAGCTCAATTTGGCTCATATAAATCAGATAAAAAATCAGAATTTATATTTGCTTCCTCAGATCGTTTTGATGAGCAAGTCGATCGATTAAGATCTGTTCGCTTTGGTACTTTTAAGTATATAAGGAACTTTAATCCTGAAATAAGTAATGCTCTACCCGTTTCTTATCGAGAGCAGATGCCAATGATGAAACACTTAAATAAGTTGTGGGACGCAAATGAACTAGAAGACAATGCTTCATTGTGGTTTAAAACACCTAAACCAAATGAAGAATTATATAACCTTGAAAATGATCCGTATGAATTAAAAAATTTGGTGAGTAAAGTTGAGCTACAAGATACCTTGGCCTTTTTAAGGAAGCGTTTAGATCGATGGATTATTGAAACTGAGGATTTAGGGGAGTTCCCCGAAATAGAACTTATTAAAAAATGGTTTCCAGAAGGAAAACCAAAAACAATATCTCCTTTGAAGAGTACGATAAATAACAATAAAATATATCTAAGTCACTTAGATCAAGGGACAAGTATAGTTTGGAAAGAAACAAAAGATTCGATTTGGTCAAACTATACTCAACCTCTAGATTTTTCTGAAACAATCCAAGCTAAAGGGGTGAGAATAGGTTATGAAGACAGCTCTTTGTCAACTTTTTTCTCAAAGTAATTTGACCTATAGGTCAAGCTGTTTATAAATAATGATTTTCGCCTTATTTGCACATAAAATTCTGACTATTAAATAGAAAAGGTCAATAAAAGTAGCTTATAGGCTTATAAAAATATATACACGCAGGGTTAATTAAGGGACGTTCTGATACTTAATCAAAACCTGACTAACGAAGAAGCGCGGAGTATTACTGAATATTTAAGAACTTTATAAAGACCAAGCTTTACCCCCTGTAGCTTCCATTAAATCTACACATCCCTTTTGTTCTCCAGGAATTGGTGCATATGCTAACACCTCTTCTCCAATAAATTCATTGGTTTTAAACGCATTAACGGTCAAGCTTCTTAATTGATTTACAAATTTCGATGCCAAAATTTCATCTGCAGGAAGATCATTCCCAGGTTTTAAATATTTAGCAAGCTGTGCGTCCCAGTCAGCAGCTGAAAGATCATTTTCATTTTCTTTTCCTGCAGCTTTTATGCTTGAGCTAATAAATACTTCCCAAGTTTCTGTGAAATCAGTTTTTTCTTCTTCATCCCAAACAGAATCTATATATGCGTCAACAAATTCTGGAAGCTTTAATTCAACTGCACCTGGAATATCTGTTTTTGGAATAATCATTTCCATTAAATTTGAGATAATTTTAAAATCATCTTTAGGAATAAACAAAGGATTATAAGTTGCTGATGTTTGACAACTTTGAAATAAACTAACTACTGCAGGGGTTACTGCAATCGCTCCAATTCCATTACCAATATTCTTTAATGCTTTTCTTCTGTCCATTTCTAATGTATTAAATATTCATTTTTTTTAATTCTTTTACTGCATGATTTGCAGCTCTTGCCGTCAATGCCATATAAGTAAGTGATGGATTTACATTTCCTGCTGAAGTCATAGCAGATCCATCGGTTACATATACATTAGGAACATCGTGAAGTTGATTGTTTTCATTTAATACAGATGTTTTACGATCGTGACCCATTCTGGCGGTCCCCATTTCATGAATTCCAAGTCCAATAGCGTAATCCCTATCGTGTCCTTTTACATCTCTAAAGCCAGCGCTTTCAAGCATTTCAACAGCTTGTTGTTGCATATCCTTTCGCATATTTAACTCGTTTTCCTTTAAAGTCGCATCAAAGGTTACCGTTGGAAGGCCCCATTTATCTAGTTTATTGTAATCAAGAATCATCTTATTATCTTGATATGGGAGTATTTCTCCAAAGCCAGATAATCCAATTTGCCAGTCGCCTGGTTTTAAACTAGCTTCTTTAAAAGCAGCACCATATGCCATTTCTGCAATCTGTTTTGTCCAATCAGATCGATCTCCACCTCCTTGATAGCCATACCCTCGAGTAAAATCTTTTTGATTTGTTTCTCCACCAATATTTCTAAATCTAGGAATATAAATCCCATTATTTCGTCTACCTGTATAGTATTTGTCTTTGAAATCATCTGATGCCGCAGAAGCTCCCACACCTAAGTGGTGATCCATAATATTTCGCCCTAATTGATCCGAAGCATTACCCATTCCGTTGGGAAAAGTATCAGATTTCGATTGCATTAATATTGAAGTTGATGGAACAGTGGAAGCGCATAAGAAAATCACTTTTGCATTAAACTCATGAACTTCTTTTGTTTCGCTATCAATTACACGAACACCTGTTGCACGTTTTGAATCCGCATCATACATTATTTCATGTACCAAAGAATTTGGCCGTAATGTCATATTCCCTGTAACTTCAGCAGCAGGAAGAGTAGAGGAATTACTGCTAAAGTAAGATCCAAATGGGCACCCTCTTCTACATCTACTTCTATGTTGACATGTACTTCTACCTAATCCTGGCTTAGAACCTTCTGTGATAATGGCTGTTCTTCCAATAGTTAGAATTCTATCTTTATAATTCTTTTTAATATCAGATTTTAAATGATCTTCTACACAAGTCAGCTCCATGGGCTTTAAATAGTTCCCGTCAGGAAATTGAGATAGCCCAACATTTTCTCCGCTTACACCAATATATCCTTCAACATAATCGTACCACGGAGATAAATCTTTATATCTAATAGGCCAATCCACAGCAATACCATCTTTTAAATTTGCAGTAAAATCAAAATCGGTAAGTCGGTAACTTTGTCTTCCCCATGTCAATGATCTTCCTCCAACATGGTAGCCTCGCATCCAATCAAATCGATTCGTCTCATTATAAGGATGCTCAATATCATCCACAAAGAAATGTTTACTAGATTCGGTAGTAGTATATCCTGTTCGGCTTTGTTTTTTTTGAGTTTTAAGAGTTTCCTGTGTTATAACATCTCCCGTTTTATAATCCCAAGGATCATCGTTCATTGTGGGATAATCTTCAACATGTTTCACCATGCGACCTCGCTCTAAAACAAGTGTTTTTAAACCTTTTTCACATAATTCTTTCGCTGCCCAACCTCCACTTATTCCAGTTCCAACAACAATTGCATCGTAGTTTGTTTTCATTAAAAAATTTATTAACTATTTAATTATATATAATAGCTCTTTCAAATATATTTATTTTTTTACTGAGTCTTGAATATTTTTATAAATTTAGATATCTTATTCTCTTTTAATATTTAAATATAATAAAAATGAAACAAAATAAATTTAAATCAGTTGGAGTTCTAATACTTATCATAACTACTCTGTTCAGTGTTGTGGCTTGTAAAAATATTTCTGAAAATAAAGTTGAAGCTAAAGCTCCTTTTTTTAAAATTTCTTTAGCGCAATGGTCTTTTCATAGAACTTTTCGTTCTGGTGAAACTTCGCCTTATGACTTTGCGAAAATGGCTCATGAATTAGGTTTTGAAGGTTTAGAATATGTTAGTCAACTTTATCCGGATGTGACAAAAAGTTCTGACAAACCTCTGGCAATTCAAAATTTTGTAACAAAAAATAATATGCTTTCAGCAGAATATAAAATGCAAAATGTGTTAATAATGATTGATGAGGAAGGTGATTTATCCAGTTCAAATGAAGAATCTAGATTGACATCAATTGAAAATCATAAACTATGGATTAAAGCGGCTCATGACATGAAATGTAGTTCGGTTCGTCTAAATCTTTATGGAGAAAAAGATCCTGAAAAGTGGATTGAAAATTCAATTAAAAGCTTGGCTACATTGAGTGATTATGCTGCACCACTTAATATAAATGTGATTGTTGAAAACCATGGTCGAATTACTTCAAACGTCCCTCTTTTAATGCAAGCAATTAACGGTTCACAAAAATCAAATTGTGGGACTCTCCCGGATTTTGGAAATTTTTGTCTTGCTGAAGAAGGATATGGATCCATTTTTAACGGTGCTTGTTCTGATAGTTATGACCCATATTTAGGAGTAAAAGAAATGATGACCAGAGCCTTTGGGGTTAGTGCAAAATCAAATGATTTTGATTCAGAAGGAAATGAAACAACTCTTGATTTTACAAAACTGATGACCATTGTAAAATCAGCAGGCTATACTGGCTTTGTGGGAGTGGAATATGAAGGTTCTCGTCTTTCTGAAAAAGACGGAATTATTGCCACCAAAAAATTACTAGAAACTATAGGAGCAAAACTATAAAATGGATTTAAAAACAAGATTTCAACTTTCATTACTGTTTTTTTTAGAGTTTTTCATTTGGGGTGCTTGGTTTGTTACCATGGGAACCTATCTCTCTCAAGAATTTAGTGCCAGTGGAGGGCAACTTGCTATGGCCTATGAAACTCAATCAATTGGTGCTATTATTGCTCCCTTTATTATTGGCTTGATTGCAGATCGATATTTTGAAGCTCAAAAAATTTTAGGAATATTACATCTTTTGGGAGGAATATTACTCTTTGTTGCAGCAAGCGCTGAAAGTTTTAATTTATTTTATCCTTATATTTTTATCTACATGCTTTTGTATATGCCTACATTGGCTTTGGCCAATTCTGTTGCATTTCATCAAATGAAAAATCCTGCTAAAGAATTTGCCCCTATTCGAGTCTTAGGAAGTATAGGTTGGATTATTGCAGGACTCTCCATTGGATATTTTTCCTGGGAAGGAAAAGCCATTCTGCAAAATACTTTTTATATGGCGTCCGTCGCTTCAATATTGATCGGTCTTTTTAGTTTTACATTACCTAACACACCTCCTAAAGCAGATCGAGAAAAAAAGATTACCCTCAGAGAAATATTAGGTCTTGATGCTCTTGCGATGTTAAAAGATAGAGGCTTTTTATTTTTCTTTATTGGATCTATTTTAATTTGTATTCCACTTGCCTTTTATTACCAACACGCCAACCAATTTCTAAATGAATTAGGCATGAAAGCTGCTGCCTCTAAAATGATTTTGGGACAAATTTCTGAAATTGTTTTTCTTTTATTACTTCCCCTTTTTTTAAAACGCTATGGAGTGAAAAACGCACTTATTGTTGGGATTTTAGCCTGGGGATTACGCTATTTATTATTTGCTTTCGGAGATACAGGAGAAAAAACATGGATGTTATTATTTGGAATCATATTACATGGGGTTTGCTATGATTTCTTTTTTGTGTCAGGACAAATTTATACTGATTTCAAGGCAGGAGAAAAATTTAAAAGCTCTGCGCAAGGACTTATAACTTTAGCTACCTATGGATTAGGAATGCTTATAGGGTTTCGTTTTGCTGGATGGCTTACTGATCAATACGTAACAGAAGGAGGACATTTATGGAAAGAAATATGGCTTCAACCGGCTATTTTTTCTTTTATTGTATTGGTTTTATTTCTTCTATTTTTTAAAAATGAAACTATTAAAATTAAATCAATATGAGTAAAATAAAATTAGGAATTCTTGGCGGGGGTGGCGATTCACTTATTGGAGTACTTCACCGTGTAGCATCTCAAATGTATGATCGTTATGAAATTATTGGAGGTGTATTTAACCCGAATTACAATGAAAACATAAAGTTTGCCGAACAAATCGGGGTAAACAGAGATAGAGTTTATAATGACTTTGATACCCTTGTGGAAAAAGAAATTCAAAAAACTAAAGAAGAGCGTATTGAAGTTATCTCTATTTTAACACCTAACTTTTTACATTTCCCTATGGCTAAAAAGTTAATAGAAAATGGATTTAATGTTATTTGTGAAAAGCCCATGACTACTTCTTATGATGAGGCAAAAGAACTTCAAAGTCTACAAAAAAAACACAATATAATTTTTGCAGTCACATACACTTATACGGGTTACCCTATGGTTCGTCACATGAAACATATGATTGCAGAAGGTGAATTAGGGGAAATTCAAAAAGTAGACATTCAATATTACCAAGGATGGATTAACCCAGTAATACATGATCCCAAAATACGTAAAACTGTTTGGAGATTGGATCCTAAAAAAGCAGGTATAAGTTCATGTATAGGGGATATTGGAACCCATGCTTTCCAAATGGTAGAATACCTTACTGGACAAGAAGTTAAATCAGTACTCGCTGACTTGAATAACCTTTATGATGATAATACATTGGATTTAGATGGAACAATTTTGGTGCGTTTTTCTGATACATTTAAAGGGGTGCTTCGTGCCAGTCAAATTGCTACTGGAGAAGAAAACAACCTTAGTGTTGCTATTTATGGTAAAAAAGGTGCTTATAAATGGGAACAAGAAAATCCTAATTTCTTATATCATTTAAAAGATGATGAGCCCAGACGTGTAATAAAACCAGGAAACGCTTATGTTTCTGATATTGCTGCAGATGGCACAAAACTTCCCGGAGGTCACCCCGAAGGTATTTTTGATGCAATGGGGAATATTTATAAAGGCGTTGCTAAAGCTTTGAGGGGAGAAACTTCGTTTAAAGGAGAGTTTCCTACCATGCACGAAGGAGTCCGTGGAATGCTGTTTATAGAAAAAGTTGTTGAATCAAATAAAAAAGGAAACGTATGGCAAAGCATGGAGAACGAATGAAGACAGTAAAAGGACCAGGAATTTTTCTTGCACAATTTGTGGATAAACAAGCTCCGTTTAACAGTCTTGACGGTATGTGTAAGTGGGCGGCAGATTTAGGATATAAAGGGATCCAAATTCCAACTTGGGAACATTTTCTAATCGACCTAGATAAAGCTGCCGAAAGCCAAACCTACTGTGATGAATTAAAAGGTAAAATAAATTCTTATGGTTTAGAAATTACTGAACTATCTACCCATCTTCAAGGCCAACTCGTTGCAGTTCATTCTGCCTACGATTTGATGTTCGATAACTTTGCTCCAGATGCGGTAAAAAATAATCCTAAAGCAAGAACAGAATGGGCGGTAGAAACTATGAAAAAAGCTGCAATCGCAAGTAAACGATTAGGGTTAAAAACTCATGCTACCTTTTCTGGTGCTTTACTATGGCACACTCTTCACCCCTGGCCACAACGTCCAAAAGGATTAGTTGAGTTGGGCTTTGCAGAATTAGCTAAAAGATGGAAACCTATCCTTGATGTTTTTGATGATAACGGTATTGATGTTTGTTACGAAATTCACCCAGGCGAAGATCTCCACGATGGGGTCACGTTTGAACGGTTTTTAAAAGCTACTGGAAATCACAAACGCGTGAATATTTTATATGATCCTAGCCATTTTGTATTGCAACAATTAGATTACATTGAATATATAGACCATTATCATGAATTCATCAAATCATTTCACGTAAAGGATTCTGAATTCAATCCTAATGGAAAAAAAGGATCATTTGGAGGCTATGGAGATTGGATTGACCGAGCTGGTCGTTATCGCTCCCCGGGAGACGGTCAAATTGACTTCAAATCTATCTTTACTAAACTTACAGAATATGGCTGTGATGTCTGGGCTGTAATGGAATGGGAGTGCTGTATAAAAAGTCCTGAGCAAGGAGCTCGAGAAGGTGCGCCATTTATTCAAAAACACATTATTGAAGCTACTCAGAAAACATTTGATGATTTTGCTGGAGGGAGTATTGATAAACAGTATTTAAAAAATATTTTAAACTTATAAAAATATCCTATGAAAAAAATATTTATTGCCTTAGTAACTATTGGAATTCTATCAAGTA
>CAJQQG010000078.1 GCA_905480425.1 uncultured Flavobacteriaceae bacterium | reverse complement strand
ACAAATATGTCGCCTACAGAAAATTTATTGTCTTCTACTTCTTTATTTAGCTCAATTAACTTTCCATCCTTGAGCAGTGCAAAATCAACAGCAGAGGAATGCGAACGTATAATTAATTCTTTATTCACTCTGAATTATTTTTGTGTCATTACAAGCTAGGCATGCAATAACGGATTAAACAATATTTTCAGGATTTTCCTGTAGCAACTTTCAAACTTTTTGAAAGCTGCGTTTCAATGAACTTTTAGGTAATTTTTTGAGTGTTTAGCCTAACACTATTTTTTAGTTTTGTGGCGGTTTGCTCTACTACGTTTCTTACGTTTGTGAGTTGCTACCTTGTGTCGTTTACGTTTTTTACCACTTGGCATATGAGATTGTGAATTAAAATGTTACTAATTTATTTTGAAACTGGGACTTTAGATTTAACTCCTTGAACGAAAATCTTTGCAGGCTTGAACGAGGGTATATTGTGTGCAGGAATTTTAAGAGCTGTATTTTGTGAAATGTTACGGCCAGTTTTTTCAGCACGTGTTTTGATAATAAAACTACCAAATCCTCTGAGGTAAACGTTTTCACCTTTTTCAAGTGAAACTTTGACTTCTTTCATGAATTTTTCAACTGTAGCCTGAATATCAGCACGGTCAATCCCTAATTTGTCAGAAATGTTGGATACAATATCTGCTTTTGTCATATTTTTTTATTTCTAATAATTTTAGGCTCGCAAATATATAAATTTAAATTATAAAATGCTCTGTGTAAAGTTTTTATATTATACTTGCTCGACTTTATTTAATAATTATAAAATTAAGTTATTTAACTTTGAATTGGACAGAAAAACTTCTTTTATGGTATTCAGAAAATAAAAGATCCTTTATATGGCGCACCACAAAGGAGCCTTACCATATTTGGATATCTGAAGTTATTCTTCAACAAACAAGAACATCACAGGGACTTCCTTACTACAAAAATTTTTTAAAATCCTTTCCATTACTCTCTGACTTAGCAACTGCAGATGAAAACGAAGTTTTAAAACTTTGGCAAGGGTTAGGTTATTATTCTAGAGCACGAAATCTTCATGCAACTGCTAAATACATTCATTTTAAATGCGGAGGTATTTTTCCGTCGTCTTTTGATGATCTAATTAAACTCAAGGGTGTGGGTGACTATACTGCAAGTGCAATTGCTTCTATATGTTATGACATTCCTGAGGCGGTTGTAGATGGAAATGTTTACCGCTTTTTAGCTCGTTATTTCGGTATAGATACTCCTATAAATTCTGGTCCAGCACATAAATTATTTAAGTCTAAGGCAATGGATTTAATAGATAAGCAGAAACCGGGGGATTTTAATCAGGCCTTAATGGAATTTGGGTCCATTCAATGTACTCCTCAAAACCCAAGTTGTCAAGGTTGCCCATTTTCCATAAAGTGTGTTGCATTTAACCAAGATAAAATTGCAATTTTTCCTTATAAAATTAAAAAAACTAAAATAAAAAAGCGCCATTTTAATTTTTTAGTGATTTCCGATAAAAAGAATAGATATTTGATAGAACAACGAACCCAGAAAGGAATCTGGAAACAATTATATCAATTTCCTTTGTTGGAGAGTGATGAAGAAATAAATAATATAAATTCCTTAATTAATCATGATGATTTTCCTTCAATTCAAGGCTTGTCAGAAAGTGAAATAATACTTTGGAATTCTGAGCCAATTCTTCATAAATTGAGTCATCAAATTTTATGGGCACATTTCTGGATCCTACCAACAAATGAGTCTTTTAAAGAGGGACTCTCATTAAAACAACTGGAATCCCTTCCAGTTCCAGTTATAATTCAAAACTTTATGAAGATTTTTTTTTCTTTTGCTTCTTGATTGATTAAATTTACTACTGTAACCAATTTAAATTATTAAAACTATGAGCGGCACATTAAATAAAGTAATGTTAATTGGACATTTAGGCGATGATGTGAAAATGCATTATTTTGATGGAGGAGGTGCTATTGGTCGGTTTCCCTTAGCCACGAATGAATCTTATGTTAATAAAACAAGTGGAGAAAGAGTTACAAATACCGAATGGCACAACATTGTTGTAAGAAATAAAGCCGCTGAGGTATGTGAAAAATACCTATCTAAAGGAGATAAAATTTATATTGAAGGACGTATTAAAAATCGAAAATGGACTGGAGAAGATGGTAACGACCGTTATTCAACGGAAATCAACGTGAATGAATTCACCTTTCTTTCAACTAAAAAAGAGGCTGAGCAAGTTCCAGCTTCACCACCACTAAAAATTACTTCTACAGAAGAAATTCCCCCTACAACTGATGACTTACCCTTTTAACAATTATTTTTTTGGATCCTGACCCTTTACCCTTGTTGAGTTCATTATTAATCCTTTCTAACATAATATGGGTTCAATTTGGATTGGTAGTTTTTTTACTATTTTGTTCAGCTCTTGTTTCAGGTGCAGAAGTCGCCTTTTTTTCTTTACAATTTAAGTCTTTGGAAGAGTCTAATGAATCAGAAAACAAAATAGAAGTTACCAGAGTAATTAAATTATTGAAAAAGCCTAAACGTTTATTAGCAACTATTTTAGTTGCTAATAATTTCATCAATATTGCTATAGTCTTGCTTTTTTCAATACTGAGTAATACTTTTTTATCAACTATAAAAAATTCAGCCGTATTGCTTTTAATTGAAGTTGGTATTATTACATCTCTTATTTTGATTTTTGGAGAAATTTTGCCAAAAGTATATGCAAATAGAAACGCGTTAACATTTTCAAAAAAAATGGCACCTTTAATTATCGTTTTAGATTCTTATCTACTATTTTGGATTACCTATCCAATGAGTAAAATCACTTCTTTTCTGGAACAGCGTCTTGGAGAATCTGGAAATCAATTTTCTGTAGACAAGCTTTCACAGGCTTTAGAACTTACAAATAATGATGAAACTACCTTAGATGAACAGCGAATTTTAGAAGGAATTGTAAATTTTGGAAATACAGATACTAGAGAAGTTATGTGCCCTCGCATGGATATGTTCGCTCTATCAGACACTCTTACTGTTGAAGAAATTATTCCAATAATATTAGAGCAAGGATTTTCAAGAATTCCTGTCTTTACAGAAAAAAAAGATACCATTAAAGGAATTTTATATGTTAAAGACTTACTTCCCAATATTCATGAAAAAAATTATGAATGGCAAAAATTATTAAAATCACCAATTTACGTTCCAGAAAATAAAAAGCTAGATGATTTATTAAAAGAATTCCAACAAAAGAAAATTCATTTAGCGATTGTAGTAGATGAGTATGGTGGGACCTCTGGACTTATTACTCTGGAAGACATCATGGAAGAAATAGTTGGGGACATTAGTGATGAATTTGACGAAGAAGATTTAAGTTATTCAAAACTAGATGATTACACCTATGTGTTTGACGCAAAGATCAATTTAAAAGACTTTTTTAAAATAGTTAATCTGGAAGAATCAGAAGATTTTGAATCTATTAAAGGAGATGCAGAGACATTAGCAGGTTTATTACTTGAAATTGTTAAAAAATTTCCAAAAAAGAAGCAGCTTATTAATTATGCTGGTTATTCTTTTAGTATTGAAGAATTAGATGAAATGCGGATCACACAAGTAAAAGTAATATTACCTAAACAAAAGAAATAATGAGATTAGGATATGCTTTAGCAGTATCTTTAATGCTAGGATGTGCCTCAGAAAGTCAACCTAAACCAAATGGCTATTTACGATTAGAATATCCAACACCCTCTTATGCACCTTTCACTTCACTCACTGATTTTTCAATGGAATATAATTCACTGTCAGAGGTGAAAGTAAGAAATCAAGCCATTCCAAGAATAGTATATCCTAGAATGAAAGCAACTCTTTACTTGAACTATGCAACGGTGGATAATAATCTAGATTCCTTGTTAAATGATGCGTATAAACTTCCATATAAACATATTTCAAAAGCAGAATCAATACCTGAAAAGATTTTTATTAATGAAAGAAATAAAGTTTATGGAACTTTATTTTCTGTGATAGGAAATGCTGCATCACAATACCAGTTTTTTTTGACAGACAGTATAGATCATTTTTTAGTGGGTTCTTTATATTTTTATGCCCAGCCAAATTTTGATTCTATTTATCCCGCGGCTGTTTATCTTGAAAAGGATATTGTCCATTTAATGGAAACATTGAAATGGAAATAAAATTCAATGAATAGTTCTGTCTAAACTAACAATTTCAGAAACTGAATAAGTAGTTCCCGATGACTTTACAACTGAGCTTATTTTATCAAGATTTAGCATATTAGCATCATAGGTTACCCATCCAGTATTAGTTTCAAAATCTACTTTTGCACTAACAATACCGGAGGTTTTTTGTAATCTCTTTTCAATGGTTGCTGCACATCCAATGGCGCAGGTCATTCCTTCAATACTTAATTTAGCATAAGCTTCCTCCCCAAGAGCTTCAATTTTTTTAGGATTCTCTTGGGATATTGGAATCTCTATCACCTTTGGTGTCAATTTATTTTGACAACCCACAAAAAAGACAATGCTTAAAATGCTAAAAAAGCAAAAAGAATTTTTCATATTATTTTTTTTAAAAATACAATTTTCATCAGCATATGCTTATTAAAAATGTTGATTTTTGTAGCTCAATGAATAACACGATTAAAAAATGGGTTTTCCTTATTTTATTATCAGTTATATGGGGGAGCTCTTATATTTTGATTAAAAAAGGATTGATTGGTTTAACTCCACTTCAGTTAGGGAGTGTCCGTATTTTAATGACCACTATTATTCTCTCTATTTTTGGATGGAAACAACTCAAGAAAATTCCTAAACCAGCATGGAGTTGGGTGGTATTTACAGGATTTTTTGGCACTTTTTTTCCAAGTTATCTTTTTGCTTTTGCGGAAACAGTTATTGATAGTTCTGTTGCTGCAGTTTTAAATGGAATGACTCCACTTTTCACAATACTCATGGGAATTTTTGTCTTTGACTCTAAATTAAAATCAGCCAAAATTTTTGGTGTTCTAATTGGTTTTGGAGGAACATTAATTTTAGTTTCAAATCAATTTACTATTAAAACTGGAGCTGAAAGTTGGTATGCATTTCTTGTAGTGTTAGCAGCTTTATGTTATTCCATAAATGTAAATATAATTAAGTATAAACTACAAGGTGTTTCAGCCTTGGGAATTGCCTTAGGAAATTTCATATCAATTTCAATTCCTGCAGCTTTAGTGCTTTTGTTTTCTGACTTTCCATTTGATCAACTTGCTAAGAACAATGAAGTAACTGTTTCCTTAGGCTATGTTTTTATTCTTGCTTTTTTTGGAACAGCTTTAGCAAAAGTGATGTTTAATACATTAGTGTCTATCTCTACGCCCGTTTTCTCAATATCTATCACCTATCTTTTACCAATAGTAGCTATTGGATGGGGAATTTTAGATGGTGAAACTTTTAGTCTAGTTCAGTGGGTTGGATGTAGTTTTATTTTATGGGGTGTTTATTTAGTAACCGATAAAAAAATTAAAAAATAAGAATAGTCTATCATATTCGTTAAACAAAGTTCTAGAAATTATTTTTCCTATCCATAAAGAAAATCAAATTTAGGAAACCCCTTTCTTATTTAATATATTTGAGGATAAATATAACATTTAAGCTATGCGCTATTTATTTACAAGTTTATTATTTTTAACACTAAATTTAAATTTTGGTCAGGCGAAGTACATAAAAATCTTAAAATCAATTCAAGAAAACAAATCAGCTTATTCATCTGTTGCTCAGCAAATTTGGTCATATGCAGAAATGGGTTATCAAGAAGAACAGAGTAGTGCGCTGCTTCAAAAAACATTAAAGGCAGAGGGCTTTGAAATAACCACAGGGGTCGCCGAAATTCCTACCGCTTTTATAGCCAGTTATGGATCTGGGGGACCTGTTATTGCAATTTTAGGTGAATTCGATGCATTGCCTGGATTGTCCCAAAAAGCGCTTCCATACAAAGTTTCTAATGATGCAAAAGCGGGACATGCTTGCGGCCATCATTTGTTTGGAACTGCATCAGCTGCAGCTGCAATAGCTTTAAAAAACTATTTAAAAGGACAAAATATGCCAGGAACTATACGTTTTTATGGGTGTCCTGCAGAAGAAGGGGGTTCAGGAAAAGTATATATGACACGTGCAGGTCTTTTTGATGACGTTGACATTGCACTTCATTGGCATGCAGATAGTAAGAATTCTGCCGGAATACGACCAGCCTTAGCTAACAAATCAGCTAAATTTCGTTTTTATGGTGTCTCTGCACATGCTGCTGGTGCCCCTGAAAAAGGACGCTCCTCTCTTGATGCTGTTGAAGCTATGAATGATATGGTAAATATGATGCGTGAACATACTTCGGAAAGTACACGTATTCATTATGTAATCACAAAAGGAGGTGAAGCACCTAATGTTGTACCAGACTTTGCAGAGGTTTATTACTATGCCCGTCACTCTACTAGAAATGAAGTAGTTGATATTTTTGATCGTATTGTTAATGCTGCAAAAGGTGCTGCATTAGGAACAGGGACTTCTATGGAGTATGAAATGATCGGAGGCACTCACGAACTTTTACACAATGAAATTCTTCAGAAAATAGTACACAAAAACTTGGAAACTGTCGGTGGTTATTCTTATACTCCTGCAGAAAAAGTATTTGCAACAAAAATATCAGAAAGTCTAGGACTTGTTTTAGACACAAAATTTACAGAAGGTGTTGAACCATACAGTGATAAAGGAAAAGCAGGAGGATCAACAGATGTAGGTGATGTAAGTTTTGCAGTTCCTACGGTTGGATTAAGAGTAGCTACTTGGGTTCCTGGCACACCAGCTCACAGTTGGCAAGCCGTTGCAGCAGGTGGTACTGACATTGGAAACAAAGGAATGATGGTTGCAGCAAAGACCCTTGCATTAACGGGAATGCAACTTTTAGACAATCCTAAAATTATAAAAGCAGCGAAAGTAGAATTTATTAAAAAAAGAGGAGTAGATTTTAAATATTCTCCCATGTTAGGTGACCGTAAACCAGCATTAAATTATAGAAATTAAAAAAATGAAACATACTCAATTTTTATTTATATTTTTTTGTTTTGGCTTAAGCTATTCACAAGTTTATACATTTAAAAGTCAAGATAATAGCACTATAATTACTCACAGAATTTTGATGGACGAAGAATATTTTGTTGAGACCCAATACATTGAAGAGCCCCCACAATTTCTATTAACCCGAGGCGGATTTTATGAGCTAAAGGATAAACACTTTATGATAAATTTAGAGTTTAATTCTAAGTTTGAACAGGACGGTATGAAACAAATGAACATTGAATCCTCAGTTAAAACATGGGATAAAATTTCAAAACCACAACTTGAGTTAGACGGAAAGTGGTTAATGGCTGGAAGGGTGCGCAATAATAAGGAACAGAGAAGGAATATTACTCGCCCAAGGAAAACAATGAAGTTTTTAAAAGATGGTTTTTTTCAGTGGATAGCTTTTAACACAGAAACATTTCAGTTTTTTGGATCAGGTGGGGGCTATTATTCAGCTGAAGAAGAACGTTACATTGAACATATTGAATATTTTTCAAGAAACAATACAAGTGTAGGAAGAGTCTTGCCTTTCAAATACTTCATTTCTGGAATAGATTGGCATCATCAAGGTTTTAGTAGTAAAGGAGATCCAATACATGAAATATGGAGCACACGTGTAGAACATAAAAATGAATCAAACAATTTATGATTGATCTTAAATCTTTACTGGATTTACTTACGCTTGAAAAAAAAGACACCCATCATTTTGTAGGTCAAAATTATAAAACAGCATGGGGGCGAGTTTTTGGCGGTCAAGTATTGGGGCAATCGCTACATGCTGCATATCAAACAGTGCCAGAAGATCGAAAGGCACATTCTATGCATGGCTATTTTATTTTGGGAGGAGATATTAATATTCCTATTGATTATCACGTGGATGCCATTAGAGATGGTAAAAGTTTTACTACTCGAAGAGTTGTTGCTTTTCAAAATGGAAAAGCTATTTTCAATATGGCAGCATCTTTTCATTTAGCTGAAGAGGGTGTAGATCATCAAATTACAATGCCTAATGTTCTAACACCAGAATTGTTGCTTACTGATATTCAACAAGCAGAATCGCTACAAAAATTAGATCCCATTCGATATCAATACTTAATGAAAGCACATCCGCAAATATTTGAATTTAAACCTGTTGGAAAAGCAATTTATTTACAAAATCGAAATGCACCACCTCTATCACATATATGGTTTAAAACCAAAGAAAAAATAAAAGCAGATATTACATTACAGCATCAATTATTAGCCTTTGCTTCCGATTATAGTTTGTTGTTATCGGCAACCTTACCTCATAGAAAAAACCTTGATCATAAAAAAATGTATTACGCTAGTTTAGATCACGCCTTGTGGTTTCATAGAGACTTTAAGATTGATGATTATTTACTTTATTCCATTGAAAGTCCAAGCGCTTCTAATGCAAGAGGATTTGCTAGAGGAAGTATTTTTAATAGCGAAGGCTCACTGATTGCTTCTGTTACACAAGAAGGGTTAATGCGAAAATATAAATAATGCGAATTAAATTTTCTCACTATTTTTGGATATTATTATTTTTTACAACAATTATTTCTGCTCAAGAGTATGAAAAAATTAATGGCGCGTGGAACGCTGTTTTTTTTGATTATGGTTTAAATAAAAAACTTAGCTTTCGCTCAGAATTTCATCTCAGAACAGTGTCTTTTTTAGACGTATGGGATCAACAAATTTTTAGACCTTCTATTACATATAGCAAATCAAAAAATTTAAAATGGACTGCAGGATATAGCTTTATAAAAAACTTTAATAGCAATGTGTCTTCCATTCCAAGAGTGCGAAGAGAACATAATCTTTGGGAGCAGCTGCTATATAATACACCATTAAAAAAAGGACTTATCAGTTCTCGTTTAAGATTAGAACACCGCTTTCAAGAGACGCCTCCTCTCCAAGAAAATCGATCGCTAGGAAAATTCACTTTTTCAAGCCGTATTAGATATCGCTTTACTTACCAACATTTATTGACTCAGTCTGACGTAAAAGTACCCATTAACTTGGTATTTTTTGATGAGCTATTTGTATTTTTAAATCCGAATGGAACTCCATATAGATTTAATCAAAATTGGACCTTTTTAGGATTTAAAATTCAGTTTAATAAAAAATTAGTATTATCGGCTGGCTACCAGAAAATTACGTTTAAAAGAAGTGATAATGACTACTTTAAAAATAGACTTTGGACTAATACGTTAGTCTATAAATTATAAATAAATGGCATTAATTTTGTAGCTTTCCTAATAAAATAAAGAATATGAATCAACGATTATTTCCTTTTTTATTTATTTTTCTTTTGTCTGTTAACAAAGTTTCAGCTCAAAGATCTTTCTTTAAATCAGTTCCAGGGTCGCATTGGGTTAGTACAGATTTACATATCCATACCGTTTTTTCAGATGGTGCTGTATGGCCAAGTATTCGGGTTGAAGAAGCAAGAAGAGAGGGTCTTGATTTAATTGCAATGACAGAGCACTTAGAATACCAACCACATTCTGATGACATTCCACACCCTAACAGAAACCGTTCTTTTATTATTGCAAATGGAATGATTCAAGCTGGGGAGCAATTACAGGTGATTAATGGTTCAGAAATTACACGTGAAATGGCGCCTGGACATATTAATGCTGTTTTCATTAAAGACGGTAATAAACTACTTCATGCTGATTCTCTTTCTGGGATTAAAGAAGCAAACAAACAAGGAGGTTTTGTTTTCTGGAATCATCCTAACTGGGATTCACAAAGAAAAGATGGTATTGCTCGATTAGATCCTTTTCATAAATTTTTAATTGAAAAACGTCTTTTACACGGTATTGAAGTAGTAAATGAAGACACGTATTCTGATGAGGCATTAAAAATTGCTTTGGACAATAACCTAACAATTTTGGGAACTTCAGACATTCACAGTTTAACGAATTGGAAGTATGAGATATCAAAAGGAGGTCACCGCCCCATTACCTTTGTGAAGGTTGAGCGTAAAACACCAGAATCACTAAAAAAAGCATTATTTGAAGGAAAAACGGTAATATGGTTTAAAGACTTATTGGTCGGTAAAGAGGAAAATCTTAGGGCTTTAATCAGTGAAAATATAATTATAAATAGTCTTAAATATCCAGAGGATAAAACCATAGCTAATATAGAAATAACGAACCATGGTGCTGCCCCAATTCAATTGGAATATTTAGGAGAATACACATTTCATAAACGCCCAACTTTTTTTTCAATTCCAGCAAATTCAACGATTATATTAAATGTGAAAACAGTAGTAAAGAAAAACGAAATCAGTCTTCCTTTTAGGGTCTTAAATGCAATAGTAGCACCTAAAGAATACCTTGAATTAAGTTTTATTGCTAAATAATATGCAAAAAAGTAGATTTTAAATATTGAAAATACGATAAAAAAAATAATCATGATTCAAGATAGTAATTGGCGTCCACTCCCGGATTTTTTAACGATTAAAAAGAGTACAATCGAAGGCCTTGGCTTATTTACTACCTCGACACTCCCTGCCGGAACAGATCTTGGAATTACCCACATTTATGATTCCCGTTTTCAAGATGGATATATTAGACTTCCTCTTGGAGCTTTTATAAATCACCATGAAATCCCAAATTGTGATGCAATTTTATTTGAAAATGATCCCACTTATGGACCTTTAAAGCACATTAGGATTATAACCCTTATGAATCTTGCTGAAGGGACAGAAATCACAGTAAAGTACATTATTAATAAATTAGAGAATCCCAATTGGGAAAAAGAATACGAGGTAACACAATAACTCACTTTTTTTTAAATTTTTCTCCAGAGGTTATTGACTTACAATCTGTAAAATAATTAATCAGTCAATTTATAGTTACTATTCAATATAAAAATATTTATTTTAAATATTTTTTTGGTAAAAAAACGTATAAAAACTATTTTTTTATTATAAATTTGTTTATCAATTCTTCAATGATGAATTGGTTTATGGTTATAGCCTTTAGGAATAATTCCTAAAGGCTTTTTTTATTCAGTTTCTGAGGGAATTACTCTAAAAAACGACACTTAATTAGGTTACCTCTGATTTTTTCATAGGGAATTTTAGGTATCGTTTTGTCTTTACAATTTCTTTCAAAACTTCAATGACTCTTTTAATTTCTTCAAAACGGGTATAAAGTGGAGTAATACCAAAACGAATGAAATGGGGTGGTCTAAAATCAGGAATAATTTTTGGGTGCACATCGCTCCCCGCAACAAGCCCCTGGCATATTTGCCATGAAGCAGGATGTGAAATGGTTACATGAGATCCTCTTTTGCGATGATCTAATGGACTTTCTATTGAAAATCCTAGAGGCACTAATTCTTGGATCAATTCATTTATAAATGCTTCGGACTGTTGAATACTTTTTTCTTGAAGTAGTTTAATTCCAGCTTCAAGTGTAATATCAATTCCAGCTTCCATTCCTAAAAGAGATAAAATAGCAGGGGTCCCTGATGCAAAACGTTTTATAGAATTAGCAGCCTCGTATTTTTTGCTAAAATCAAATGGGTGTTGATGACCAAACCACCCCTGAATAGGATTTAACAGCTTTGAATGCCATTCCTCATTTATGTAAAGAAATGCTGGTGCGCCGGGACCACCATTCATGTATTTATAAGTACACCCAAGGGCAATTATGGTTTCTGTTTCTTTAAGATCTACAGCTACTGCTCCTACTGCATGACTCAAATCCCAAACAATAAGACTTTGATGTTTAGAAGCCCAACGATTCAATTGCTTCATGGGATATAAGTAGGCACTTTTATAGCTGACTAAGCTTAAGCAAACAATACCCGGATTATTTTTAATGGAAGCCTTGAGTATTTCTATTTCTGCTTCAACTTCACCTTTATAAGAAATAATTTTAAGTGGAGGAATTGTGAAAGATTTTTCTAAACCATGAAGTATGTATATGTCTGTGGGAAAATTAAGAATATCTGTGCTAAGATGCTTTGGAAAGCTCCCTTCTTTTAAAAGGGCATAAACTACCTGGTATAAACGAACTGAGGTTGATTCGCCTATAATTATTTCTCCAGTTTCAACCCCTAGTAATTCACTGTACTTATCTGAAATCCTTGAAGGTAATGAAAGCCAATGTTGATTCCAACTTCTAATCAATCCTTCTCCCCATTGTTTTTGAACCGCTTCTTCAATGGTTTTTTTGGCCAGTAATGGTAGTTTTCCAAGAGAATTCCCATCAAAATAAAGTTCGTTTTCCTGATGGTAAAAAAGTGAGCGGAATTTAGAAAGCACATCTTTTTTATCAAGTAATTTAGCATTTGATAAATCAATCATTTTTAGTGTTTAAAAAGAAGGGAAGTATTTCCAAGACCCATTTAGAATATTGAGTACCACTGGGATGAAGTCCGTCTTTCGTAATCCAATTGGTGTAATCGGAAACTTTTCTTGAGAGCGGTGTTATATCAATAAATCGAACATTTTCTTTAGCACACAGTTGATAAATAACTTGATTAAAAGCATCAATTTCTGCAGCTATTTTTTGAACGTCATTATCTATAGCATATGGCATTGCCCCCCAATCAGGAATTGATACCACAAAAACGCGCTCTTTTCTATTGCCACTAAAGATAATTGCTTGACTTAAAAGGTTATAAAATTCGTTTTCAAATTCTTCAATACTTTTTCCGCGATATTGATCATTAACACCAATTAATAAAGAGACCCAATCATATGGATAATTTAATGGTGCTTGATTAATCCCTTCTTGGAGTTCATTGGTGGTCCAACCTGTTTTAGCTATAATTTCAGGAGAATTTAAAAAAATATTTTCGTCGGTTAAAGAAGCAACGAGCTGAACAGGCCATCTTTCGAATTTGGAAACACTCTCACCAATAGTATAGCCATCACCTAAGGCTAAATAACTTTGTGGAGGGTTTTTTTTTTCACAGTCTAAAAAGATTAAAAAAAGAAAACAAATCCCTAAACGACATATATATTTCATAAAATCTAATTTACAATTAGAAAAGACATAAATTTAGTAAGACATCTATACAAACGAAGGTATTAAAATTTTAAAACTTAATCTACGTAGTTACTTTTAGCCTTTGCAAATGATAATAATTTAAACCCTTTAAAATTCTAATTTAATATGCGGCCTTTTTTATTTTTAATACTTCCTTTTTTAGGTTTTTCACAAATAACCTTTACCACTATTAAACTTGATAAAGATTTAATCGAAACTTCAGGTTTAGAACTATATGGAGAAAATTTCATCACCCACAATGATTCTGGTGACAAGGCAAAACTGTATGTATTTAACCCTAAAGGAAGATTAATTAAAAGTGTCCGTTTTCATGATATTAGCAATAAAGATTGGGAAGACATTGCTGCAGATGATGATCATTATTATATTGCAGATACAGGGAACAATTATGCTAATAGAAAAAACTTAAAAATCTATATTCTTACCAAAGAGTTAATCGTTAAAGGAGAAATATCGGTTAGTTATGGTGCTCAAAAAGACTTTACTAAAAGGGCTTTAAATAGTTTTGATGCTGAGGCATTAGCTGTTGTAGGTGATTCTTTAGCGTTATTTTCAAAGAACAGGCTTACACAACAAACAGAACTTTATATTTTCCCTAAAAAAGCAGGAGATTATGTTTTAACTCCTTCTGCCATATTAAAAGTAGGATCACAAATCACTGCTGCTGATTATAATCAAAGTTATGATTTGCTAGCCCTTACAGGATACAATTTTAAAGGGGAACATTTTTTTTATACAGCTTCAAATTTTATAAAAAATGGATGGAACGCAATTGCTCTTAAAAAGTATTTAATTCCTATTGGAAAAGCTCAAATTGAAGCTGTAAAAATTCAAGATCTATCAAATTTTTGGCTTACTTCGGAAGGAGAAAAAAATGGTTTTGCAAAACTCTTAGACTTGAAAGTTACCAGGTAAAAACAACATAAGATTTTTATTCTTTAACTATAATCAGGTTAGTAAAACTTCACAAATTTTTTATTAATTTGGTGAAACAAATTATAATAATTTGATATCAGACACCTTTATGAAAACAATTGCTAACTTTCTCATTATACTGTTGCTTAGTACCTCTAGTTCTTTTAGTCAGAAAAATAAGAAATCTAAAGAAAAGCAGGATGCTTTTTCTGTGAAATTTAATAATCTTAAATGGCGGAATATTGGCCCTTTTAGGGGTGGAAGAAGTGTCACTTCTACAGGAGTTCATAATGCTCTGGCTACCTTTTACATGGGCACAACAGGTGGAGGTGTATGGAAAACGGAAGACAATGGTATGCATTGGAAAAATATATCTGATGGGTTTTTAAAAACAGGAACTGTAGGATCAATAGCAGTTTCAGAAAGTGATCCTAATATTGTTGTTGTTGGAATGGGAGAGCATGCTGCTCGAGGGGTTATGTCCTCAATGGGAGATGGGGTTTATAAATCTGATGATGCCGGTACAACATGGAAACATATTGGATTAGATAATTCAAGACATATTTCGAATATTCAGATTCATCCAATACAACCTGATATTATTTTTGCTGCTGTACAAGGAGCCCAATATGGCCCAAGTGAAGACCGTGGGATATATAGAACTTTAAATGGAGGCAAAACTTGGAGTAAAGTACTTTATTTAAATGATAGGGTAGGAGCAGCTTCTTTAAGCATGGACATGAATAATCCACGCATTCTTTATGCTGCACTTTGGGATCATGCAAGGTCCCCCTGGCAAATGAGATCTGGTGGTCCAGGCTCTGGAATATATAAGTCTACAGATGGAGGGACTCATTGGGATAAACTAGAAAAGGGTCTTCCTCGAGTTATTGGAAAAGCAGGAATTTCCGTATCTAGAGCCAATTCATCAATAGTTTATATCAATGTTGAAGCTGAAGGAGAAGCATCAGGGGTGTATCGTTCAGATAATGGAGGATCACTTTGGAAACAAGTTAACAAAGATAGAATAGCAGTTGCTAGATCGTGGTATTATATGGAAGTATTTGCTGACCCTCAAAACGAAAATATTGTTTATGTTCTTAATGCGCCTGCATTGAAATCTATAGATAAAGGAAAAACATTTCAACCCATGGGAACACCTCATGGGGACAATCATGAATTATGGATCCATCCCAAAAACAATCAAATCATGATTAATTCAAATGATGGAGGCGCAAATGTTTCAACTAATGGAGGAAAAAGTTGGAGTACCCAGCAAAACCAGCCAACAGCTCAGTTTTATCGTGTAATTGCAGATAAGCAAGTCCCTTATCATATATATGGTGGGCAACAAGATAATTCAGCTATTGGTATAAAAAGTAGAACTAATGATCGAGGAATAGATTGGAAAGATTGGTATTCAGTAGCTGGTTGTGAAAGTGCCTTTTTAGCTTTTGATCCAGAAAATCCCGATCAAGTTTATGGGGGCTGTTATCAAGGGATTATTGAACGTTGGCAACGAAAAACAGGTTCTGGAAAAGAAATTAAAGAATACCCAGAATTGGCCCTTGGGAATGTTCCAAAAAATTTTAAATATAGGTTTAATTGGAATGCTCCAATTATTAGCGCTCCATCTGATTCCAATATAATTTATCACGCAGGTAATGTTGTTTTTAAAACCCAAAATGGTGGAATTGACTGGGAGGTAATAAGCCCAGATTTAACCAGAAATAACGATGCTCAGCAAGTTCAAGGCGGCATACCTTTTACAAACGAAGCAGCTGGGGGAGAAAATTATAATACTTTAATGAGTCTTGTAGCGTCGCCTCACGATCCAAAGGTACTATGGACAGGAAGTGATGATGGTTTGATTCACATTACTCAAGATGGGGGTTCTACATGGACAAATGTCACTCCAAAAAAGATGGAAGAGGGTATTGTAAACAGTATTGAAGTTTCTCCACACGATCCAGCAAAAGCATATGTTGTATTGATGCGATATAAATTTATGGACCTCACATCTTATATATATAAAACAGAAGACTATGGGAGGCATTGGGAATTAATTACTAAGGGAATTGAGGGAGCACATACTTTTACCAGAGTGGTTCGAGAAGACAAGAAAATATCAGGATTATTATATGCAGGAACTGAGACAGGAGTCTATATTTCACATGATGATGGGATACAATGGGATGTTTTTAAAAGTAATTTACCCATTGTACCAATTAATGATTTATACATTCAAGACAATGATCTTATTGCTGCAACTGCAGGGCGTTCTTTTTGGATTTTGGATGATTTAAGTCCTCTACAAGAAGCCCTCAATATCAAAGGACTTCATATTGTTAAACCTAAGAAAGCTTATCGTTTGTTTTCAGGAAAAACAGCAAAGGGAAGTGCTCAAGGGACCAATCCGGTAAGTGGAATTTACTTAGATTACTATCTTCCTAAGAAAGTAGATTCTCTTATGTTAAAAATAGAAATTTTAGAAAATGATGAGGTCATTAGAACTTATGCTTCTGATAAGCCAAAAGATTTTGTTTCTTGGCCTGGAGGACCCTCTCAAGAAATTATTTTACCACATAAAGAAGGACATAACAGGGTGCATTGGGATTTTAGAAGAGCTTCGATCCCTGCAGTAGATAAAGTATTTGTTTATGGAAGTTATGCAGGAAGTAGAGTTGCTCCAGGGAATTTTAAGGCAAGATTGAGTTATGGTGAAGTTCAAAAAGAAACCCAAATAACGCTCTTGCCAAATCCTAATATTGAGGCAACCACCTCAGATTTTGATGCACAACAAAAACTATTAATTAAGATAGATTCAGCCTTGTATAATATTCACTCTTCAGTAAATCAAATGCGGACCGTTCAGTCTCAATTGCAATTTTATATTAAAACCCTAAAAGGTAACCAGGCATATGCGCCATTGATTAAAAAAGCAAAAGCTATAGAAAAAAAGCTGGTAGATTGGGAGATTAATTTAATTCAGCCAAATCAAAAAACATTTCAAGATGTAATTAATTTTAACAATAAGTTAAATGCTGAATGGATGTATTTAAAAGGTTTTGTTGATTCAGAATTTCCAAAATTAACACAGGGATCAAAAGATAGATTTAAAGATTTATTGGCCAAATGGAAAATTCATCAGAAGGAATTAACAGTTTTAATTGAGAATGAATTTAGTGCTTTTGAAACATTGTTTAAATCGATGGAAGTACCTGCTTTATTAATTCCTGAATTGATAGATTAAAAGTGTTTTTTAAATAAGTTTTTGTAATCTAGCATTAAAAATTAAATGATTAATTTAAAAATCAATCTTCCATTGAGTTTATGTCTTTTTCTTCTTTTAATTGGATTGCAAAAAACTCTTTTGGCACAAGATATTTCCAGTACAAAGGTTCTTAATTCTTTATATTTTGGATCATGTAACCGAACAGATTTAGATCCCAAAATTTGGGATACTATTTCAAATCAAGATCCAGAAGTATGGGTATGGTTGGGAGATATAGTATATTCTGAAAAAGGAAGCATGAAAGATTTGTCTGAAAAATACGCCCTTCAAAAGCAACTCCCTGCCTACAAAAAACTAGAAGAAAACACTACTATTCTTGGCGTTTGGGACGACCATGATTTTGGAGAAAATGATGCTGGAGCTAGCTTTTCAAAAAAGATAGAAAGCAGAAAATTACTTTTTGATTTTCTTGATATACCAAAAAACCATCCTGCCCAAGAGAGGGAAGGTGCATATCAAAGTTATTGTTTTGGTGGAGGTGCCCAAAAGGTTTGTTTATACCTTTTAGATGTCCGTTATTTCAAGGAAGATTATGAAAAAGACTCTAGTCCAAACCAACGATATAAAAAAAATAAAGGATTGCTTTTGGGGACCGATCAATGGAGTTGGTTAGAAAATGAACTTTCTACCAATGATGCAACTATTAATTTATTTGCAGGTGGAATTCAACTACTATCTGCTGAGCATCCTTATGAAAAATGGGCAAATTTTCCATTAGCTCAAAAAAGATTTTTTGATTTACTTACTAAACATTCAATTCAGACACCAATTTATTTAAGCGGTGATCGTCATATTGCTGAAGTGTCCTATCAAGAAATTAAACCAAATTATTCGATTTATGATATTACCTCGAGTGGATTAACGCACTCCTATGACTCCCTTGAGGACGAACCCAATCAATATAGGATAAGTCCTTTATTAACTATGTTAAATTTTGGAAAAATTGAAATAAATTGGAAGACATTTGAGCTTCAAGCACAAATTTTAGATGCTGATGGAATTACTCAGTTTACTCAAAAAATCGCTATTCAATAATTCATTATTATGTAAAGAGTTTTTTTTAAATTTAGCTTATACAAAAAGTTATGGAATATATATTACTTGTTTTTTTAGTCATTAGCACCCTTTTGTTAGCATTCTTTTTATTTAGGAAAAAAATTTCTAATACTTCGGTTATAGAGACAGTTTTTAAAGTTGAACTCCAGAAGGAATTTTTATTAAACAGAGATGAGCTTTCAAGAAACTTGAAAGAAAACAGGAATGAATTTACCCAAAACTTCGAACGTTTAAATGAAACCTTATTAAAAAAGGCTAAGGACGACAGAGAAGAATTACGTAGAACCTTAAAAGATTTTGAAACCAGTTTTTCTAAGAGTGTTGAATCCTTTAACACGACGCAGAAAGAAAAATTTGATCAAATGAAATTAAAACAAGAAGAGATGATCAAAACTACTGAATTACGCTTAGAAAGAATGCGTGAAACAGTTGATGAAAAACTCCATAAAACACTTGAAGAACGCTTAGGAAAGTCTTTTGATTCAGTTTCAAAACAATTGCTTGAAGTTCAAAAAGGATTGGGCGAAATGCAATCAATTGCTTCAGGAGTCGGTGATTTGAAAAGAGTACTTACCAATGTAAAAACTAGAGGAGTTTTAGGTGAAATTCAATTGGGAAATATTTTGGAAGAAATAATGTCTCGAGATCAATATGAAACGAATGTAAAAACAAAAAAAGGTTCAGATGCTATTGTAGAATTTGCCATTAAACTTCCTGGAAGAAATGTTAATGACTCTCCTGTATTCTTACCAATAGACGCTAAGTTTCCCCAAGAAGATTATGCACGTCTCCAAACTGCTTATGAAGCAGGTGATTCCGTTGCAGTAGAACAATCCATGAAAGCTTTATTATTAGCCATTAAAAAGTTTGCTAAAGACATTGCAAATAAATACATAGATCCACCAAATACTACTGACTTTGGGATTATGTTCCTTCCTATAGAAGGACTTTTTGCTGAGGTAATAAGACAGCCAGACATGATTACATTTTTACAGCGAGAATATAAAATAGTAATAACAGGACCCACAACTCTAGCAGCCATGTTAAATAGCCTTCAAATGGGATTTAAAACATTAGCCATTCAAAAAAGGAGCAGTGAGGTTTGGAATGTTTTGGCTTCAGTTAAAAAAGAATTTAACACCTTTGGTGGGGTGCTTGAAAAAGCGCAGAAAAAAATTAACGAAGCCAATAATGAGATAGAAAACTTGGTAGGAACTCGTACCCGTATGATGCAATCTAAATTGAAAAATGTAGAGCAGTTGGAACTGCCTGACAAGGTTATAGAAAAAAAAAATCTTCTTAATTATAACGAGGATGAAACTTAAATAATTTTATAATGAGTAAACTATTAATGTATTAGGGATTATTTTTCTTTGACTTTAAAAGGTTTACATTCTGTCCCAGTTTTTAATTTTATAATTAAATTCATAAAAGTTAATATTTTAAAAA
Source organism: uncultured Flavobacteriaceae bacterium (assembly GCA_905480425.1). GTDB lineage: Bacteria > Bacteroidota > Bacteroidia > Flavobacteriales > Flavobacteriaceae > MS024-2A. The sequence goes on along the minus strand of CAJQQG010000078.1, from coordinate 5,698 downwards.
AACTCTATCTTTTTTTATTCAATATTGTTTTAAAAAAAATTTTTCACTAGTTTCGGCTCATATTCAATGTAATAACAAAATAAAAAAATCATGAAAAAATTTCAAAAATCATTTTTTGGAGCTTTATTTTTATCTCTAACTTTCACTTTTTTCAGTCAATTAAATGCTCAACAAATATCTGGAATGGTTATGGATGAAGACTCAAATCCTATACCCGGAGTCACAGTCATTGTTGAAAAGACGAATGAAGGTTCCATAACAGATTTTGATGGTAATTTTAAAGTTAATGCTAACCAAGGGGACATCTTAGTGTTTTCTTACATCGGATATGCCACCATTAGAAAAGAGGTTTCGAATAGTGATCTCTCTATAATCATGTCCGTATCTAACACTCAATTAGACGAAATTGTAATTACTGGTTTAGGAACTAGTGTTAAAAGAAGTAATCTTGCTAATGCAGTTGGAACAGTTTCAAGTGAGGAATTAGTTGGTAAGACGAATCAGAGTACAATTGATGGTGCGTTATACGGTAAGGTCACAGGAGTTAATATTACATCTTCGTCAGGAGCACCAGGAGGAGGATTTGCATTACGTCTTCGTGGAATATCGTCTATTAATGGGAATAACCAACCCTTGTATATTATTGATGGAGTTTACTTAAATAATGCTGAAATACCTTCAGGACTTCGTTTTGCTTCAGGAGCAAATAGAGGAAATGAAGAAAATGCTCCCAATAGTCTTGCCGATATAGATCCAAGTGATATTGAAAATATAGAAGTTCTAAAAGGAGCATCCGCAGCTGCGATATATGGAACAAGAGCTAATGCTGGAGTGGTAATAATCACAACAAAAAGAGGAAAAGAAGGAAAAACTTTAATTAATTTTAATCAAAGTGTAGGGTTTAATACAATATTAAAGAAAATTGGTATGCGACCATGGACTTCTGCCAGTGTTACAGATGCTTTTGGCTCTGCTGAAGCTCAACTTTTTAATCAAGCTGTTAACAGCCCAACTGGTCTAATTGATTATGAAGACTTAATATATGGAGAGCAAGGTTTAGTTACAGATTCTAAAATTAGTGCCTCTGGCGGAAATGAAAAAACTAAATTTTTTATTGGTACTTCATACAGAGATGAAGATGGAATAATTAAAAATACTGGCTTTGATAGGTTCTCTATTAGAGCAAATATTGACTATGAAATTTCAGACACTTTTGACCTATCTCTTTCTTCAAACTTTACCCAAAGTGAATCAAGAAGAAGTTTTACAGGTAATGAAAACGAAGGTGGTTTAAGTTATGGATATACACTTGCCTTCACTCGTCCTTGGATTAATTTAAATCCTGATTCGACTGGAACATATCCCAATAACCCTAATTATTCTGGAAATCCAGTTTTTGTTAGAGATAAGGCAATAAATGACAATAATAATAATCGTTTTATTCAAAGTGCTAAATTAACCACTAAATTGTATGATGGTGAAAAAGACAGAGTTCGTATGATTTGGAATGGAGGGATTGATTTTCTTGCTAATGAAACCTATGTATATGTGCCTGAATCACATCAAGCTCAAAACGGAGCAGACAATGGATTTATTGGTGTTGGTAAAAACAATTTCAAAAATTATAACTTTATGGGTATTGCAGTCTGGAATCGCGATGCTTTAAGTGGCGACCTTGCATTAACAACTCAGGCAGGAATTTCAAACTTAATAAAAGATACTGACTTAATATTTAACCAAGCTACCCAGTTAATTCCCGGTCAAACTACACTTGGACAGGGCTCTGCCCAGTCAATAAGTCAGACCCAATCTTTAATTAAAGAATTTGGATATTTTGGTCAAATTGAAGGAAATTATAAAGATCAATTTATTGGAACTGCAGGATATCGTGTTGATAAATCAAACCTAAATGGTGATCCAAATAAATTTTATGGATTTCCAAAGGCATCTCTAGCTATAAATTTACAGAATTTTGATTGGTGGAATTTTTCTAAAATTGATCAATTTAAATTAAGAGCTGCCTATGGTGAAACTGGTTCCTCTGCTTCTTTTGGATCTGTTTTTACCAGTTTAAACCAGATATCTATTGGTGGTGTTGGTGGTTCTACTATTGCATCTCTCAAGGGAGATAAAGATATTGAACCTGAAACCTCAAAAGAATTTGAAGCTGGAATTGATTTTCGCTTGATTAATAAAATTGGAGTTCAACTCTCTTTCTACGATAGAAACGTAAAAGATTTAATACTTAGCAGAACTCTTCCTACTTCCAGTGGTTTTGGAACTGAGACAACGAACCTTGCAGATTTAAAAAATTCTGGAATTGAATTAGGAATTAATATTGATGCAATTAATAATAATAGTTTTTCTTGGAATTCTGGTGTTCAGTTTTGGTTTAATAGATCTGAAGTTACACGTCTCGGTGTGCCGGCTTTTCCTCAGCCAGGAGCTGGATTTGGCTTGGGATTAGGTACTTTTTACATTCAAGAAGGCCAACCTGTTACTCAATTAGTTGGTAATGTTAATGGAACTCCAACTCAAATAGGAGATGTAGAGCCAGATTTTCAAATGTCATTTAATAATCAATTTTCAATTGGTAAAAATTTAGAATTAAGTTTTCTTATTCATTGGAAAGAAGGAGGTGAAAACATAAATTTATCTAGATTGCTCACTGACTTAGGAGGTGTTTCACCTGACCTTGATACTCCTGAAGGATCTACCCGTTCTGGCTTAGGTTTTGTTGCAGAGCGATTCATTGAACCCGCTAGCTACATGCGTTTAAGAGAGGCAGCAATTTATTATACGCTTCCTGTAAATAGTCTAAGTTGGATATCAAATGACATTTCTAGTGTTAGAATAGGGCTTTCAGGTAGAAATTTAATCACAGTAACTGATTATTCAAGTTATGATCCTGAAACTTCTACAAATGGTGGTTCAGGACTCTCTAGTGGGATAGAAGTAACTCCATTCCCAACATCTAAACAATACATGTTTAATCTTAATGTTAAATTTTAAAAAACAACAACATGAATTTTTTCAATAAACAAAAACAAAATATAAAAAGGATAGCTTTTTTATTTACAGGATTAGCTTTTATAGCATGTACATTCGACGACGAATCTGATCCAAATAGACCAAGTCTTGAAGGAGTGCTTTCAGAGGCTACAGTTAACCAGTTAAATAATCTAGTTGTTGGTGTTGAGGCAACAATGCGCGCTGGCAAAGCAGGGCAAACCACAGGTTCTGGAACAATGGCTCGAGAGTTGTATCTCTTCGATGCTGATCCAAGAAACACCGGAGACCTTTTAGGTGCTAATGGGGCAGTTTTAGACAATAATTCTTTTTATTCATCTTCTCCATGGCGATCTAGGTATTTAGCTATTAAGAATGCTAATATTCTATTGGAGGCAATAAATAATACAGATGCCATTACTTCAAGTCAAAAGGCTGGATATAGTGGTTTTGCAAAAACAATTATAGCTCATGAACTAATAGATGTAGTTAAATCCTTTGGAAAAGCAAGAGTTGACGTTTCGGATCCTAGTAATCTTGGTGCAATTTTAAATGAAAACGAAGCTTATTCTGCTATTGACACAATGTTGGATCAGGCTGCAAGTGATTTAAATATTGCTGGGGGAAGTTTTGCTTTTCCATTAGCAGGTTTCAATGGCTTTGATTCACCTTCTGATTTCTTAAAATTCAATAAAGCTTTAAAAGCGAAAGTAGCTCTATACAGCGGGGATATGGCTAAATGTTTGTCAGCACTTTCTGAATCATTTTTAGATTTAAATGGAGACCTTTCAATTGGACCAAAACATGTTTTTAGTCTTGGAAGTGGTGATCAAACTAATGGACTTTACAAGATTATTGATAATAATGGTGATCAAATTATAGTTCATAATAGTTTTATTAATGATGCTGAAACTGGAGATTTAAGAGTAAATAATAAAACAGTTATTAGAAGCAATCCTACAGGTCAAGATGATTTGTCAGGATCGCATCAAACTGCATTATATGTAACGAATGTTTCTTCAATCGATATAATAAGAAATGAGGAATTAGTTTTAGTATATGCTGAAGCTAAGATTTTATCAGATCCTAGTGAAGCAGAAAATGCGATAAATATTATTAGAGCTTCTGCAGGTTTGGCTAGTTATAATGGATTAACTTCTCAGGCAGCTCTAACTACTGAATTACTTCATCAAAGACGTTATTCTTTATGGTGTGAAAATCATAGAATGTATGATCTGAGAAGATATAATTTATCTAGTACATTGCCAATAGATAGGCCTGGCGATCAAGTTTTTAATCAATTCCCTGTTCCTTTAACTGAGAATGAATAATCAACTTAACCAATTACAAATCGTTTAGACTTTGATTTAAAAATATGAGAAAATCATTAATTATAACATTAAGTTTATTAATTATTTTTTCTTGTTCACAAAATCAGAAAGAATCTAAATCAACTTATTTAGATTATTCTAATCGTTCAGACAAACTATCAGGAGGCATAAAAGTAATTCCCATTAAAACTCCAGAAGGGACATTTAATGTATGGACTAAGAGAGTAGGAAATAATCCAACTAAAAAAGTTCTTTTACTTCATGGTGGTCCAGGAGCAAATCATGAATATTTTCAAGCTTTTGATTCATATTTTCCTAACGAATCCATAGAATATTATTATTATGATCAATTAGGATCAGCTTTTAGTGATAAGCCAAAAAAAGAGTCTCTGTGGACAATAGAGCGTTTTGTTGATGAGGTTGAGCAAGTTCGATTAGCGCTAGATTTAGATTCATCTAATCTCATAATTTTAGGACATTCTTGGGGAGGTATATTAGGAATAGAATATGCTCTTAAATATCAGAAAAATATGAAGGCTTTAATCATATCTAATATGGTTCCTTCTATTCCGGATTATGTGAAATATGCAAACGATGTTCTAGCTCCAAAGCTTGATCAAGAAGTTTTGAAAAAATTAAGAATTTATGAAGCCGCAGAGGATTATACAAATCCTGAATATTTAAGGTTGGTTCAGGAAAATTATTATCCAAAACATGTTTTAAGAATGCCCTTAAATGAATGGCCTGATCCCGTAAACAGAAGCATGGCAGGTATAAATTATGATCTTTATTTGAAAATGCAAGGACCCAGTGAATTTGGTGTTGTGGGTGATGCAATTTTAAAAGATTGGGATAGAAAAGCTGATTTACCAAAATTAACAATTCCCACATTAACTATAGGAGGGGAATATGATACGATGGATCCAAAGCAAATGGAATGGATGAGTACTCAAGTCCAAAACGGAAAATATCTTCACTGCCCAAATGGGAGCCATTGGAGTATGTATGATGATCAAGAGACTTATTTTAATGGTTTAACAGCATTTATTAATTCATTGCCATAAATAGTTTTAGTATTATAATGCCAAACCCGTTTTGTGAATAATGGAAGGAGTAATTGAAAGAGATGATATAGAGGTAAACTTTTCTTACTACAAAATTAAATAGAGTTTAATTGGATAAAGACTGATGAGGTTTTAAATTTAGGTTACAACGGTAATCAAATGGCCCAAGATGCTCTAAAACATCTTTTCCCAAAGGATTAATAAATTTTGATTTAAAGCTTATTTCAGTTAGATATTATGTGTAAAAATAAAAGCAGTATTTAAGAAAACCTTCACAAAAAAAACCCTCTAAAT
>CAJQQG010000077.1 GCA_905480425.1 uncultured Flavobacteriaceae bacterium | reverse complement strand
AAAATAATTCAGAGTGAATAAAGAATTAATTATACGTTCGCATTCCTCTGCTGTTGATTTTGCACTGCTCAAGGATGGAAAGTTAATTGAGCTAAATAAAGAAGTAGAAGACAATAAATTTTCTGTAGGCGACATATTTGTCGGTAAAATCAGAAAAGCTATACCTGGGTTAAATGCCGCATTTATTGATGTTGGCCACGAGAAAGATGGTTTTTTACACTATCATGATCTCGGTCCCAAACTTCCTTCACTAGTTAAATACATTAAACAGATAAGCACAGGTAAAAACAAAGATTATCTTTTAAAACAATTTCGTTACGAAAATGACATAGATAAAGACGGAAATATTGGTGACATTTTATCACCTAAACAAACCGTTTTGGTTCAAGTAGTAAAAGAGCCTATATCTACAAAAGGTCCTCGATTAAGTTCAGAGATATCATTAGCTGGCCGTTATATGGTCCTAATGCCTTTTTCTGATCGAGTATCTATTTCACAAAAAATTGAAGATAGAGCAGAGAAAAACCGCCTCAAGAAACTAGTACAAAGTATACGTCCAAAAGGTTTTGGATTAATTATTCGTACAGTAGCTGAAGGGCAAAAAGTTGCCGCTCTTGATGCTGACATTCAACAACTTTTAACTCGTTGGAAAAACTTATCTGCCAAATTAAAGCAGATTGATAAATATCCAGCAAAAGTATTGAGTGAAATCAACCGTTCTTCAAGTATTCTACGTGATATTTTTGATGACAACTTCACAGGCATTCATGTGGACGACGCTGAAATGCAAATCGAAATTCAAGACTATATTGAAACCATAGCCCCTGACAAAAAATCGATTGTAAAATTGTACGATAACCACCTCCCCATTTTTGAAAAATTTGGGATTGAAAGGCAAATTAAATCTGCATTTGGAACGACAGTTTCAATGTCAAAAGGTGCCTATTTAGTTATCGAACATACAGAAGCGCTACATGTAATTGATGTCAATAGTGGAAACCGATCAAATCGTTCTAAAAGTCAAGAACAAACTGCCTTAGAAGTCAACATGATTTCTGCAACAGAAATTGCTAGACAATTGCGCTTGCGAGACATGGGGGGAATTATTGTAGTAGACTTTATTGATTTGAATTCTAACGAGAATCGGAAAAAACTTTTTGAACATCTCAGTGAGGAAATGAGTACTGACAGAACTAAACACAAGATTCTGCCACCTAGTAGATTTGGACTCATTCAGATCACGCGACAACGTGTGAGACCTGAAATGAATATCAAAACTAAAGAGCCTAACCCGAACCAAAATGGTGAAGTAGAGGCTCCTATTATTTTAATTGACAAGATCAACACAGAGCTTAGTAAAATTACTATGAACAAGCACAACCAAAAGGAAAAAATACATTTACATGTACATCCTTTTATTGCTGCTTACCTTTTAAGCGGGATTCCATCCAAGCGTTTAAAATGGTATTTTGAATACAAAAAGTGGATTCGTATTGTTCCACGCCATGCTTATCAATATTTGGAGTTTCGTTTCTTGAATAAAGAACGAAGAAGACTCCGTAATTAATACTTAAAAACCGCCTAATCTATCTATTAGGCGGTTTTTTTATTTCATAATTTTCATGAATAATGATTTTGATCTCAAAGCAGACACATCAATAAACTAAAAATTCTATATTTATAGAAATGAAAAAAGTAATTACTTTTGGAGAAATCATGCTGCGTTTAGCGCCTGCTGATTTTTTGCGTTTTTCCCAAACCAATAATTTTGATATAGTATATGGTGGAGGTGAATCTAATGTTGCTATTTCTTTAGCAAACTATAACATACCCGTTGAATTTGTAACACGATTACCCATAAATGATATTGGTCAATGTGCGCTAATGGAGCTTCGAAAAAGAGGAGTTGGAACGCAATATATTATTGAAGGAGGGGATCGCCTAGGAATTTATTTCTTAGAAACCGGAGCAGTAAGCCGAGCTAGTAAAGTAGTTTATGACCGTGCTTATTCTGCAATGTCTGAAATAGCTCCCGGCATGGTAGACTGGAAAGAGGTATTTAAAGACGCTCAATGGTTTCACTGGACAGGAATTACTCCTGCTATTTCTCAATGTGCAGCAGATGCTTGCCTTGAAGCTGTTAAAGTTGCTAGTGAATTGGGAATAACTATATCTACAGATTTAAACTACAGAGCTAAATTGTGGAATTATGGAGGCAATCGAGAAAAAATAATGACCCAACTGACTTCTTATTGCGATATTATTTTAGGAAATGAAGAAGATGCTGAAATGCATTTTGGTATTAGACCTGAAGGCCTTGATATTACTACTCAAGCAGAACATGTAAAAGCAGAAGCCTTCCTTTCAGTTTGCCAACAAATTCAACATAAATTTCCACGTTCTAAAAAGGTAATTACGACCTTACGAGGATCTATTTCAGCTTCTCATAATACTTGGGCGGGTGTTCTTTATGATGGAAAAAAACTATACGAAAGTACCAAATACCAAATCACGCATATTGTTGACCGAGTTGGTGGTGGTGACTCATTTATGGGAGCTCTTATTTATGGCCTAATTCATTATCCAAATAACGATCAAAAGGCCTTGGATTATGCAGTAGCTGCTTCATGTTTGAAACATACCATAAAAGGAGATGCTAATTTGGTAACTATTGAGGAAATTGAAAAACTAATGGGAGGAGACGCTTCAGGGCGTGTCTCTAGATGATTTTTTATGGCACAATACACAAGATTACAAGTTTTTAAGCAAATGGAAGAATCAGGAATGGTTCCTCTATTTTATCATCATGATGCTGAACTAGCAAAAGCAGTACTAAAAGCCTGTTATGATGGTGGCGCAAGATTAATGGAATTCACAAGCCGTGGAGACTTTGCGTTAGAAATATTCAATCAGTTAATTAAATATGCTATCGCTGAACTACCTGGGATGATACTTGGAGTGGGTTCTATTACCGATGCCGCAGCTGCTTCACAGTACATGCTCTCTGGAGCAAATTTTGTTGTTACTCCAGTATTTAGAGAAGACATTGCGTTGGTTTGTAATCGTAGAAAAGTATTATGGTCTGCTGGCTGTGGTTCTCTAACTGAAATTGCAAAAGCAGAAGAAATGGGATGCGAAATTGTTAAATTATTTCCTGGTAGCATTTATGGTCCTGAGTTTGTTAAAGCCGTTAAAGGTCCTCATCCTTGGACCTCAATAATGCCTACTGGAGGTGTATCGACCGAAAAAGAAAACCTTAAAGGTTGGTTTGATTCTGGCGTAACCTGTGTTGGTATGGGATCTAAACTTATTTCAAAAGAAATCCTTTCTGCTAAAGCATATGATAGATTAACCTTAAAAGTGAAAAAAACCTTATCGCTGATTAAACAAATAAGGGAAATCTAATGTAGATCTAATATTTTTTAGCTTACGAACTCAGGACTAAAAAAATAGACATACTCAACATAAGGGTATTTTCAATTAAAGTTGCTTCAGTCATCGGTAATTTTAAAGCTGTCCCTAAACAAGCACATTGAATTTTTTTCTTATTCATAAGAGTTTTAATTACACCAACCGTGGTAATTCCTAGTATAATAATTGTTATAACTACTGCGCTAAGTAGTTTGATTCTCATTAAAAAAAGTAGCCCGAGCAGTGTCTCTATAAAAGGATATATCCAACCATAAAAACGTATTTTTTTAGCCAAAGGATCATACATACTGAAAGATGTTGGAAAATTCTTTAAATCAAGCATCTTGAAAAAACTAAACACAATAAAAAATAAGCCCATAAAATCAAACATCATTCCCCTAGGGTTCCAATCTTTATAATTTAAAAAAATAACGGCTGTAGCTAGGTAAAAAAAGATGATAAATAGAGGTTGGAGCTGTTTAGCTTTTGAAACCTCTTGTCCCTTTTCAGAAATTGAAGTGATCTTATGGGTACTGCTTATATTAGGCTTTTCAAACAGGTTGAATTTTTTGGGTAATACCTTCTTAAAGACATCAATTGAAACTGGATGCTCAAGAGTAATCGTAACTTCTTCAATTTCAGAAGAAACCTCAACATTTGTAACTAATTCAATACTACCTAAATGCTTTTCAACAGAAGTTTTACAGCCTCCACAGGTCATCCCTTTAATTGTATATGTCTGTTTCATTTTCTTGTAAATTGAATGGGTTTTAGTCACTAAATAAAAGTTGAATTTTAATTCAAATGTAGTATAAATTGTTTTTATTAATCATAAAAAAATCTGTCCTAAAGCCTAGATCGATTTATCTTAGATTTTTTATCTTAGAGGGTGCTTAAAAAAAATTCGTTTACACTTGAAGAAGCTCAAAAAAGACTTGAACACTACTGTGCTTATCAGGAACGTTGTCATTATGAAGTAGAGCAAAAATTAAGAGAATTAAACATGATTTCTTCGGCACAAGAAATTATTATAACTAAACTTTTAGAAGAAAATTATTTAAATGAAACTCGTTTTTCTCAGAGTTTTGCTCGTGGGAAGTTTCGAATAAAAAAATGGGGGAAAGAGCGAATAATTCGAGAATTAAAAGCCAGAAAAATTTCTGATTATAATATCAAAAAGGGGCTAAAAGAAATCTCCAATGAAGATTATACTGAAACTTTTTATACACTTTTCGAAAAAAGAAAAGCAAGTGTAGGTCACTATCCACTTTATGAAAGAAAAAAAAAGATTCTAGATTACATGGTTTATAGAGGTTGGGAAAAAGAAAAAATTTATGAAAGCCTTAATGACTTAAAAACATAAAGTGAATAGAATTAGGTTATAAAAAGTCTAATCCGTTAATAAAATCATTTTATTATCTTTCATCTCTAATACGCCTGATTTAATTTCAAAATAAGTAGTTGACCCTTCTTGCTTGAACAAAGATTCTTGGTCCTTTTCAATGGTTATATTACCTTGAATTTTAACTTTTCCAGCAGTTAATGTAGACACAATTGGAGCATGATTATTTAACACTTGAAAAGACCCCGAGACACCTGGTACTGTGAGGCTTTCTATTTCACCACTAAATAATTTGGCTTCGGGGGATACAATTTCGAGATGCATAAACTTAAACTTCAGCTAACATTTTTTCTCCTGCTTCAATAGCTTCTTCAATCGTTCCTTTTAAGTTGAACGCTGCTTCTGGCAGGTGATCTAACTCACCGTCCATAATCATATTAAAGCCTTTAATAGTTTCTTTAATATCGACTAAAACTCCTGGAATTCCAGTAAACTGTTCTGCAACATGGAAAGGCTGTGACAAGAATCGCTGAACACGTCTTGCGCGTGATACTGCTAATTTATCTTCCTCAGATAATTCATCCATTCCTAAAATGGCAATAATATCTTGTAATTCTTTATAGCGTTGTAACAATTCTTTTACATCTTGAGCACACTTATAATGTTCCTCTCCTAAAATATCTGCTGTTAAAATTCTAGAAGTTGAGTCCAATGGATCTACTGCAGGATAAATTCCTAGCTCAGCAATTTTACGCGAAAGAACTGTAGTTGCATCTAAGTGAGCAAAGGTTGTTGCCGGTGCAGGATCCGTAAGATCATCTGCAGGTACATAAACCGCTTGAACCGATGTAATTGATCCTTTTTTGGTAGATGTAATTCGTTCTTGCATGGCCCCCATTTCAGTGGCTAATGTGGGTTGATAACCTACTGCAGAGGGCATACGACCTAAAAGGGCAGAAACCTCTGAACCAGCTTGAGTGAAACGGAAAATGTTGTCTACAAAAAATAATACGTCTTTTCCTTGGCCGTCTCCAGAGCCATCTCTAAAATATTCAGCGATAGTGAGTCCCGAAAGTGCTACACGAGCACGTGCTCCTGGAGGTTCGTTCATTTGACCAAATACGAAAGTGGCTTTGGATTCTTTCATTGCAGCTTTATCCACCTTTGTCAGATCCCATCCGCCTTCTTCCATAGATTGTAAAAAATCATCTCCATATTTGATAATTCCTGATTCTAACATCTCACGAAGTAAGTCATTCCCTTCACGAGTACGTTCTCCAACTCCAGCAAATACTGAAAGTCCACCGTGACCTTTAGCGATATTATTAATCAATTCTTGAATCAATACTGTTTTACCTACTCCGGCTCCGCCAAAAAGTCCAATTTTCCCTCCTTTAGCATAAGGCTCGATTAAATCAATTACTTTAATTCCTGTAAAGAGTACTTCCGTTGAAGTAGAAAGATCTTCGAATAAAGGAGCATCTCGGTGAATCGGAAGACCATGTTCGTTTTCTTTTGGAAGGTTTTCCATTCCATCAATGGCATCACCAATAACATTAAATAAGCGTCCATAAACATGTTCACCAATGGGCATCTGAATCGGACTTCCTTTTGCCTTTACTTCTGTTCCTCTACTTAATCCATCTGTAGAGTCCATAGAGATAGTACGAACAGTTTCTTCACCAATATGAGATTGAACTTCCAAGATAAGCTTAGAACCATTAGAATTCGTTATTTCTAAAGCGTCAAAAATTCTTGGAAGTGGATTATTTTCTCCAATGAATTGAACGTCTACAACGGGTCCAATAATTTGTGAAACGGTACCTATACTTTGAGCCATTTTAATATACTTTAACGTTTATTTTTAATGTTTATTTTAAGCTGCAAATATATGTGGTTCCTACTAAATACAGACTAGTTTTTAATGCTTTTTTAAAAGAAATTTATATTGTTTTAATACCCTTTAAGCTTTGCTAATTGGTCTAAATGGTAATTATAATCTCCGAAAAGTTGTTGCGCAACTCTTGCCCGTTTTAGATAAAATCCAATATCTGCATCATCAGTAACTCCGATTCCACCATGTAATTGTATCGCTTCATTGGTGACTAATTTCACTGTTTTCCCCAATTTTGCCTTTGCTAAATGAGCATATTTTATAGCCTTGGGGTCATTATTGTCTATGGCTTGAAGTGCTTTTAAAACAATTGACTTACATAATTCAATTTCAGAAAAAACAATTGCAGCCCGATGTTGAAGAGCTTGGTATGTTCCAATGACTACTCCAAATTGCTGGCGTTCTTTTAAGTACTTAATAGTAACATCAAATGCCTGTTCACAAATCCCTAGAAGTTCAGCAGAAATTCCTACATAAGCAATTGCCATGAGACGATCTAAAAGTAGGCGACCCTCTAATTTAATATTAAGTTGATTTTCAGCAGGAACTTTAACATTTTTAAAAGTTATGTCTGCATAGGTTCCTGCATCCATCAATATTTTTTTTGAAATTGTAATTCCTTTCGAATTAGCATCTACAATAAATAAATTAAGATTCGTATCAACTTGGCATACAACAACAAGTTGATTGGCTGTTGTACCATCAATTACTAATGTTTTTGATCCATTAATAATATAGTTTTCACCTTCTAAAACTGCATGAGTTTTAAATGATGTTATTTGATGGTGTTTCCCTTCTTGAATCGCAAAAGCAAACTGAGAGGTTCCTTCCATTACTCCTGGAAATGATCTTACCTTTAAAGCTTCATTATCAGACAATCTAAGAGCAGAAGCACCTAGTAGTATTGAAGAAATCAATGGTGATTTTGAAAGATTTTTTCCTGCTTCTTCTAGAATCTGCCCCAATCCTATAAATCCAAAATCCAATCCATTATAACTCTCTGGAACGGTTAATGCAGTCCATCCCATTGCAACCATTTCTTCCCATAATGATTGATCAAATGGAGTATATTGAGTGTCTCTTAGTTCTCGCATCTGACTTACAGGTGCTTTTGCCGTAAAGAGTTCTGAGGCAGAATCCTTAAGCATTTTTTGTTCTTCTGTTATAATTAATGCCATAATAATGTTATTTAGTGGGCAAGCCCAATATGAGTTTAGAAATAATATTTAATTGTATTTCTGAGGTTCCGCCTTCAATTGAGTTTCCTTTGGAACGACAAAATTTTCGAGCTAAATCACCATCTGATTTTTCATTTTCACCCCAAAAAAGGGCTTCTGATCCGCCAATAGCCATCAATAATTCATGCCGTGATATATTTAGCTCAGTTGCATAAAATTTAAAAAAAGAGGAAAGTGCCCCTGAGTTATTTCCTGTTTTAGCCTCATCGGTAACTCGCTGAATTGTTAAATCAAAAATCTCTTCATTCATCTCAAAATCAGAAATTTGATTTCTTAAAATGCTATCTGAGATTATTCCATTATTAACGGGAAGGTTTTCGAGTGCTATAGAATATACCTCTTTTTTTACGTCTGTTTCTCCAATACCTCCGATCATTTGACGTTCATGAGTCAAAAGATGTTTTGCTATGGTCCACCCCTGGTTTAAGTTCCCTATTAAATTTTCTTTTGGCACTTTAACCTCGTCAAAAAACGTTTCACAAAAAGGTGATTTGCCACTAATCAATTTTATGGGTCTAGTACTTACTCCCTTTGAAGCCATGTCAATTAATATAAAGCTAATTCCGTTGTGTTTTGTGGCTTCAAAATCTGTGCGAACTAAACAAAATATCCAATCTGATTTATCGGCGTAAGAAGTCCATACTTTTGAACCTGTGATTTCATAATGATCTCCCTTGTCAATTGCTTTTGTTTGAAGGCTTGCCAAATCACTTCCTGCATTGGGCTCACTATAGCCTTGACACCACCATATTTTTCCCTCTACAATCTGTGGAAGGTAATGTAGTTTTTGATCTTCTGTAGCAAACTTAAGTAACGCCGGGCCCAGCATAGAAATTCCAAAACTATAGAGAGGTTTTCTACATCCCAAACGGGTCATTTCTTGTGTTAAAACATTGTTTTCATCAGAACTTAATCCAGCTCCTCCATATTTAACCTCCCAATAGGGTACAACCCATCGTTTTTCAAGCATGCGTTCAAACCAAAGTCTTTGGTCTTCTGAAATAAATTTAGCATTACGTCCTCCCCAGAACAAATCAAAAGGATCTTTAACTGGTTGTCGCATACTAGCTGGACAATTGGTCTCTAGCCAAGCCCTTGTTTCTGTTCTAAAATCATTCAAAGAGGTACTGATTTTCGTTTCCATCTGTTATTATTTAATATAAATTATCTATTTTATTTTTTTGAAAGGCTTGTACTCCCATCTTGCCATACATTTGCACAGCTTGATTTAAGTTTTTAAAGCGTATATCAGTTGTAAATCCCTTTTTATATCTTAAATAAATTTGCTGAATAATTACAGCAATTTTAAAAAGACCAAAAACATAATAAAAAGGAATATTAATCATTTCAATATTACTTTTCTTGGCATAGAACTCTACCAACTCACTACGAGTCAAATTACCTTTTACAAGAGTAATATTCATGCTATTTTCTTTCATAAAATCAGGATCCGATTCTTGAATCCAATATCCTAAGGTTGTACCCAAGTCCATTAAAGGATCTCCAAGGGTAGCCATTTCCCAATCTAAAACACCTTTTATTTCAAAGCTTCCATCTTGAGAAAGAATCAAATTATCGTACTTAAAATCATTATGAATAAAAGTATTTCTTTGCTCAGTTGGTATGTTATTATTAAGCCAAGTATACATTTTTTCTATGGACTCAAAGTTATCAGTTTTAGAATTGATGTATCGCTTAGTCCAACCCTCAATTTGGCGTCGAATGTAACCCTGTGGTCTTCCTAAAGTTACAAGTCCAGCAGCATTATAATCCAATGTATGTATTTCTGCCAATGTACTCACAAAAGCTTCAGATAAATTGCGCATTTGATTTGGTTCTGGTAGCTGAATTTTTGGCGTATGACCTCTAAAAATAACCCCTTGCATACGTTCCATTATATAAAATGGGGCCCCTATAACGGTCTGATCATCACAGTATAAAAAAGGCTTTGGAGCTTTTTTATATATAGGATGTAATCCCGAAAGAATTCGGAATTCTCTTCCCATATCATGTCCTGATTTAATTTTTGCTCCTTTTGGGGGTCTTCTTAAAACTAACTCTAGTTTTCCAAATTTCAATAAATAAGTAAGGTTGGAATAGCCCGAGGGAAATTGTAAGACTTTCAAATCAGCCTCAGGCAGTTCCATAGCATTTCGCAAATAAGTTTCCAAAGAATCAATCTTTAAAGATTGTCCTTCTCTAATTTCAATAGCTTTGTCTAATTCGATTAACATTTATTTAGTGCTAAAAACTCTTTCCAAATAATCCCCCAATTCATTAATTATCATCTTTTTATCTTTGTCCATTGGGATTCTAGTTATTACTTTTGAATCCATCTTTTATTACTTTTCCGATTTATACTTTTTTAAAATGCTTTTTGCTAATCTACTTTTATGAACTTCATCTGCTCCATCATATATTCGAGCAGCACGTTCATGACGGTAATATGCAGCAAGAATAGTATCATCTGTTACCCCTTTTGCTCCATGAACTTGAATTGCACAGTCCACAACTTTTTGAAGTACTTGTGCGCAATAAAATTTAATGATTGAAATCTCAGGTCTAGTTTTGTAAGCCCCTTGAGTATCTATTTTATTTGCAGCATCCTGAACTAAAAGTCTTGAAGCGTTTATTTCTGCTCGACATTCTGAAATCCAGTTTTGAATAGTCTGTTTTTCACCCAGCATTACACCCTCAGAAATTTCTCTCGAAACAGCACGTTCACACATTAGATTAAAAGCACGTTCGCACATTCCGATCCAACGCATGCAGTGATGAATTCTTCCCGGTCCCAATCGTTTTTGGGCGATAGTAAAACCTTCACCGTCGCCACCCAAAACATTGGATAATGGAACTTTTACATCATGAAATTTAATTTCAGCATGACTTTCCCAGCCGCCGCCTGGATGTCCCATAATAGAAATATTTCTGACAAATTCTAATCCTTCACTAGATGTTGGGACAATCACCTGACTTGCTTTTTTATGTGGAGCACTTGCATCGGGATCTGAAACTAACATTACAATTGCAAAAGTAGCTCCATCAAAACCTGAAGTAAACCACTTATGGCCATTGATTACATAATTACCATTTTCTTTGGTGGCAATAGTTCCCATTTTAACAGGATTAGATCCTGCATGATCAGGTTCTGTCATTGCAAAACAACTTCTTATTTCTCCTTTTAAAAGAGGATATAAATAGGCTTCTTTTTGCTTGTCAGTCCCAAACTCAATAAGAATTTCCATATTTCCAGCGTCGGGAGCTTGACAATTAAAGCAATAATGACCGTATGGACTTGCCCCTAAAATTTCACTTACTTCTCCATGCTCAGCATTTGTTAATCCCAAACCCCCATATTCTATGGGAATCTGTGGAAGCCAAAGTCCCTTTGACTTCACTTTTTCTCTAAGTTCATTTAGCTTAGGTAATTTTTCCTTCCATTCAACATTTAGTATCCAAGGTTCGAGAGTAAATAATTCATCTCTTACAAAAGCTTCTGTCTTCTTTTTTATTTCTTCGAAATTCATTTTCTTATATTATTTTCCCAAAAAATTAGGTTTTCTTTTTTCAATAAATGCTGAAACTCCTTCTTTTAAATCATGACTTTTAAATGCCTCAATTTGTTTTTTTGCTTCGAAAGCAATTGCTTCATTAAGACTGTGATCCATAGCAAAAAACATATCTTCTTTAGCAATACCTATTGCTAAAGTCGGACGTACTGCAAATTCTTCTGCCCAAGCTTGAGCATTACTTAAAATATCATCTTGTGCTACAATACGATTTGTTAGTCCTAATTCCAAACATCTTTGTCCAGTCACTTTTTTTCCACTTGTAGCAATTTCTAGAGCACGACTGTAACCTACTTGTCTTGCAAGAAGCCAACTTGCCCCACCATCAGGACCTAAGCCTATATTAACAAAGGCATATAAAATCCCACTTTGATCACTCATTACGCGAAAATCACAAGCCAACGCAAAAGCCGCACCTACTCCAGCAGCCGTTCCGTTTATAGCGCCAATAACTGGTTTCTTTAATGAAAAAAATTGATTCATTAATGGTTGATATTGATCTATTATATATTGACTTCGTTGATCCGCAGTAACTTCATCTCCAAAAACAGACATATCTGCCCCAGCGCAAAAACCACGTCCTGCTCCAGTTATAACTACTGCTCGAATTGATTCATCAACTTCACATTTTTTAAGAGAATTTGAAATTCCATCTACCAAATCTTGATTTACAGCATTATAGCGATCAGGTCGATTTAAAGTAATTGTAGCTACTCCATTTTTAATTTTAAATAATACGGCTTTTTCCATGATTGTTTAATTATATGCAAGCGCTAAAAACTCAGCCACACAAGCCGGCTTTTCCTGACCCTCCAATTCAATGATTACATTTAATTTATACTTAGCTCCCTTTGGAATAAAATTAAATTCAGCGAGAGAAACACGACCTCTAAATTTTGATCCTGCTGGAGTAGCGTTGGGAAAACGAACTTTATCTAAACCATAATTTATGGCCATCGATACCTGTCCAACTTC
Organism: uncultured Flavobacteriaceae bacterium; assembly: GCA_905480425.1. Lineage (GTDB taxonomy): Bacteria > Bacteroidota > Bacteroidia > Flavobacteriales > Flavobacteriaceae > MS024-2A. Next base: position 6,546 of record CAJQQG010000077.1, on the reverse strand, counting down.
ATAAGAATCATACATTATTTTAGAACACATTGATAGCATCAAAAATCCATGAGCTATGGTTTGCTTATATGGAGATTCTTTTGTGCACCGTTCTTCATCAATATGAATCCATTGCTCATCTTCAGTAGCTTTAGCAAAAGTATTGATTCGTTCTTGATCCATTATTTTCCATGGTGTAAGACCTAATTCTTTACCTACAGCATTTTTCATTTCAGATATATTTTTAAATATACTTCTATGAGATTTTTGTGTTTTTTGTGTTTCCATAATTCTCGTTTTACATTGTCATATGCCCTCCATCAGCAGTATAAACACCACCTGTAGAATAACTTGCAGCAGGGGAGGCTAAATAAAGTGCTAAACCCTTCATTTCGCTTGGCTGAGCCATTCTTCCCGCTGGTAATTCATTTTCCACTTGATTTAACAATACTTCATTATTCCAAAGGGCTTTACTGAATTTAGTTTGAATTAATCCAGGACAAATCGCATTAGATCTAATTCCATGTTTTCCCCATTCTTTCGCCTGAACTTGGGTTAGCATAATTAAAGCTGCTTTAGTCACGCTATAAACGCCTAATCCAAGACTTGGTTTTAATCCCTCCACAGAAGCAATATTAATAATAGCTCCCTCTTTTTTTTCTTTTAAATGAGGGAAACATAAATTACTCATCGCGAAAGCTGCCTTTACATTTACATTCATCATTTTATCATAAACAGCATCGGTCATCTGCTCCAAAGGTTCATATACAGGATTTATAGCAGCGTTATTTACTAATATATCTAATCGTCCAAACCTCTCTAAGGTCTTATTAACTAAATTTTTACGCTGACTTTCATCTCCAACATGGCAAACTTGTGGCATAGTGGAATATCCTTTGTTACTCAATTCTTCAGCGGCCTTATCTACTGCCTCTTGTGAACGACTACTTAGCACAACATGAGCCCCGTATTCAGCAAAAGCAGATGCAATAGCAAGTCCAATTCCCTTACTGGAACCGGTAATGATGGCGACTTTACCGGTTAATTCAAATAAATTTTTAGTGCTTTTTGTCATTTTTAAATGGGCATTGCTCCTCCATTGGCATGTAATGTATGTCCACTAACAAACCCTGCTTCTTTTGAAGCTAAAAACAGATAAGCATGAGCCATATCTTCTGGCGTTCCAATTCGTCCAACTGGAATTTGAGTAATTCCAGCTTTAATAATTTCTTCGGGCATAGAATCTGTCATTTCAGATTTGATAAAGCCGGGAGCTACAGCATTAACTGTAATATTGTATTTACCAACTTCTCTACATAACGAGTGCGTAAAGCCAACAATTGCTGCTTTGCTCGCTGAATAATTCGTTTGACCAAATGCTCCTTGAAAAGCATTAATCGAAGAAGCTGAAATGATCCGACCATAATTAGCTGACTTCATATGAGGTAAAACTGCCTTAGTGGTTATAAATAAAGAATCCACATTAACTGAACGTACCATATCCCATTCTTCTCGGGTCATTTTTAAAATAGAACGATCTCTAATAATTCCTGCATTATTTATTAAAACATCTATCTTTCCATGATTGTCAATGATATTTGCTACGGCAGAATCAACAGAGTCTTGACTAGTAACGTCTACCTTTTGAAAAAAGATACTTCCTCCATCTGCTGAAATATTATCGGCTGTTGTTTGGCCTTCTTCGAGAACATCCCACAGCGCAACTGTAGCACCTTCATTACAAAATATTTTACAGATTCCTTCTCCAATTCCGCGGGCACCACCGGTTATAATAACAATTTGTCCGTCTAATTTTTTCATTATTTGATTTATATTTTAAAAGTTGATTCGATTTATTACTTCCTAGCCAAAGTTCTCCATTGTGTTTTATTGCTGAAGTAAGGTAATAAGCTTTTCCTGATTCGTCCTGTAGATTTTTCAGCTCCAGTAATAAATACTATTTTTTCTTCTTTCATAATAAAAAAAAAGGGTAACTGCTTTCGCAATTACCCTTTATGAAGTTAAATAATATTAAAAGCTATACGTTGCTTTGGCAATAATTCGTCTACCAATTATAGGCATATTTGGAAATGATCTATATTTTTGATCAAAAACATTTGTTCCTGATATATCTAAACTAAGGCCTGTTCCAAATACAAATCCAATATTCATGTCTACTAAATTCTTTTCTTGAACAGTTCCAGCATAAAGTGCCATATCAGAATTGAATTCATCATCATGTTGAAAAGAAAGACTGTATCTAAATCCTTGTAAACCAGCAGCATAATTTAATCCCATTCTGTACTTAAATTTAGGAGCATTTAAAGATGAGGTAAATGGAAGGTCATCATCACCAACTTCCCATTCATTTTGACTTAACCAAGAGGTATTTGCCCAAAGTGAAAATTTATCAGTTGCAAAGTACTGAAGTGATACATCAGAACCCCAGTGGCTACGTGTAGCATCTCCATAATTTCTATATCCCCATGCTGGGTGAACAAAACCGTCTGCAGATGGTGAAGCTGAAGATTCTACAGCTCCTATAAAAGGGAAGTCTCCTGCAGCATTTGCGCCAGCTAAAGCATTAAATTGTTTTCCCCCCTCTTGAAAAGCTCCGGCTGCGGCCATAGCAAGACCACCGATAGACTGCCCTATAAGTGGGGCAGCTGTCGCTGCTGTAGCAGCGGCAATTGATGGAACGGCAGAAGGCAAGCCTAGAAGTGCAGCAGTAGCAGCGTCAAGGCCGGTTGCAGGTAATCCTAATGCAGCATATTGCGCTGTCACACCTGCTTGAACCTGTGCAGTCACCCCTTGTGTAACAAGAGCTATAAGAGTTGGGTCAGATGCAACATCTGCAGCAATTGCTGCAGCTAAATCATCAGGAACATTAGCTCCAACTGTTCCATAAGAAGGACCTACATCTGTATAATTTGTGAATCCAGTATTAGCATAGGTGTAAACATCTACACTTACTTTCAATTTTTTATTAATTACACCTGTATACCCAAATTCAAGTTGGTCTAGTGTTTGCAATTTAGAAATCCCTGATCCAGAATTACTAAAATCAAAAGGTTGAGGTTGACCTCCACCTATAGCAGAAAGAAGAGTATATGGAAACAAAGATCCTGTAAATCCAGCTGGTCCAGCATAGGTTGCAAAGAAATTATTCAGAATTGGCTCAAGACCTTGGATTGGTGCTAAAGCTGGGTTTGTCTGAAAAGCTGCGGCTAATCCTGCAAGGGAACCAGCTCTAACCGCACCGAAAGGAACGGCAAGAGGTAAGCCGGGTGTGTTTTGCGGAAGTGGTACTCCAAAAACAGTATCAATAGGATCACTAGGACTTATCGATTGAGCTTCGTTTTGCCCAGATAACCAAACACTAGATCCAGGCGCTAAATTTAAAAGAGGGAAATTAATGTATTGTTGAATTGCAGCTACACTTGAGAGAGCTCTGTTAAAGGATGCTCTGAACGTATGATTTTTAGAAGCCTTATATACTAATGCTACTCTTGGTGCTATTCCACCAGTATCTTGAAAAGTAAATTTATCATATCTAAGAGCATAAGTAAGATCTAATTTATCTCCTAATTTAGATGTTCCTTGTCCATAAATACCTACAATACCGTAAGGATCGTCGTCATCAAACTTTCCGTATAATGTATACTCTGAATCAGAAACAACATTTCTATAATCTGCTCCTACTGTAAAATTAGAATTCAGAAACCCTGGAGCATCAAAATTGTATTGAATTTGAAGTTCTGTATTAGATCGTTTTGCAACTTGTTGCAAACCTGTTCCATAAACAAAAGTTGGGCTTTCATCACCCCCACCATCATTATAATTGTAGTACGCTTGAGCAAAAAGTCCACCTGACTGAATTCGAGCCTGAGCCCAGTAGTCAGTACCATCAGCATATCCAGATCCTAGGCTGTTAAAAAATAGTCCTCCACCATGAGAAAAACCTCCAGAAACAAATGCTGTAGTTTGATCACTTGGACGAAATTCTAAATGAAGATTAGCATTATAATTTTCATATTCGCTAATCATAGGGTTACCATCCCCATCTGGATCTAAATCATTAATGTCTAATAAAACTGTTCCAGGTCCAGACTGGTCTACCTGTCCGCCTGTAATTGTTGGTTTTCGAATCGTAGTTGCTAAACCTGCAATTTGACCAGCATCCTCAATTGGATCAAGAGTGAAGTCATCACCTGATGTGTAACGTACATTAACTTTATAACCAAATGTTTTATCATCATTAGCCCATGCATGTCTTAATGATGTTCCTACAGTATTTAATCCACCACCAAAAGCTTCGATAGTAGTTCCGGGTTTATCAATTGCACTTTTACTTAAAAAGTGAACAACTCCAGAAGTTACTCCAGGACCATAAAGTGCTGATGCAGCTCCGCGAACCACCTCAACTCGTTCTATATCTATATTAGATAAGCCTGATTGAAAGTTAAAATATGAGCCTGCAGCAGGAGTTACAAGATATCTATAATCTAGCATAGGAAGTGTAGAGGTTCCGAAAACTCCAGATCCTGCTCTCATCTCTATATTGATTGAATTAACAGAATTCTGTTGAATTTGAACCCCAGGAATATTCACAAGATTTCTTATTGGATCAACAACATTGGCAGAATTCTCAATCTGTCTTGAAGAAATTACAGAAACTGAAGATGGCGCTTCTTGAATTTTTTGAGGTCTTCTTGAAGCAGATATTATTATTTCATCTAAATTCTGTCCAGCTTCAAGTGTAACATTAATTTCTTGATCTGCGGCTGTTACTTCTATAGTTTGTGATCCAAAGCCTATTGAAGAAATAGTAATACTAAATGGGAATTCTGAAGAAGTCTTCAACGTGAAATTACCATCAAAATCTGAGGAAGCCCCCGAATTAGATCCGTTAACAATAATATTTACCCCCGGGAGAGGCTGTTGATCTGAATCAGAAATACTTCCTGATATTGTTGATTGTGCCATCGCAATATTTCCCACAAAAAGCATGAGCGAAAAAATTGCTGTTTTAATTAAGTTGTTTTTTTTCATTTGTTTAGTTTTCATTTGTTTAGTTACTTACATGTAATTAAAATACTCCTAATTATTGGTTTTAAATATTCTTTTGGTAGGTCATGTCCCATTCCTTTCAAATATAATTTTTTCGAATTTCGCATCAATATAGCATATTTTTTGGCACGTTCATAATTTATTAATGGGTCTTTCGTGCCATGTGTAACTAATTTAGGGGTTATGATCTTTTCTAATTCTTCTAATCTTAAGCTTTATTACTTTATTGTGATATTGGAATACTTTTAGATTTATTTCTCCCTTATGTTTATACTCATATTAACAAAGAGATATCTGGCAATCGATATCTATAATGTAATTCCCATAAACGCATATCCTGTTTTACCATGAAAAAATTAAGTAAGCTTTTAAATTTTGAATTTTTTGCTCTAAAAGCTCTTCGTAAACTTTAATTTTAAACATGTATTAAAATATAATTATTCCCATATCACACTTGCTTGATCTTCATGCCATTTTGTGCAAAAGTCAAGATACTTTTTATCTACTTGATTACGTTTAATTTTAAGGGTTGGTGTAAGAAGACCATTTTCTACAGTCCATGGTTCTTTTACTACCACCAGTGTAGAAATCTTTTTATAGTTCTCTAATTTTTCGTTAGTTTCAACTAACAGCTTTTCTAATTTATTTGAAAGAGCCTTTTTGTCTGTTGCTTTTCCAATATCAGAAAGAACAGCAAGACATATGGGCTGCGGCATGCCTAAACCAATAACACAGACTTGCTCAAAAGCGATAGTTTCTCCAAAATAATACTCTAAAGTAAGGGGTTCAATATATTTCCCTTTTGTAGTTTTAAAGTTATCCTTTACCCTACCTGTAATAAATAAAAATCCGTCCTCATCAATATGACCTTGATCCCCAGTATGAAGCCATCCGTCTTTAAAGGTTTCTTCGGTAACTTCGGGTAATTTAAAATATCCCTTCATCACAAAGGGACCTCGCATTAAAATCTCATTATTACTAGGATCAATACTAAGCTTAACTCCTATCTGTGGGATTCCAACAGATCCTTTTTTATTAGTAATCTCTCCATCTAATTGAGTACAAACAGCACAATTTTCTGTCATCCCGTAGCCATTAGTGATCTTAATTCCTAATTTATAAAACCACTCTCTTTGACTTTCTTGCATGGGAGCTGCACCGGAAACAGTAGCTCTAGCTGTACTTAAGCCTAAAGCTTTTTTAAATTTTTTCTTTAAAATTCCTGAGATTATTGGAATTTTAAGAAGAATATTAAGTTTTTCTTGAGAAATCTTTGCTAAAATACCCATTTGAAATTTTGTCCAAATACGAGGAACAGCAAAAAATACGGTTGGCTGAACTTCTTGGAGGTTTTTACTGAAAGTGTCAAAAGACTCTACAAAGGAAATTGTCCCCCCATATCTAAAACATGTGAACTCAACTACCATTCTTTCTGCAATATGGTTTAAGGGTAAATATGAATAGAAATCATTATTTCCTGAAAAATTTATTTTAAGT
>CAJQQG010000076.1 GCA_905480425.1 uncultured Flavobacteriaceae bacterium | reverse complement strand
TGGTGATGGTGACGGTGTAGCTGATATTGATGATATATGTCCAGATATTGCTGGTATGGCTGAAATGAACGGATGTCCTGATACCGATGGTGATGGTGTTTCTGACAACGAAGATAAATGTCCTGAAATAGCAGGAGATGTTGCTAACGGTGGATGTCCTTGGGCTGATGCTGATGGTGACGGTGTCGCTGATAAAGATGATAAATGTCCAGATGTTGCTGGTACAGTTGCAAATAATGGTTGTCCTGATGAACCTACTGGATTAATTGACTTTATTGGAAGTGATAATAATAGAGTGCTTTTTAATGCAAGTAGTAGTAAGTTAGACTCTGGAGACATAAAAACCTTAGACTTACTGAAAACTATATTAGATCAATATCCTAATGCTAATATCATCATTGAAGGCTATGCTTCAAGTGATGGTAGTTCAAAATACAATATGAAATTATCAGAGCAGCGTGCCGCATCTGTTAAGGTTTATTTAGAGTCTATTGGTGTTGATTCCGCAAGATTACAAACAATTGGATTTGGTGAAAGTAAATTATCTGGTGACAATAGTACTGCTAAAGGAAGAGCTAATAGTAGAAGAGCTAAAATTAATAGAAGTGCTAGCGTTTCAATTAACTAAGTTAATAACATATATCTTACTTAAATAATATTTAAACCCCTCTTATTGAGGGGTTTTTTTTATATTTAAACATCTCAACTAAACCATTTTAAAATGAAAAAGTCTTTATACTATTTGACAATATCATTATTAATATCATTTTACTCTGTTGCACAAAACAGAGAAATACCCATTGACACAATTGTCGTTACTAATCATTCTACAACAATAAAAGGAAAAAATATAAGTTATCAAGCTCAAACTGGAACACAGCCTGTATGGGGCGAGAAAGATAATGCAATTGCGACACTATTTTACACGTATTATAGAAGAACAGACATAAAGAAAGGTATCGTAAGACCTTTAATATTTTCTTTTAACGGAGGACCAGGTGCTGGTTCTTTATGGATGCATATGGGATACACAGGTCCACGAATATTGAAAGTTGATTCGGAAGGATACCCCATTCAACCCTATGGATTCAAATCAAACCCCAACTCTATTCTTGATGAAGCAGATATTGTTTTTGTAAATCCAGTAAATGTTGGTTATTCAAGAATAATCGATTCCAAAGGGAAAAAAGAGGATCGTGAAACATTTTTTGGTGTAAATCAAGATATAAAATACTTGGCTGAGTGGATAAGTACATTTATTTCAAGAAAAAATAGATGGGACTCGCCAAAGTATCTTATTGGAGAAAGCTATGGGGGAGTTAGAGTCATGGGGCTAGCACATGAACTTCAAGATAAACAGTGGATATATTTAAATGGCGTAATTATGGTCTCACCTGCTGATTATCAGGTATACCCTGGGCCAGTTTCATCTGCTATAGACTTTCCATATTATACAGCTGCATCATGGTATCATAAAAAATTACCTGATGAATTACAAAAATTAGATTTAGAAGAAATACTTCCTAAGTCTGAAGAGTTTGCTTTAAATGAGTTACTTCCAGCTTTATCTAAAGGTGGTTTTATTGACGAAAGTGAAAAAAATTATATTGCTGAAAAAATTTCCTTTTTTACTGGACTTAATAAAAAAGATGTCATACAAAATAATATAAATCTATCAACATCCTTTTTTTGGAAGGAACTTCTTAGAGATGAAGGTAAAACAATTGGAAGGTTAGATTCTAGATATAAAGGAATCGATAAACAAGACTCGGGAAACAGAGTTGATTATAATGCCGAAATGAGTGCTTGGGATCATGCATTTACTCCAGCTATAAATCACTATTTACAAAATGAGTTAAAATTTACATCGGACACTAAATATAATACTTGGGGTCGAAACCAACATTCTGTTAGACCTTGGAATAGAGATAATGTAAGAGTTAGAGATAATTTAAGGCAAGCAATGGCAGAAAATCCATTTTTAAAAGTATTTATTCAATCTGGTTTTTATGATGGTGCAACAACTTATTTTAGTGCAAAATATACTATGTGGCAAGTTGATCCAAGTGGAAAAATGAAAGATAGATTTTTCTTTAAGGGCTATAGAAGTGGACACATGATGTATTTAAGACAAGAAGACTTAGTAAAAGCTAATGAGGATCTTCGTAAGTTTATTGAAAATACTAACACTAATGGTAAACCAGCAAAGTATTAAACATCACAGCGACGAATACTGTCAGCTAAAGAGTCAAATCCATTATTTGCACGGTTTTGAGGTATAAATTCTTGTGCTACAATACCTTTAAAACCTGTTTTTAAAATTGCCTCCATAATTGCAGGATAATATAGCTCTTGTGTTTCGTCTATTTCATTTCGGCCAGGAACTCCTGCTGTATGATAATGACCATAATATTTATGGTTTTCTTGAATAGTTCGAATTACATCTCCCTCCATAATTTGCATATGATATATATCATACAGTAATTTGAAATTATCTGAATCTAACTCTTTACATAAAGCAACTCCCCAATTAGAATTATCACACATATAATCAGAATGATCAACCTTAGAATTTAAAAGTTCCATCGTTAAAACAACTCCTTTCTTTTCAGCATGAGAGAGAATTGCCTTTAAACCTTTAACTGAATTTTTTAATCCTAATTCATCATCCATTCCACGCCTATTTCCACTGAAACAAATTAGATTTTTGTATCCTGCCTTTGAAACCAAATCTATATGCTCCATATAACGGGGAATTAATTTATTATGAAATTTAACATCATTAAAGCCATCTACTAAATTCAATTCAGCTCCATTACACATAGTAGAATCTAAGTCATATTTCTTTAAAATATCCCAGCTATCCGGACCAATTAGATCTATGCCTACTAATCCTAATTTTTTTGCTTCACGTGCCAAAACTTCTAGAGGTATGTCTCCATAACACCATTGACAGACGGAATGATTAACATTGCCTTTTAATAGATTCGAATCAGAAAAAGACTCACGCGATGATACCAAATTAGGAAGTGCCATTGCACTTGAGCCAAGAGCCATTGCTTTAATTGCTTTTCTTCGATTAATATTAGAACTACTACTCATAATTTATATATTTAAATACTTGTGTTTATAAATATAATTAAAAAACATTATTCAATTTTTTTTCCCA
>CAJQQG010000075.1 GCA_905480425.1 uncultured Flavobacteriaceae bacterium | reverse complement strand
CCCCATTTTGGATGCGAAACTCCAACTGACTTAGTAGATGTGTTTTGATTTACTAAGTTTGTATTTGACCAATTATATTCTTTAAAATCACTTTGAAATAAATGGTAATTAAAATTTAACGGCTGAGATCTGTATTGGAAGGAAGCGGATGCTGAAATATCTTTCAATAAAAGACGATTAATATTTAGATTTAAATCAGTAGTAGCGTAAGTCTCTTTTAAAGATTGGTATCCTTTGGCTTTTATTGCAGTTCCAAAAAGAATTTTTGACCATTTTACTTGAGCAGCTAGCTGGCTTGCTTGAATACTAGTAGGTAAAACGGAATCTTTCTGATAGTCGTTTTCTCCCAAAGCATAGTTCCAATTATAATGAAACAAATCCAATTGCAATTCTCCTAAAAGCCTATCTTTATATCGAGCATATAACTTATTCTCAAGGGTACTATATTTAGTGCTGTCTTGAACACTTGAAACGTCATAAGTTTCATAAAAATAAGGACTTGGGCGATCATCTACATAACTGTACTTTTTGGTTTCATAACTAAGTTGATACCCAACTTCCATTTTATAGGCTGTAGTATCTTTGGCAATTGGAAACATCTGATAACGATGGTCCATAAAATACCGCTTCCCAGACAAGTCATTTCGGGCTCTAATATGTGTTGATAACAAAGAGCGCTTTAAAAAACCATCATAAAAATCGAATTGTTCCTCGCCATTATCGTCTAAAATGGGCACTCCAGATTGGTCAGCCCTAACATAGTTGGGTGCGTTTTCAAAAAAATAAACAGCATCATTTACAAGCCCCCCATTTACTTCGTTTTCCAGAGACTGAGTAGTTTGGTGCAAACGTAATCGATAACGCTGATTATACGTCTGATATTGAGCACTCATTCTAAATTGACGGGAACGACTTAAAGAAGAATTATAATCACCCAATGATCTAAAACCTTTGAATGAGACTGCCACATTGAATTTAGGAGATGTATTTATCGCCAAAGTGGCGTCTAAATTTTGTCCTTGTTGAAATGTACTTTTAAAAAATAATTCCGAGTAAGGCGAGGGAACTTCGTAATAAAAAACATCTTCTTTTTCAAAATAACCGAAATGCTTGACTCGTGCCCCCATTTGGGGGGTCAAAGGTTCGTCATAGAAGTTATAGCCAATCTTGTTATACCCCTCTCCCATATTAGGTAGCGGTAAATATTCGAAGTAATCTTTTCGCAGAAAATTAAACGAATATTCATTTTCAATACTTAGGGTTGTATCAACAGACTTTTCAGTTCCATCTAATGACATGATTTTATAATCTGAAACAGAAACTTCAACCATTGATTTTACATAAGGAATATACCTTTCTTTTTTGGGCTTTTCTGGAGATAATTTTTTATTTTTTTTTAAAAGTCCAAGGGAATCTAGAGTAATATTTTTGTTGGCTGCAGGGAGAGCCTGAATAGAATCTTTCTCAAGAGTAAATATGTTTGTATTAACAGATAAACTATCTTGAGTGCTAGGTGCGATTTCTTGACTCCAAATCTGTTGAAAAAAAACAAAAAACAATACGAAAATGCTAGAACGCATACAACCAATGATTTGTTTGCGAAGTTATAATAATTGTGAGTATTTTGTAATACCGTGGAACAAACTTATACTATAGAATTAGTAAATGCTTAAAATACAATACACCAAAGGTCTAGAAGCTGGTACAGATGAGGCTGGAAGAGGGTGTTTAGCTGGTCCTGTTACAGCCGCAGCTGTTATTTTTCCCTCTAACACTAATCTGCCCTTACTAAATGATTCAAAAAAAATGACTGAAAAGCAGCGATATGCATTACGCCCCGAAATAGAAAAACAAGCTATTGCATTTGCAATAGCTCATGTTTATCAGGACGAAATTGATATAATAAATATTCTAAACGCATCCATAAAAGCCATGCATCTTGCATTGGAGCAACTCTCTCCTAAACCAATTCATATTGTTGTTGATGGAAACCGTTTTAAACCATTTAAAGAAATTCCTTTCGATTGCATAATTAAAGGTGATGGAAAATATCAAAATATTGCCGCAGCCTCAGTATTAGCTAAAACCTATCGTGATGATTATATGACACTCTTAGATTTTAAACATCCAGGATTTGGATGGAAAAAAAATAAAGGGTATCCGACTAAATCACATCGAGAGGCTATAAAAATATTTGGCATTACAAAACACCACAGAGTATCTTTTCAACTTCTTCCAAAATATGTTCAATAGATTAGGATTATTTATAAAGATGCCCATTAGCTTGAGTATTAAAATTATACTTAATCACTTTTTGAAATGACTTTTTGTTGGCTAGATAGTTAATAACATTTTGAGAATTAAAGTATTCTCTCAAGGGAGTTTTTTAATTTTGATATTTATGAATTCTAAATCATTTCTTATTGTCTTGCTTGTTATTTCAAGCTGTAGTACCCCAAAAAATAGTACCCTTGACTTATTCGACTGTGTACCACAAAATTCCGTGATCACCATCCAGCTTAATGATCAGAACATTTTGAAAAACGCAATAAACAACCTGCCTTTTCTTTCTAATATATTAGCCATAGATACAGTACTTTACAAAAAAATAAGTGCTGTAATTCCTAAGAACTTTAACAATAAAGCATTATTGTCTTTTACTCCAGTTGGAAAATCAGAGTATGCTATATCCTTTATTTACAAACCAGTACTAAAGGACTCTTTACCTGAAGTTATATCAGAAAAAATAAAGTACAATAATATTCCTGTAAGTATTAATATTAATAAAGATACGAAGACATTCATTGCAGAAATTGAAGATGTTCGCATTATCAGCACTTCTAAATTAGTCATTGAAAATAGTATTCGAAACATTCAAAATAATGAACCTGGAATTCAAAATCATTACTATTTTGATTTAGCAAAAATAAGTGATGATAATGCTCCCATGAACCTAATTATTCATCAAGATTTTAAAGATGTATTGAATCGTTTTTTTGCTGAAACTCCCCTTTTTCCTTTTATAGGAAGTGATTGGTTTTCATTTGACTTTAACACTAAAAAAGACCCCTTTACACTTGATGGAGTAAGTTTTATTAATGATTCCATTCCGGATGTGCTTAGCCTTTTGAAAGGCACTGGATCAAAATCCCTTTTAAGCCCAGAATATGTTCCTCAGAATTTTGATAGCTTTTTAGCACTTGCCATTAAAGATTATAAAGCACTTGAAGATAATTTCAAGCAATTTAGTCGTTATAAAAATATTGCATTAACTAAAATTAATTTTGATCTACTAAATACAGTAGATGAAATTTCTTGGTTGAAAACAAATAACAAAAAAGCCTTATTTTTTCATTTAAATAATAGTGAAAAGATTGATCCTCTTTTGCTTTCTGAAGATAATGTGTCGACTATTTTTCGGGGTGTTCGAATTCATCAGCAGTCTTTGCCGAAAGATTTATTAAAATTTATCACCGCATACGGGACAACTGTATTGCCAAAATGGACAATTCACATAGATGACTTTGTAATAATGGCAGAAGATGACTCTTTTTTGAAACAAATTATTAGTGCTCATTTGGATGGGAAAACATTAAGCAACGATTTTAATTTCAAAAATATGCAGGATGGATTAGCTGATAATAGTTCTTTTTTATGGGTTGGGAAAACAAAGAATCTGAAGAATTTATGGAACGAAGCTCTAAAGGATAAATCAGTAGGCTGGAAAAAAATAGATTTAACAAAATACCCCCTCGTAGCTTTACAGGGAATTTCTGAAGTGGGTTTTATTCAAACTCGCTTTGCTGCTCAAAGTAATAATGTTGATCAAAACAAGAACAGTGTTACCAATCAATACAGTTTTTCACTTGATGTAGCTGCTGCTCGTCCTCCTAAATGGATCAAAAACCATAGAAATAAAACAATGGACATCGTGGTTCAAGACCAAAATAATGTGCTTTATTTATTTTCTAATAAAGGTATACTTTATTGGAAAAAACAACTTAGCGGACCCATTATAGGAAATATTGAACAGGTAGATTTATACAAAAATAGACGCCTTCAAATGGCATTTAGAACCCCTAATCGTTTTATGATTCTAGACAGAAACGGTTCTATAGTTTCTCCTTTTAATATAAAAATACCTGACAGCTCACCACAACATTTTGCAGCTTTTGACTATGATTTAAATCATAATTATCGTTTTTTACTCACTCATGGTAAGCAAGTACAAATGTTCAATAATAAAGGCAAGAAAATAAGTGGCTTTAAACTAAAAAAACTTAATCAACCCCTTCAAAACAGTCCTAAACACATTCGTTTTGGAACAAAAGATTATATTGTCTTACAAGATATAGATGGACAAGTACGCATTCTAAATAGACAGGGAACTAATCGTTTAGTTCTAAAAAATAAAGCAAATACTTCAAGTAATCCAATTTTTGAATATCGAAATACATTTGCAACCACCAACAAAAAAGGTGACTTAATCCAAATTGATAGTAAAGGAAATATAGTTACTAGTGATTTAAATCTTCGCCCAGGTCATTTCATTGATATGACCTCAAAATCTCTTGTGAGTTTTTCAGAAAACATTTTGCGTATAAAAGGGATTCCTGTAGAATTGCCTTTTGGTAAATACACACCTCCAAAGATACACTACATCAACAACACTATCTATGTTAGTATTTCTGATTTGGATACTCAAAAAGTATATGTCTTTTATAGTAACGGGGCTGCAGTGGCTGGATTTCCAGTTTACGGAAGTTCTGTCATTGATCTAGAAAATGCAGATGATGATAAAGCATTAGAAATGGTTGTTCAATCAGAAGCTTCTAGTTTTTTAATCTATCAAATAAACTAAAGTGTCGCGTCTTTAAAACGAGCATTAAAAAGAAGAGCCAAATGATGTTTTAATTTATCTTGAACTTCTTTCATTGGAATTTTTTTTCCCAATTCTTTTGCCATAGAAGTGACACCCTTTCCTTTTATTCCACATGGTATAATGTGGTCAAAATAGGATAAATCTGTCGTTACATTTAAGGCAAATCCGTGCATGGTCACCCAGCGACTTGCGCGAACACCCAAAGCACATATTTTTCGTGCAAAAGGAGTCTCAGCATCTAACCAAACACCTGTTTCTCCTTTACTAATAGAAGCTTTTATGTCGTATTCCGATAAAGTGTTAATTACAGCTTGTTCTAAAAAACGCAAGTATTTATGTATATCTGTAAAAAAATTATCTAAATCAAAAATAGGATAGCCTACAATTTGACCAGGCCCGTGAAAGGTAATATCCCCACCTCTGTTAGAGGTAAAGAATTCTATTCCTTTTTCTTCAAGCCTTTGTTGGTCTAATAACAAATGTTCACTTTTTCCGCTTTTTCCTAATGTATATACAGCGGCATGCTCTACCCACAACAAATAATTATTTGTTAATTCATGTTTACCATTTGCTCTGTTTTTTCGTTTAACGGAGATAATCTGATTAAATAATTTTTCCTGAATAGTAAGAGCCTCGTTATAGGGAGAATAACCCAAATCAATTACAGCCACTTTTCTGTTTTTAGTATTCATTTGATGTTAAAGATTTGAAGACCATCGCTTTGGGTTATTCAGTATTACAAGTGCTGCAATTACTCCAGGAACCCATCCACAAAGTGTTAAAATAAAAACAATAATAATTGAACCACACCCTTGGTCAACAACTGCCAAAGGCGGAAAAACTATTGATAATAAAACACGAAAAAAGTTCATTGCTAATAACTCAATTACAAAGATATAAAATTTGACTTCCCAGATTTTTTTACTCTGTGTATCTTTACATTAAAATTTACCAAATGGCAAAGCTTTCTGAACAGGAACTGATTCGAAGAGAAAAACTTGAAGGATTAAAAAAAATAGGTATAAATCCCTATCCTGCCGCACAATTTCAAGTTGACTTCTACGCAAGTGATCTTCCAGAAAACTATTCTGAAGAAAAAAAAGTAATTATAGCTGGAAGACTAATGTCTCGAAGAATTCAAGGAAAGGCGAGTTTTGCAGAACTTTTAGACAGCACTGGAAGGGTTCAGGTTTATTTTAATCGAGATGAAATTTGTAATGGAGAAGATAAGAGCATGTATAATAAAGTTTATAAGAAACTCTTAGATATTGGAGATATTATTGGAATTGAAGGAACCCTCTTTACAACAATGGTAGGACAACATACTATTAAGGTGACTAGTTTTACCCTTTTAAATAAAGCCTTAAAACCACTGCCTCTTCCAAAAACAGATGCTGAAGGTAATGTCTATGATGAATTTAATGATCCGGAATTGAGATATCGTCAACGGTATGTAGATTTAATTGTTAATCCACAAGTGAAAAATACCTTTTTACAGCGTTCTAAAGTCACTACAATTATGCGTGATTTTTTAAACCAAAAAGGATATTTAGAGGTTGAAACACCTATTCTACAGCCAATTCCAGGAGGGGCTTCTGCAAGACCATTCATAACACATCACAATGCACTCAATACTCCTCTATACCTTCGTGTTGCAAATGAATTGTATTTAAAAAGATTGATTGTCGGTGGTTTCGAGGGAGTATTTGAGTTTGCTAAAGACTTTCGAAATGAAGGAATGGACCGAACACATAATCCTGAGTTTACAGTTATGGAGCTGTATGTAGCCTATAAAGATTATTTCTGGATGATGGAAACAACTGAGACTTTACTTGAAAAAATTGCTGTAGAAGTTCATGGTACTCCATTAATTCCAGTTGGGAAACACAGCATTGATTTTAAAGCTCCATACCCAAGGGTTCCTATTATCGAAGCTATACAAACACATACAGGTATTGATGTTTCTGAAATTAATGAAGATCAACTCAGAGAAAGTGCAAAAAAATTAGGGCTTGAAGTTGATGAAACTATGGGAGAAGGAAAACTTATTGATGAAATTTTTGGGGGAAAATGTGAACACCATTATGTTCAGCCTACTTTTATTACTGATTATCCTAAATCTATGAGTCCATTAACTAAAGAACATCGGGACAATCCAAAACTTACAGAACGTTTTGAATTATTAGTCAATGGAAAAGAGTTGGCAAATGCTTATTCAGAATTAAATGATCCCATAGACCAACGAAAGCGTTTTGAAGCACAGCTTGCCTTGAGTGAAAAGGGTGATGATGAAGCAATGTTTATTGATCAAGATTTTCTTAGAGCACTAGAGTATGGTATGCCCCCTACTTCTGGTATTGGAATTGGGATTGATCGTTTAGTCATGCTTATGACCAACAACAGTTCAATCCAAGAGGTGTTATTTTTTCCACAGATGAAGCCTGAAAAACAAATAGTTGATTTGACGGAAGAAGAGAAGAAAATACTCCAATTGATTAAAAAAGGTGAATCCTCTCTACTTGTTGATCTAAAAACAGCCTGTGGTTTGAGTAACAAGAAATGGGATGTCTCTATTAAAGGATTAACACAAAAGAAGCTAGTGAAAGTTGTAAAAAATGAATCAGGTTTATTTATTGAATTTATCAAATAATTACTTTTTCTAAACCTTCTTAATTAGAGGTTGATAATTAAATCTTATGGACTATTTTTTTTAGAGCCTCAATAGTAAAATCTAGGTCTTCAATAGAAAGTGCGTCATTTAAAAAATAACTTTCAAAAGCACTTGGTGGTAAGTAAATTCCCTCTTTTAACATGCCATGAAAATAATTATTAAAATGCTGGTTATTTCCTTTAACGGCTGTTTCAAAATCAAACACCTCTTTATCGGTAAAGTGCAATGAAATCATTGAACCTACACGATTGATTTTATGCGGTATATTTTCTTTTTCTAATACAGATGTCAAACCTTCGTGAAGGTATTTAGTTTTAGTGGCTAACCGGTCAAATATAGTAGCATCTTCTTTTAAAGCAGTTAACATGGCAAATCCAGCGGCCATCGCCAGTGGATTTCCACTTAAAGTTCCTGCTTGATATACTGGCCCTTCAGGAGCCAAATGTGACATAATCTCATTTTTAGCGGCAAAAGCACCTACAGGTAATCCTCCACCCAATACTTTTCCAAATGTTACAATGTCTGCTTTTATTCCTAAAAGCTCTTGAGCTCCTCCTTTTGCTAGACGAAAACCAGTCATTACCTCATCAAATATGAAGAGTGTATTATTTTGATCACAAAGGGAACGAAGGCCTTCTAAAAAACCATAAGCTGGAGAAATACATCCCATATTACCGGCCACAGGTTCTATAATTATAGCGGCTATTTCTTCCGGATATTCATTAAAAAGTTTTGCGACTGCCTCTAAATTATTATACGGCGCTAAAAGTGTGTCTTTTGCTGTACCTTTTGTAACACCCGGACTACTAGGACTTCCGAAAGTGACAGCCCCACTACCTGCTTGAATCAAAAAAGCATCTGAATGTCCATGATAACAACCCGTAAACTTGATTATTTTTTCGCGCTTTGTTACACCACGTGCCAATCGAACTGCGCT
This sequence comes from uncultured Flavobacteriaceae bacterium, assembly GCA_905480425.1. Lineage (GTDB taxonomy): Bacteria > Bacteroidota > Bacteroidia > Flavobacteriales > Flavobacteriaceae > MS024-2A. The sequence goes on along the minus strand of CAJQQG010000075.1, from coordinate 8,405 downwards.
CATACAAGCCTCAGTCCCAGAATTAACAAAACGAATTTTATCAATATTTGGAACCATATCTATTGCAAGCTCAGCAATTTGTGTTTCAAGTGCGGTAGGCATTCCAAAAGAAGTTCCAAGATCAGCACGAGATTTTACTGCATTTATTACAGGATCATATGCATGCCCTAAAATCATTGGACCCCAACTTGATATATAATCAATTAATTTATTTCCATCCACATCATATAGATAAGCTCCTTTGGCTCGCTCCACAAAAACAGGAGTTCCACCAACGGCTTTAAACGCACGAACAGGTGAATTAACACCTCCAGGAATAACAGCTTGGGCAGATTTAAAAAGCGTACTACTTCTTTTATATTGCATCATTTTAGAGATTGGAGACGTTTAATATTTGACCTAAATAAATAGTATTGTCTTTAATTTTATTTAATTTGATGAGTTGATCTATAGAAATAGTATACTTTTTTGAAACTGAATAAAGGGTGTCTCCTTTTTTAACAATGTATACTGCTTTGGAGGAAGGTTTGGTTTTTTCTTTTGAATTCTGTCTAATTTTTTGATTTTTTTTAATATCAAAACGGGTTAAATCAAATCGTTCTATTAGACTTATTAACTTGTCTGGATACATAGGGTCAGTTGCATAGCCTGCTTTTTTGAGGCCTTTTGCCCAACCTTTATAGTCATTAGTTTTTATACTAAATAAAAAATCGTAACGACTACGAGTAGTTAGAAAAAGGGAATGATCTCTGTAAGAAGTTTTAGGGTCTTTGTAGACTCGGAAGCATTCGCCTTTTTCATCATCATCGTGATATATTCTTTTACCCTTCCAATCGCTATGGCATTTAATTCCAAAGTGATTATTCCCTTCTGAGGCCAAACGTCCAAATCCAAAACCAGACTCTAAGAGTCCTTGAGCTAATGTGATACTTGCAGGTATTTTATATTTATGCATTTCCGCTTTTGCAATAGGTCCAAATTTTTCAATATAGGCTACTATTTTTTCTTCTGTCGTTAGTATGCTTATTGATTTTTTTATGGCTTTTTTTTGTGCTACATTATTAATCGTTCCTTTTTCAGAGGAGCTAGGTACTTGATCTCTTATCAATACTTTTCTTGATGAACCACACGAACTTACTAGCACAAACAAACCTAAAAATACGATTATTCGCCATATAGTAAAGTAGGGTGTCCTTTTCTCTGAAGCTGAACATTCATTCCCTCCACGCCCTGAAGCCCTCCAGTATGTATAATCAATATTTTTTTTCCCCATGGCCATTTGTCTTTTTTAATTAGGTCAAAAATACCAAAAACCATCTTTCCAGTATAAATTGGATCCAATGGAATTCTATATTGTTGATAAAAATCGTTCATAAATGAGATTAAAGTCGGCTTTATTTTGGCATAGCCACCAAATGTATAGTCATTCTCTATGGACCAATTCTTTTTGTTTGTTAATTCTTCTATAGTGTGAACTATTTCAGTATTATTTAATGCATTAAAACCTATAAGGTTTTGATTATCATTACTAGAATTAACAAGCCCTGCTATTGTTCCTCCAGTTCCAACGCTAGAGCAAATAACATCAAAATTAAGGTCTTCGGATTGAAGAATTTCCAGACATCCTTTTACTGCTAGTGGTTCGGTTCCACCTTCAGGAATAATTCTCAACCTTGGTATTTTTTTCATTAACTTGGTGACAATTGGAGCTTGCTCTTTTTGAGTATAAATATCTCTAGATATACAGTGCAACTCCATTCCTTGTGATACACAGTAATTCAAGGTGGCGCTTTCATGAATTTTTCTTCCCCATTCATCACCCCTAACTATACCAATCGTATGAACTCCACTGTTCTTACCGGCATAAGCACTTGCTGCCAGATGATTTGAAAAGGCACCGCCAAATGTTAACAGTGCAGACACCTCTTTCTTTTTAATTTCTTGAAAAATATATTTTAACTTTCTAAATTTATTTCCAGACACTCTTGGGTGTATTAAATCCTCTCTTTTAATTACAATTTTATGTCCAAGAAAAAGATCAAGTGACTGGTTTAAACTACTTTTGAAAGAATCAAAAATTTGCATGTCTAAAAATACATTAAAATGTCGCTAAGTTCAATACCCCCCCTTCAAGAAGAAGATTATTATTTAACAACTGAAGGTTATAAGGTATTTACAGAGAAATACCACTTAAAAAGAGGATCTTGTTGTCAAAGTAGTTGCAGACATTGTCCTTACGGATTCGATTCCAAATCAGTTCAATAGTTAGGCATGATTTTTGGTCTTTTAATATTTTAAAATTTACAATCATGAGATATTCTGTTTTTAGTTTTACTTTTTTATTTTTTATGTCCTGCTCTTCCATACAGATATTTTCTGACCATGACTCAAGCGTGGACTTTTCTGGGTATAAAACTTTTGCCTATTTTAAAACTGAAATTGATCAAGTGAACATTTCTGATCTGGATAAGCGTAGAATTCTTAAAGCATTAGATTATCAAATGAGTTCAAAAGGGCTTTCTAAGTCTGAAACTCCCGATCTATTAATTGGTTTTACCACGAGTGCTAAAGAAAAAATTTATGTGAATAATTCGCAATTTTGGGGGTGGGGTTTTAATCCATGGTTTTGGGGAGGTCCAAATTTTAATAGCGTAAGTTCTAGAACAGAGGGTACTCTTTATATCAATATTATTGATTCTGCAACCAAGCAACTAATTTGGCAAGGAAAAGGAAGAGGAGGTATTCAAGAAAATCTGAAAAATCGGGATGATAAGATTGCCCTTTTTGTTCAAGAAATTATGACAAACTATCCGCCGCCTAAAGAATAATTAGTTGATGCAGATATTTTCAGCTGCTGTAATTGCTTCCTGAATTCCTGCTAAATTTTTTCCTCCAGCAGTTGCATAAAAAGCCTGTCCACCTCCACCGCCTTGAATATATTCTCCCAGAATTTTAATAATGGTGACAGCATTTTTACCATCATTAGCAACTAGGTCTTTAGAAATATAACAACTAAGTAAAGGTTTACCTGTTTTTTGAGAAGCAAAAATAATAATAGCACTCTCAAGAGTAGCTCCCATTTCAAAAGCTAAATCCTTCATTCCTTGAGCATCTAAATCAACTTCACATGCAAGAAACTGAATTTCATTTATCGTTTTAATTTTTTTTGAAAGAGCTTCCTTTAGTACTTGTGCTTTTAATTTTGATAAGACCGTTAACTCTTTCTTTAATTCAAAATTTTCAGATTGTAATGACTTTATTGCCTTGATTGGATCTTGTGCTTGCCTCAAAAGCATATTTAAGTTTTCCAATAATTCCGATTGGTCTTCAAAGTGATTTTTTACAGCATCTCCTGTAATTGCCTCAATTCTTCGAATTCCTGAGGCTACTGCTCCTTCAGATAATATCTTAAAATGCCAAATATCAGAGGTATTAGTAACATGAGTACCCCCACATAATTCTACAGATTGTCCAAAACCAATAGTTCGCACTGTATCTCCATATTTTTCACCAAATAATGCTATTGCACCTGATTTAATTGCTTTTTCGTAAGGAGTATTCCTTCCTTCTTCTAGAGGTATATTCTCTTGTATTCTTGCGTTAACAAATTTTTCCACTGCTTTAATTTCTTCAGAAGTAACTTTAGTGAAATGTGAAAAATCAAAGCGGAATACTCCAGAATGAACCATGGATCCTTTTTGTTCTACATGAGTCCCTAAAATCGAACGAAGTGCTTGGTGCATTAAATGTGTTGCTGTGTGATTCCTTGAAGTTCGACTGCGTTGTTTATTGTCTACTACAGCCGTAAAGATGTCTTCTAATTTGTCAGGGATGTTTTTTGTTTGATGGACAATTAAGTTATTTTCTTTCTTAGTGTCCAGAATATAATATATATCCCCGTTACTAGCTTGTAAATATCCTTTGTCACCTACTTGGCCTCCTCCTTCAGGGTAAAAAGGGGTGAGATTAAATACTAATTGATAAAAATCTCCTTCTTTAACAGTGGTCATTTTTCGAAATCTTGTAAGCTTTACTTGTGCACTTAAGTGGTCATAGCCTACAAATTCTTCCACATTATCTTCCATTAAAATAATCCAATCCCCTGCTTTTGAAGAGGCTGCTGAACGTGAGCGCGTTTTTTGAACCTCCATTGCTTTATTAAATCCTTCTCTATCAATAATAAAACCACGTTCACTTGCAACTAAGGCAGTTAAATCGAATGGAAATCCAAAGGTATCATATAGCTCAAAGGCTTTGCTTCCTTCAATTTTTTTAGCTTTGGAATTCGTAAGAATTGTTTCTAACAAATAAAGTCCTTGATCTAGAGTTTTTAAAAAGGAATTTTCTTCTTCTCTTATAACATTAAAGGCAAGTTGATTTTCTTTAATTAATTCTGGAAATACAGTACCCATCTGTTCAGACAATGTTTTAACTAATCTATAGATAAAAGGTTTTTTTTGATCTAAAAAAGTAAATCCATAACGGATTGCTCGACGTAAAATTCTTCTAATAACATAACCTGCTCCGGTATTACTGGGTAACTGACCATCTGCTATTGCAAAATAAACTGTTCGCAAGTGGTCTGCAATCACCCTGATTGCTCTATCTGTATTCTCTGAAACACCATATTTAGAATTTGTTAGGGTTTCAATTTCTCTAATTAGGGGTGTAAAAACATCAGTATCGTAATTTGAGGTAGTATTTTGAAGTACCATACAAAGACGTTCAAATCCCATCCCTGTATCTACATGTTTTTGAGGTAATTTTTCTAAACTTCCATCAGCTTTTCTATTAAACTCTATAAAAACAAGATTCCAAACTTCAATAACTTGTGGATGGTCTTGGTTGACTAGATTAAAACCCTCAATTTTTGTTTTTTCTTCGTCTGAACGAATGTCTACGTGAATTTCTGAACATGGCCCACAAGGACCTTGTTCTCCCATTTCCCAAAAATTATCGTTTTTATTTCCTAATAAAATTCTTTCTTCAGGAAGAATAGCTTTCCAAAAATTATAAGCTTCCATATCACGCTCAATGCCCTCTTTTGGAGCGCCTTCAAAAATAGTTACATAAATTTTATTTGGATCGATTTTATATACTTCCGTAAGTAACTCCCAAGCCCATTCTATTGCCTCTTTTTTAAAGTAATCTCCAAAACTCCAATTCCCAAGCATTTCAAAAAAGGTGTGGTGGTAGGTGTCAATTCCAACTTCTTCAAGATCATTATGCTTTCCTGAAACACGTAAACATTTCTGAGTATCTGTTATTCTTTTTGAAGTTGGTTTTGCATTTCCTAAAAAGAATTCCTTGAAAGGGTTCATTCCTGCATTGGTAAACATAAGAGTTGGATCATTTTTAATAACCATAGGCGCAGATGGAACTACCTTGTGGGTTTTACTAGCAAAAAAATTCAAAAACTCTTGTCTTACTTCATGAGACTTCATGCCTTATTGTTTTATATAATGGAGGTTATCCTGTGAAAGCAACCCTGTTAAATTTCAAATAGATCCAAATTTTGTATATTTGTCTAATTCATTTGACAAATATTAATGCAAAAGAAATAAAAATTTATAAAACTTTATGAGTAAAGTTAAATACTATTTCGATTCTGATACGTTATCATACAGACCTATCACTTTTACTAATAAAAAGCGTGTCTCAAGTTTCGTATTATTCCTTCTTTCTTCTTTTCTATTTGGTCTCTTTACATTATTGTTTTTACTCAATTCTGATTGGTTAAATACTCCTTCAGAAATAGCCCAAAAAAGAGCCATTCAAAACTACGAATTACAATTTGATATATTAAACAAAAAATTGTCTCAAGTTGAGGCTGTTGTTACTAATATGCAAGAGCGTGATAACAATCTATACCGTGTGTATTTTGAAGCTAGTCCAATTCCAGAAGCGCAAAGACTTGCTGGATTTGGAGGGATAAATCGCTATAAGGACCTTGAGGGTTATGAAAATTCTGACTTAATCATTAACACTTCAAAACGTATAGACATACTTACAAAACAAGCTGTAGTTCAATCAAGATCACTTGATGAAATTGAACAGTTAGCTCAAAATAAAGCAGCTTTAATTAATGCTATTCCATCTATTCAGCCCATCAAAAATGAAAACCTGACGCGAATGGCTTCTGGATACGGTTATAGAAAAGATCCTTTTACAAAAAAACGCCGTTTTCATTGGGGAATGGATTTTACTGCTAAAAAAGGAACACCAATTTACGCTACAGGAAACGGAGTGATAAAAAGAGCTGATAATCGTTCATCTGGCTATGGAAATCACATTCGGTTAGATCATGGGTTTGGTTATGTAAGTTTATATGCACATTTGAATAAATATAATGTCCGAAGGGGTCAATCTGTAAAACGCGGGGATATTATTGGATATGTTGGAAATACTGGACGTTCTGTGGGACCCCATCTTCACTATGAAATATTTAAAGACAATAAACGTATTAATCCTTTAAACTTTTATTACGGAAATCTCTCTCAAAAAGAATTTAATGCTTTGTTAACAATCGCTGAGCAAGAAAATCAATCCATGGATTAAAATGCACGTAAACCTACCTGAAAAACTTTATTATTCGATTGGTGAGGTTGCAAAAGCATTTGATGTTAAGCCCTCGCTATTACGTTTTTGGGAGAAAGAATTTAAAGAAATTCATCCAAAAAAAAAACAAAGCGGTAACCGAAAATACACTCCAGAAAATGTTTTAACCATTCAATATATATATCATTTGGTGAAAGAAAAAGGGCTGACATTGCAAGGAGCAAAAAAACAATTAAATTTAAAAGCAAAAGATACCCCTCAAAAAGCACTCCTATCTAAATTAGAGAAAATTAAAACTGATTTACAAAAGCTTCGTAAAAAACTTTAAGTTTATTTTTTCCTGAAAAATATTTGAATCGGAATTCCATTGAAATTATATTCTTCGCGCAATTTGTTTTCTAAAAACCTTCTATAAGGATCCTTTAAATATTGTGGTAAATTACAAAAGAATGCAAACTGTGGATGGTTTGTTGGTAGTTGTGTACAAAACTTAATTTTTACATATTTTCCTTTGTAAGCTGGAGGTGGTGTTTTCTCAATAATTGGTAGCATTACATTATTAAAAGCTTTGGTTGGAATGCGATAAGATCTATTTTTGTAAACCTCTACTGCTGTTTCTACAGCTTTAAAAATCCGCTGCTTACTAAGAGAGGAAATAAAAACAATTGGCACGTCAACAAAAGGAGAAATTTCTTTACGAATCATTTCTTCGAAGGCTTTTGATGCATTGGTATCTTTCTCAACCAAATCCCATTTATTCACTAAAATCACTATCCCTTTATTGTTTCGGTGTGCTAACCAAAAAATGTTTTGAACCTGTCCGTCAAAGCCACGTGTTCCATCAACTACAAGAAGACAAACATCAGAATATTCAATTGCACGAACAGAACGCATTACGGAATAAAATTCAATATCTTCTTTTACCTTAGCCTTTCGTCTAATTCCAGCAGTATCTACTAAATTAAAGTCAAAACCAAATCGATTATACTGGGTGTCAATACTATCTCTGGTGGTACCTGCAATATCAGTAACTATATAACGGTCTTCACCGATTAAAGCATTTATAAAAGACGATTTCCCGGCATTAGGTCGCCCAACAACAGCAAAACGAGGTAAGGGATCATCTGTTCTAATTTCTTCTTCTGGAAGACTTTTTACAAGATCATCTAACAATTCTCCACTTCCACTTCCATTAACACTAGAAATAGAATAAAAATTTTCAAACCCTAAGGAGTAAAATTCCATAGTCCCTTCAAGGCGCATTGCATTGTCTACTTTATTAATTGTTAAAAAGACAGGTTTTTGTGAGCGGCGTAAAAGATCAACAATAATTTCATCCATTCCAGTCACACCGTCAGTAACATCTACCATAAAAACAATAGCATCAGCTTCTTCAATAGCCAGATTAACTTGTTTGTCTATCTCTTTCTGAAAAATATCATCACTGCCCTCTACATAGCCTCCTGTGTCAATTAGGGTAAAGCTTCGCCCATTCCAATCAGACTTACCGTAATGACGGTCTCGAGTTACTCCGCTAACGGCATCAACTATAGCCTCTCGTTTTTGAATCATTCGATTAAAAAAAGTGGATTTTCCCACATTAGGCCGTCCTACAATAGCAACAATACTGCTCATGACTTGAATTTGAGTGCAAAAGTAAACTATTTAAATGGACAGGCTTTGGAAGTTTTAAAATGAATCTGGGATTGTGTTGCACAATGCTGCTTTAATTTGTAAATTTACACTCATATCGCGAGGTAGAGCAGTGGTAGCTCGTCGGGCTCATAACCCGAAGGTCGCAGGTTCGAGTCCTGCCCTCGCTACTAAAACAATAAAACGGTTATACT
>CAJQQG010000074.1 GCA_905480425.1 uncultured Flavobacteriaceae bacterium | reverse complement strand
TTTCAGAATGAAAAATAAAAAGAAAAAAATCTATTTAAATACTGATAATCAGGGGTTAACAGTAACAATAAAATAAAGTTTCAAGAAAGGTGCTCTAGTGTTTGTTTGAGTTTTATTAAATACTATATTTGCACACACTTTTTCGGGGTGTAGCGTAGCCCGGTCATCGCGCCTGCTTTGGGAGCAGGAGGTCGCAGGTTCGAATCCTGCCACCCCGACTAATTATACCATACCTTACAATTCGGGATGTGGCGCAGCCTGGTAGCGCACACGCATGGGGTGCGTGGGGTCGCAGGTTCAAATCCTGTCATCCCGACTTTATCCATGATAAATATCTTCAAAAGATATCCCGTTTACCTTCAATTAAATAAACCGCTCTTAGATTATTTATTTGGCTCGATTTTTAAATCAATTGAAGGAATATACCAAACATTCTTTTCAAGATCAATACCTCCATTCATTTCTTCCTGTACAACTCGATCTATAATATAGATACCTGTTTTAGACATATTTTTAAAATTGTCCATTCCATTATTTGGAAAATTAACACGAGTTCTATGAATATTAAATTTATCTGAAAATTTATGGTCAAAGGCTTTTTCTACTCCCTCCTTTCCATACATAAAACCCAGAAGACCTCCCCAAGTTGCTGTGGGATTATCAGAATCCCAACCAGATAAGGTACCTATTTTTATAGTTTCTTTTAAGTCACCTTCTCCGTATAAAAGACTAACAATACTAGAAGCAAAATTAATTCCACCAACAAAACAACCATTACAAAATATTTTTTTAGCTGTTATTTTATAACCATCCTCTTGATTAACTTGGTATCTTAAGTAAACAGAATCTCGAGCATCTTCCCATGATACATTTGTGTCATATTTGCTCTTAACAAAGTCAAACATTTTTGCAGCATAAGAGTTTTTAGGAAGTCTTTTTCTAGCTTGATTAGCCATCCATTGAGTTTGTTCTTTTTTTGATAAATTTTGGTCTACATATGAAGCTAAAGAATATAAAATAACATAGAATTCTGATATCCATAGTGCATTTTCCCTTGCAGTAGTTTGAATAGGTCTCTTTGCCATTTTCAAAGCAATGTCTGGACGTGAGGGTGCAAAAAACCCAAAAATCTCTGTAGTCAACTGAGCATCAATCATTTCATGATAATTATCATAAATAGAGTCTTTAGAAATTTCAGGATCACTCGTGGCAGGAGGTATAATTCCATTCAACATGAGTTCTAAAGCTCGCTGATTTGCAACCCATAAATAATTTTCTTCTTCATGCTTCATATGCTTTAACCATCCATCTCTTATCTGTTCACCGGTTAAAACAGAAGTTTTGTTAATGTATAACAAATGTTGGTACATATATTCAACATCAGTGTCATCATCAGCCCCCCAAACCTGATCTTCATCCCGAAAGACAAAATCTATAGTTTCAGAGAAATCACTTGATTTATCTCCTGACCATATATTTGGAAGGTCTGGGGTTCCCCAATCTTCTCGAGTATAAAAATCCCCTGTTTTAATTTCACCAATATTTCCAATTTTATCCATTTCAGTGACTAATCCAGTCCAGTTGGCTATGCATTGTGCCAACCAAAACCCATATAACTTATCTGCATAATTAGATCGAGAAATTATTCGGTCTGTAGAATTAGGGACGTACGAAAAATAGTTTAAGTGAGGATCCCTAATGGTTATAGCTTCTTCTTTTTGTTTGTTATTTTCGTTAATATTACAAGAGGTTATCATAAAATAAAATATTAACAATATTTTTAATTGAAGAGGATGATTCATGTATGTTTTTTTTAATTTATAAATTATTTGATTGCTTAAAATGACGGGGTAAATGCCTGTTTCGCTCTATTTTTAATTGAAATAAGTGATGCTACAATAAAATTAATAATTAAAATATCGAAAAGGATAATCCTATAAAAAAATTGCAAAAACCATTTTTGACTTAAAAAATTTTGAGTAATAACTAAAATTAATAATAAATCACAGTTCTAATGAATAAAAATATTCCTAAAAAATAATTTTCAACCATATTTATTATTAAAATATTGTTGAGTTTTTATACTTTTCTAAAATAGCTAATCTTTTGAAATTTATATGAGGTGTTTTGTATATTTGATTTGATAAATATTTAATAAAAATGAATTATTTCCTAAACTTTACATGCTGTGTCTTCTTTGTTACTATGGGATGCGCACAGGAAAACTACCCTGCAATAGAAACTCCTTCGGCTATTAACTATTCATTTGAATTAGTTGTTGATGGAATTGATATTCCTTGGGGTATGGATTTTATAAACGAAAGTGACCTTTTGGTTACGGAACTTTCAGGCACACTATACCGTGTTAGCGATGGAATAAAAAAGGTTGTATTAGGTTTGCCAGAAGTCTACCTTAGAGGTCAAGGTGGTCTTTTAGACGTAGCCCTCCATCCAGAATTTAAAAACAATAACCTTATATATCTCACTCTAGCTTCTTCATTAGGAGATAATCCTGGTGGAAATACCTCATTATACCAAGCAACCTTAGTAGGTAATAATTTGGAGAAGGTTTCTCTACTTTATAAAGCATCACCAAATACCAAAAAAGGACAACATTTTGGCTCAAGAATTGCTTTTGATGAAAAAGGTCATATATATTTTTCAGTGGGTGACCGTGGAAATAGAGATCAAAACCCTCAAGACATTTCTCGTGATGGCGGGAAAGTATATCGTCTAAATTTAGATGGAAGTATTCCTGAAGACAATCCCTTCCTTTCTTCTCCTAAAGCCAAACAGGCTATATTTTCATATGGACATAGAAATCCACAAGGAATGACAGTTCACCCTTACACAGGTGTTATATGGGTAAATGAACATGGACCAAAAGGAGGTGATGAAATTAACAAATTGGAAAGTGGGAAAAACTTTGGATGGCCTATAATTACATATGGAATTAACTACAGCGGAACACCTATTACGGATAAAACAAGTAGTCCTAAAATGGAACAACCCTTTTATTATTGGGTTCCTTCCATTGCTCCTAGTGGAATGGCATTTTCTACCTCAGATGTATATAAGGATTGGAAAAACAACCTCTTTGTCGGATCACTAAAATTTGAATACTTAGAGCGTCTTGTTATTGAGGGAAACAAAGTAGTTAAAAGAGAAAAGATTCTTGATAAAATTGGTCGAGTACGAAATGTAAAACAAGGTCCCGATGGTTATTTATATGTCGGTGTTGAAGGAAAAGGAATTATAAAAATAATGCCGCTCTAATGAAAATTATAGTGCTAATATATTTACTCAGTTTGGGGATTTTTTCCTCCCTCTTGTTTCAAAATAAAACAAAAAAAGAAAGTATAAAAGCAGGTTCAGAAATCTATCAAGATTTTTGTTTACAGTGCCATTTATCAAGTGGAATAGGAGTCTTCGGTGTGTTTCCTCCTTTAAAAGCATCTGATTATTTGTTGGAAAATACAAACCTTAGTATTGCTGGAATTAAGTATGGCTTGAGAGGTAAGATTATTGTAAATAATGAAGAATACGATGGTATAATGTTAAGACAGGGACTAGATAATGAAGAAGTTGCTGATGTTATGAATTATATCTTAAATGAATGGGGTAATAAAACATCAGCCTTTATTACCCCAAATCAAGTTTCTAAAATTTCTAAGTCAATATTAGAATGAGCATCTTTGGTTCATACTTGAGTTATTTTAAGGAAATTAAAAAGAGCTATTTACTCTATGGTGGGATTCTCCTTGTTTTTATTGTTTGGATGTTATTCTTAGATACCCATTCCTGGACTATCCATGATGAATTAAACGATGAGATTGAAGCTTTAGAGTTGGAACAGGATGCACTAACAAAAATCATAAGAGATGATAAGTATGCCATCCAACAACTTCAAAACGAAGATAGTCTTGAGCATTTTGCGAGAGAACGTTATGGCCATAAAAAGAAAAATGAAACTATTTTTATTATCGAGCTTTCCGATACACTTCTTAATAAATAAGGTTATTTCTAACTAAATACTCAATAAAATAATTGGCCACTGGAATCTTTTATTAGGAGTTAAATAATTGTATTTTTAGTGGCTCTTAAAATAAATTAATGGGTAAAATTATAGCAATTGCTAATCAAAAAGGAGGAGTAGGAAAAACCACTACAGCGGTAAACTTAGCAGCTGCTTTAGGAGTTCTTGAAAAAAAGATACTCCTTATTGACGCAGACCCACAAGCAAATGCAACCTCTGGTCTTGGAGTTGATGTTAACAAAGCTAACTATGGCACTTACCAACTTTTAGAACATAGTATTAATCCAGCTGATGCTATCGTAACCACCAAAAGCCCCAACCTAGACTTAATACCCTCTCATATAGATCTTGTTGCTTCTGAAATTGAACTGGTTAATAAAGAGGAAAGAGAGTATATGCTTAAAAAAGCACTCAAAGAGACCAAAGAGTCTTATGATTATATTTTAATTGATTGTGCACCTTCTCTAGGACTTATTACATTAAACGGCTTAGTCGCTGCAGATGCTGTTATCATACCAATTCAATGTGAATATTTTGCTTTAGAAGGTCTTGGAAAATTATTAAATACCATAAAAAGTGTTCAAAAGCTTCACAACAAAGATCTTGATATCGAAGGTCTTTTGCTGACCATGTACGATACTCGTTTACGCTTATCTAATCAAGTAGTGGAAGAAGTAAAAAAACATTTTGGAAAAATGGTGTTTAAAACTATTATCCAACGTAATATTAGACTAAGTGAAGCTCCTAGTTTTGGAGAAGACATCATCACTTATGATGCCTCTAGTAGAGGGGCTAAAAGTTATCTTTCATTAGGAAGTGAAATTTTAAAACGGAATAAATAATTCTCATGGCAAAATCTAATAAAAAACCTGCTTTAGGAAGAGGTCTATCAGCTCTTTTAAACGATCCTGAAAACTCAATTGACTCTGCAAAGAATATAAATACTGGAGGAGTCATTGGTAATATTATTGATTTACCATTAGATAGAATTAGTGCCAATCCGTCTCAGCCTAGGACACATTTTAATGAAGAAGCACTTAAAGAGCTTAGTACCTCTATTAAAGAATTGGGAATTATTCAGCCAGTTACAGTAAGAAAAGTAAAAGAAAACCTCTTTGAATTAGTGTCAGGAGAACGTCGGTTTAAAGCATCTAAAATGGCTGGGTTAAAAAGTATTCCTGCTTATATTAGGCTGGCAAATGATCAGGAATCTTTAGAAATGGCTTTAGTGGAAAATATTCAGCGCCAAGATCTTGATCCTATTGAAATTGGACTTTCATATCAACGATTAATTGAAGATATCAATCTAACCCAAGATCAATTAAGCGAACGTGTTGGTAAAAAACGCTCAACCATAACTAACTATATTCGCTTACTTAAATTAGATCCTATTATTCAGACAGGAATTCGAGATGGTTTTGTAAGTATGGGTCATGGGCGTGCACTCGTAAATGTAGACAATATCGAAACCCAGTTGGATCTGTACAAACTAATTGTAAAAAAAAGACTTTCGGTTCGAGCTACCGAGATCTTGGTAAGAAACACAAAAGAACCTAAAACTTATAAAGGCTCTTCTTATAGTCCCCCTTTTGTAAAACAAGCCGCTCATGATTTAGAAATACTTTTTGAAACTCCTGTTACAGTATCAGCCAATAGTGAGGGAAAGGGTGTATTGAAAATTAGATTTGATTCTCAGAAAAAACTTCAACATATTTTAAACAAGGTAAAAGGTGAAATCTAATATTTTTTTATTTTTCTTCTTTTACTTTAATTTAACTATTCTTTTTTCACAAGAAGAAAAAGTAAAAAAAGATGATAGTTTAAATACAATAACCGCACCAGATTCTATTGGTAGCGGCAAACAATATTCCCAAAGAATTCTTCGTCTTATTGAGGACCCACTTACCCCATCAAAAGCTGCATTTTATTCAGCTATTATACCAGGATTAGGTCAGGTTTATACTGGAAAATCCTGGAAAGTTCCAATGGTATATGCAGCTATAGGAGCTTCTCTTTATTATTATGATTTAAATAATAAGGAAATGAATAAATACCGAACAGCTTATAAAAGAAGAAAAAATGGTTTTTTTGATGATGAATTTCTTGAAACAGATATTCCTATTACAACAGAACAATTATTACTTGGAATGGACTTTCATAAAAATTATAGAGATATTTCAATGATTTTGGCAGCTGCGGCATATATGCTAAATATACTTGATGCAAATGTAAGTGCTCACTTACTTCAATTTAATGTAAATGATGACTTAAGTGTGGCTCCAAATTTTATATTTGATACTGAAATGACTGGCTTAAGCTTGGCTATAAAATTTAATTGAATACCTAGAATAAATGAAAATTGGACTATTAGGTTATGGAAAAATGGGACAAACCATTGAGAAATCTGCAAAAGAAAGAAAGCATGAAATTGTCTATATCGCAGATAAAAATATGGAGGAAGGAGATTTAGAACAGGCAGATATTGCTATAAACTTTAGTGTTCCTGATGCTGCAGTGTTTAATATTAAAAAAGCCCTGCAACTTAACATTCCAGTTGTTTGCGGAACGACAGGTTGGCTTGATAAATTTGAAGAAATAACACGATTTTGTGAAGAAAAAAACACAGCCTTTCTTTATGCATCCAATTTTAGCATTGGTGTTAATTTATTTTTTAAATTAAATGCTTTAGCGGCAAGTCTTATAGAACCTCATAAGCAAGAATATAAAGTAAGCATGAAAGAAATTCATCATGTTCATAAGCTAGATGCACCGAGTGGTACCGCATTGTCACTTGCAAAGCCACTTTTAAGTAATGATTATTTTAAAGAATGGGAATTAAATGGCACTGGTTTAGAAAAGCTTAATATTGAATCAATAAGAGAAGGGGAAATACCCGGAAAGCACATTGTTACTTTCCGTTCTGGAGTTGATAAAATTAGTCTTAAGCATGAGGCTTTCAATCGAGATGGCTTTGCCCAAGGAGCAATAATTGCAGCAGAATGGCTGGTAGATAAAAAAGGAATCTTCACCATGCAGGATGTTTTAAATATTTCTTAATTGCGATATAGATATAAAGGATACTCTTATATTTGAAAAAAATTATTAATGATACTATCTTCTTGGATTCTTTTCGTCCTGGTAATTCAAGTAATTCACTTTTTAGGGACTTGGAGACTCTATAAAGCAGCTGGCTATAAAGGATGGTACGCTGCTGTTCCTGTTTATAATGCGTTTGTTTTAATGAAAATTATAAAACGTCCTTATTGGTGGGTGCTGTTGCTATTTATTCCAACCGTTAATCTAATTGTCTTTGGTGCAATATGGATTGAAACACTTCGAAGTTTTGGCAAAAACACAATTAAAGATACTTTTCTTGGATTAGCATCATTTGGATTATATATATACACTATAAATTACAGCAATAAACCAACTCATATTCCTAATCGAGATTTGCGTTCTAAAACTGGTATTGGAGAAACCTTAAGTTCCATGTTATTTGCAATCGTTGCAGCAACAATTGTACATAACTATGTTATGCAACCTTATATAATTCCTACTGGATCATTAGAAAAATCTTTACTAGTAGGGGATTTTTTATTTGTAAGTAAATTTCACTACGGTGCAAGAGTACCAATGACAGCTGTTTCCGTTCCTATGGTTCATGATACCGTTCCGTTTTTAAAAATACGTTCATATCTAAAAAAACCACAGCTACCTTATTTAAGATTACCAGCCCTTCATAAAATAAAACGAAATGATATTGTTGTTTTTAGTTGGCCTGCAGATACTGTTCGTCAATTTTTTGTTCGTGAAAAAAGAGTAGATAAACCCATTGACAAAAAATCTAATTATGTCAAACGATGTCTTGGAATTCCTGGCGATACTCTCGAAATTATTAATGGTTTTGTACATACAAATGGGGTGAAAAATATACTTCCCTCTAGAGCTCGTGTACAATACACCTTCAATGCTTTTTCTAAAAAAGGGGTTTCTTCCCGAAAGTTACTAGCTGCAGGCTTTGAAGACTTTAATAGAAAATATAAAATTGAAAACATAACAGAAAATAGCTATCAAAAAATCATACCCCATATTATTGGAAGAATTGGAAGTACTGTTGAAGATTTTTCAGTAATCACTAAAGCAAAAGGATTACCACCTGGATTAATTAGACAACTTGGCCTTCGGGTGAGTGAGATTTTAGAAACCAATAAAGAACTTACCCTTACAATTGAGGAAGCTAATGGTTTAAAAAGTCTTGAAGGAATTGATAGTGTAAAACAACGTATTCTCAGGAATAAAATTTCAAATGAAACCTTTTTTCCTAATAAGATACCATTTAATTGGAACGAAGATAATTTCGGTCCACTATTGATTCCCAAAAAAGGAATGACTATTTCCCTGACACGTGATATTCTTCCATTGTATAAAAAAATTATTCAAGAGTATGAAAATAACACACTTGAACTTACTCCTACAGAGATTAAAATTAATGGTTCAGTAGGAACTAAATATACTTTTAAAAAAGATTATTACTGGATGATGGGAGATAACAGGCATCGTTCTGAGGATAGTCGTTTTTGGGGATTTGTTCCAGAAGATCACATTGTAGGTAAGCCTGTTTTTATCTGGTTTAGTATTAAAGGAATTAACGATGGAATAAAAAATTGGTCCATCCGCTGGAATCGTCTTTTTACAACCGTTGACGGCCCCGGAGAAAGGTATTCATACTTCCCGTTTTTTATTGGGTTTATAATTATCTGGCAAGGTTTTGTCTTTATCAGAAAAAGGAAGCTAAAAAATTAAAATGCAAGCTGTTATATGTCCTGCGTACCTTCCTAATGTTCCCTACTTTGGATGGCTTTGTTCTCAAGAGCTTGTTAATTTTGTGACAGATACCCACTATCAAAAACAAACTTTTCGAAATAGAACTCCAATTTATGGAGCAAATGGAAAGCTAAATCTAACGATTCCTATTTTACATACGGAAAAAGAAAAAATTCAAGAAAATGCTGCTATTATTTCTTATAAAATGAACTGGCAAAATAATCACTGGAAATCTATATGCTCTGCGTATAAGTCATCACCTTATTTTGAATTTTATGAACATGATTTAGCACCTTTTTTTAGTAAAAAAACAACTTCTCTTTTTGATTTTAACATAAATTTGATTGAAAAGATAATGTCACTAATAGAACATCGTTTTACTTTTCAAAAAGTAGCTTGGGATCCCAAAAAACAAATAAGATTAGATGTGTTTTTAGAAGCTAAGAACCCTCTGCTTCTAGAACAAGAAATCTATACACAGGTATTTGAGGGGAAAAACGGTTTCTTGCCAAATCTTAGTGTTTTAGATGTACTTTTTAACCTTGGCCCTAATTGTGCAAATTATCTTAAAAATGCTGCTATATTTACTTAAGGCCATTCTATTGACACACTTATGGGTTTATGATCAGATAGTTTAACAGAATGTGTTTTAAAAGAAATTATTTTCATTTTGGGGTCTGTTAAAATATAATCAATACGTAACGGAAAATAAGGGAATTCATAAGTAGCCCCAAAACCGTCACCCTTATCCAAAAATGAATCTTTCATTCCTTTTGAAAGAGCTCTGTAGCTTGCAGAAAATGCATTGTTATTTAAATCCGTGCATATAATTTCAGGAAAGACGCTCCCATTCATGATATTTTTAACTTGTAAAATCTGTGACTGTTGAATTGTAAATACTTCATTTATTTTAGAGCGAATTTTTTTAGAATAATGAGAATCTAGCAAAGTGTCTTTCAAATTAAAACCTAATGATTCAAAGTGAATATTATATAAACGTAAAGTATCTTTTTTATATAAAAAATCAACATGCATTCCTCCATTTTCAGATCCCGTAAATAAAACAGGTTGTGGATTGTATAATGGTAATTTAGAGATAATGCATGACCCAACTTTGCCGTTTTTTGTATAAGGAGTAAAAAATAGGTAAGGATAGTCTTTGAAAATTGGTGCTAAATCAATTGCGTACTCTTGAAAGGAAATAATATCAGGGCTTTCATTTGTAATGAAAGTAGCAATTTCTTTGGGAGTATTAGATATGTCTAACCATTTAAATCTATTAAAAGATCTTACATTATAACTCATTATAGAAAGTCCTTTAGAAGTGTTAATACCATTGTCTTTAAATTGGTAAAGGAGACGCCATTCTTTAAAGCCAATAGCAAATGTTAACACAAATAAAAGGAACGGCCACTGAAAACGTATGAGCCAAAAAATAAAAAAAAGAATATTGATAAAACACAACAAAGGAACAACCAATGATAAAATGGGAATTAATATTATTCTTGAAATGCTTCCCATTGTGATTAACTGGAGCATCAGCAGCAGGAAATTAATAAAAGCGAAAACTCGGACAAATGTCTTTTTCCGTTTCATTGAAGATATATTATTAGTTTTTACCAGCTTGAAAAAGATAATCTTTTTCCTTTTGTGATAAACTTTCATATCCTGATGTACTTATCTTATCTAAAATAGCATCAATTTGTTTCTGATGCAAAGTATCAGGAGTCGTTGTAGATTTAATTTTTTTTGATTGTTTTTTTTTATATACTGTTTTTAAAGTTGGTTTTTTTTTAAATAAATCAATAGTTTTTGTAATAAAAAGTTCAAAAGGAAGGCCAATGTCAATTCCATTTTGCAGACGTTGTGCATATAAAAATCCTAAACCCGCACCACCTAAGTGTGCTAAATGACCGCCCGCATTTCCATAAGGGATTTGAATAATATCAATTAAAACAAAACCAACAGCTAAGTAGCGTAACTTTATGTTAAAGAAGATGATTCGTACTTCCTGATCTGGCGAATAAGTACTGATAAATACAAATATCCCCATAACACCTGCAGAAGCACCAATCATAGCTGGGTTAGCATTTTGAAATGCAGGAAACAGTGCATAGCTTAACAAAAAAGTAAATGCACCCACTACTACTCCTAAAAAATAAACGTTTAAAAAGATTTTTGTGGAAAATAAATTTAAAAATAAGCGAGAGGAAAAGTATAATAAATACATATTCCAAAATAGATGAAAAAACCCAGAATGAATAAAACTATAGGTCACAATCGACCATGGCCGAAACAATAAAGTTCCCCAATCTGAAGAAAGTTCAAAAAAACTAATAAAGGTTCCATATGGAATAGCAAAAAGAAAAAATAAGGTCTTTAAAAATAAAGGTAATATGAAGCAAATAATATTTAAAAGTATAAGCTTTTCAGCGCTATTCATTTGTTGAACGCGGAATCTTATTTGATCTTTCAAAGTCATTAGTTCAAACGATTGTTATTGAATTGATTTTTTTTCCAATACCACAACATAACTAATCCGGTTATAGCTCCCCCAACATGGGCAAAATGAGCTATAGGCCCAATCGAATATGAGGTAAAGCCAAAAAATAAATCACTTAAAATTAGAACAGGAACTAAAATTTTAGCTTTTACAGGGATGGGGGGAAAAAGTAACATTAAACGTGCGTTTGGAAAAAGAAAGGCAAAAGCAACTAAGATTCCGTATAATGCACCAGAGGCACCTACCATAACTCCATTAAAAGCTGATAAACCAGACAATAATTTTTCACGTCCTATTCGTTCTACAACATCATACGGCAAATCACTTGTTTGGAAAAATGCAGTAATCTGATTGCCTGTTAATCCTTCAGCTAGCAAAACATTAAATACTTGATTAATTTGAAAGTAATATAAGAGTAATTGAAATGCAGCAGCACCAAAACCAGTTGAAAGGTAAAAGAATATGAATTTTTTTCGCCCCCACATTTGTTCAATTGGAGTCCCAAACATATAAAGTCCAAACATGTTAAAGAAAATATGACCTATGTCACCATGCATAAACATATGAGTTAAGGGTTGCCAAATTTGAAATTTAGGACTGAAAGGATAGTGCAGGGCAAAAAGATCGTAAACAACATTTCCCAATGAAACAGAAGCAACAAAAAAGATCACATTAATGATCAAAAGATGCTTTATGGTTTCTGTTATTGTTCGCATTAACTTAATTTTTGTTCAATCTCACTCTTTTCCAAAGTAATAAAAATCTTTTTATTGAAAGGGGAAATTGTAGTTTCTTTACAACCAAAAAAATCATCTAATAAAACTTGTTGTTCAACTATTAACAATGAGTCTCCTGTTTTAATTGATAAACTTTTTGCTAATGATTTTGCTACTTGGTCTGCATAACTAAAATGTTGGTCTTCTGATATTTGATCAGATTCAGATAAAATGGACTCAATCACATCTTCAATCTTATGAGAAGGACAAAGCTCTGGTGCACCTGAAATTTCAAGTGTTTTGTGGTCTTTTAATTTAATTTGGAAGCCTAAAGAATCTAGAATATCTTCAGTTCCTTTAAACTGTTCCAACTGTTGAGGGTTTAATGTAATGAAAATAGGGAAAAGTAAGTGTTGACTTTCCCCCTTCCTAGAAGTAATAGCGCTCAAAAATCGTTCATAAAGAATACGTTGGTGCGCACGATGCTGATCGATTAATAGCATACTTGATTTTAGGGGACACACAATATATTTTGAAAAAAGTTGAAAAACACGAGTGATTTGAGGTGTTTCAATCAATTCCTCTGAAGACTTTAAATCATAAGTGTATTTAGTTTTTTGATCGGTGTAAAGTCCTTCGGATTGTAATATATTAAGTGGTACTTTAGATTTGTTATTTTTAAAGGGATTAAAGCTTGAATCCACTTCAATAGGAGGTGTAGAGGGTGTTTTGTGTTTATAATCATAAGGAAGATCTATAGCCTGGTTCTGAAGAAAGTCTAAGGTTGGGACTATTTGAAAAATACCTAAACTATGTTTAATAGCAGATCGTAAAATAGCGTAAAGACTCTGTTCATCGTCAAATTTAACTTCTGTTTTTGTTGGATGGATATTAATGTCTATTCTCTTAGTGTCAATGTTTAAAAATAAAAAATAACCCGGATGATGCCCTGGTTTTAATAGGCCTTGAAATGCTGTAATTATAGCATGATGAAGAAAAGAACTTTTAATAAAGCGATCATTAACGAAAAAAAATTGTTGACCACGAGTCTTTTTTGCTTGAGAAGGTTTTAATACAAAACCTTCAAGTTTAGCTAAAGAAGTTGATTCTTCGACAGGAACTAAAAGAGAATCTAGTTTTGCTCCAAAAACATTGACAATACGTTTTCGGAAAGACGTGACAGGTAAGTCAAAAATTTCGTTTCCATTATTAAAAAATAAAAAATTAATTCCCGGATGGGCAAGAGCTACTCGATGAAATTCATCAATAATATGTCGCAATTCAACTGTATCAGATCTTAAAAAATTTCTGCGGGCAGGAATGTTATAAAACAAACTTTTTACTGAGATAGAAGTTCCTTTGGGTTGAGTAGAAAATGTTTGTTCTATTACATTACTACCTTCTATTTTTAAGTGATGAGATACTTCTTCATCTTTAGAACGTGTGTGGGTTTCTACTCTTGCGATTGCTGCAATAGAGGCAAGTGCCTCTCCACGAAACCCTTTTGTTTGTAATACAAATAGATCTTCTGCAACTTTTATTTTAGAGGTAGCATGACGTTCAAAAGCCAGACGAATGTCAATACTATTCATTCCCATTCCATCATCAACTACTTGAACTAATGTTTTTCCAGCATCCTTTATTATGACTTGAATGTTTTCAGCACCAGCATCAACAGCATTTTCAAGCAACTCCTTAACAACAGATGCAGGTCGTTGTATGACTTCTCCTGCCGCAATTTGATTGGCAACATGATCAGGTAAAAGCTTGATTCGATTGGTCATTAAACAGGTAAAGTAAAAATGGAAAGATCAAAATCTAATATGTAAAGACACACAAAAACAAGACTTAAAATAATAAGTAAAAGACGCAAAGAAATTGAACGATTTTTTTTAGTTCGCATTTGTACTCTAGCATCCTGCCATTGATTACCAAAATCATTAGAATTAAAGGTGTTTCTATATTTAGAAAACCTAGAATCAAATTCATAAAGATTACCTTCTTCTTTCCCCCTGTAATAACGAGGTGTATAATTATAACGCCTGTTTTTATTAAGCTTGAATAAATTTGATTTCAACATATTTCAAATGTACAAGAAAGCTGTAAAATTAAGAACTCTACTGGAAGAAAATTATTGTAAAAAACTTAATGTGTGTGTCTAAGTTGAATCATCTTAAGTGCAGCAACAGCAGCTTCCACTCCTTTATTACCATGTTTACCTCCACTTCTATCTTGAGCCTGCTTTAAGTTGTGATCTGTAAGTACACAAAAAATCACAGGAACCTCAGACTGTACATTCAAATCTTTAATACCCTGAGAAACAGCTTCACACACAAAATCAAAGTGTTTTGTTTGACCTTGAATAATACTTCCAATAGCAATGACAGCATCTGGATCGAAAGACTGAGCCTTTTTAGTACCGTAAACTAATTCAAAGCTTCCTGGCACATACCATACTTTAATATTGGCTTGTTTTACATTATTCTTTAATAAAGTATTAATTGCACCATCTTTAAGGTCTGAAGTTATCGTATTATTCCACTGAGAAACGACAAGGTGTATTTTAAAAGAAGTTCCATCAGGAACTAATTTTAAATCATAAGAAGAAAGATTAGTTAGAGCTGTCGCCATTTATTTTAATAACGTTTCTAATTTTCCGATTTGAACTCCTACAAGCTCAGCCTCAGTAGATTCTGAAAATTCTTTTTCTATTCGCTTTAAAAACGTAAGTGCTTGTTTTGTTTTTCCAATAGATACACCCATAATAGCTGCTTTGTACAAATATTTTGGTGTGCTATACATATTGTTGTTAATTTGAGCAGCTGTTACATAATAATCAAATGCATCTTCTTTTTGGTCTAACTGAGCGAAAGCATCTCCAATAGCACCTTTTGAAAGAGCACTAAGCAACACATCATCTGCACTGAATTTATCTAAATATAAAATTGCGTTATTGTAATCTTTTGTATTTAAATAAGCCATTCCTGCGCTATAAGTTGCAAGTTTTGCGGCAGGAGTACCTTTATAATTTTCAATGATGTCTAGAAAGCCATATTTTCCTTCTCCTCCATTAAGAGCTCTTAAGTATAAAGAATCAGCCTCAACACTGTTAACTGCAAGATCAAAATAGTATTGTGCTTGGTTCAATTCACTAACGGCTTCACGCTCTTTAGGAAGTACTATATAACTGTTGTAACCCAAATATCCTAAAACACTTAAAGCAATTAAGCCAATAAACGCTAAAATAATATTTTGATACTTAACAACCCACTCCTCAGTTTTTGAGGCAGTCGTGTCTAAGGTTTCGAAAACCTCTGCTGTTGTACTTTCCATAGCCTCTTCATTTTCTTTTGAAGTGGTAACTGATTTTTTTGCACCGCGTTTTTTGTATGTAGCCATTATAAAATTAATTGAGCGCTCAAAATTAGTCTTTTTATTCTAATTCAAAAAGTACTAAGATAGCTTCTAACTTATTATTTTTGTATTATATGTATTTAAAACAACTTACACTTACTAATTACAAAAATATTAGCTACAAAACATTTGATCTAAACCCCAAGATCAATTGTTTTATTGGAAACAATGGTGTTGGAAAGTCAAACATACTTGATGCAATTTTTCATTTATCTTTTGGAAAAAGTTATTTTAATCCAATTTCGATCCAAAACATTCAGTTTGGATGTGATTTTTTTGTGCTAGAAGGTCGCTATGAAAAAGACAAGCGTGAAGAAAAAATCATTTGTAGTGTTAAAAAAGGGCAGAAAAAAACTATTAAAAGGAATGGGAAAGCATATGAAAGGCTAGCTGATCACTTAGGATTAATTCCTACAGTAATTATTTCACCTGCAGATCAAGATCTAATTTCGGAAGGCAGCAGTATTAGAAGAAAATTTATTGATGCTGTAATTGGGCAAACAGATGCGGAATTTCTTAAACATTTGATAGAGTATAATAAAATACTATCGCAAAGAAATGCTTTGCTTAAATTTTTTGTGTTAAATCAAACCTTTGATTCAGACACTTTAAACATTTACAACTTACAATTAGCTGAAAGAAGTGTAACTATTTTTGAAAAAAGGAAGGCTTTTATGATCCAGTTTATTCCTATTTTCAAAGCTTGCTACCATACTATAAGTGACCAAGAAGAAAATATAAACTTAATCTTTGAAAGTCAACTTTTTAAATCATCTCACCTTAAACTTCTTGAAGAAAGTCTCGCAAAAGATCGCATTACTCAATACACAAGCTGTGGGATTCATAAAGATGATATTCACTTTTTAAAAGATGACCATCCTATTAAAAAATTTGGTAGTCAAGGAGAGCAAAAAACATTTCTTATAGCACTTAAATTAGCACAATTTGATTTTCTTAAATCAAAAACTGGTTTCCCTCCTATTTTACTTTTAGATGATGCTTTTGATAAGTTGGATCAACTTAGGGTATCACAAATTATGTCCTTAGTAGATCAAAATGATTTTGGACAAATATTCATTACAGATACCCATAAAGACAGAACTCTGCAAGCACTTTCAAAAACAACATCAGGATATGAAATATTTGATTTATAAAAATCATAAAGCTTTTTCACTATTATTAATCATCTCTTTAACAATAGGCTGTTCTTTGAAAAATACTGTTTCAATTGATCAATTGAAAGGTTATTGGGAAATTGATTTTGTTAAGCAACAAGGTGAGGTGTTTAAAACAAATTCAGTAACACCTCTATACGACCATTACATACTTAATGAGAAAAAAGGAGTTCTGAATAAAGTTGCTCCATCTATGATGGGAATATTTCAAACTTCAACAAATGCCACCTCTTTTCAAGTAGAAAAAAGGAAAGAAGGTTTTTATTTACATTTCAAAACCTCCTGGGACGAGTGGTCTAAAAAAATAGTCTTTCTTGATGATCAAAAGCTTATATTAGAACATGAAAAAAAAACCTTTTATTATAAAAGACCGCTTTTAATTAACTTAAACAATGAATAATTCGAAAAATAAGTTTGATCCAAAGCCCATTAAAGTTGTGTTAGATTATATTGTTGAACAAAAGTCCTTAAAAAAAGGTGTTCAAAATATTAGAATTTGTAACGCTTGGGGTGAATTGATGGGGAAACATATTTTACAGTATACTGATGAGGTTCGTTTCTCACATAACACTCTTTATGTCTCTTTACATTCAGCACCTTTAAAAATGGAATTAAAGTATGATCTTGAAAAAATAGTAACTAGACTAAACGAACATCTTAAAAAGACATTAATTAAAAAAATAGTGCTGATTTAAAAACGCTCTCGTTTTGCGAAATGAAAGGCAGCTTCAATAGCTGCATTTTCATCACTATCAGACCCATGAACTGCATTTTCTCCCATTGAGGTAGCATACAACTTTCTAATGGTCCCATCAGCTGCTTCTTTGGGATTGGTAGCACCTATAAGAGTTCTGAAATCACTTACAGCATTTTCTTTTTCAAGGATTGCAGCAATAATTGGTCCTCTAGTCATAAAAGCTACTAACTCACTATAAAAAGGGCGTTCTTTATGAACTGAATAAAAATGTTCTGCATCTTGTTGGGTTAGTTGAGTTAGTTTCAAGGCTTTAATTTTGAAGCCAGAAGAAGTTACTTTTTCTAAGATATTCCCAATATGTCCATTTTCGACTCCATCAGGCTTAATCATCATAAGTGTAATATTATTCATTTTTTTTCTTTAGAGCAAAATTACTAAATGTATTTAAATCGTCCTTCACTAAAAATTCTAAAAATTTAATGAATAGTTAAAAAAAATTGAGCCGTCTAAATATTATGAAAATAGTATCTTTACAAGTTATGAAACAGCACTTTATATCAGATTTACAAAAACTCCTTAACACCTCTCAAAAAATTGTTATTCTCCCGCACAAAAATCCTGATGGAGATGCTTTAGGGAGTACATTGGCTTTGAGATTTTTTTTGCTTAAAAAAAAGCATGAAGCGGTTGTAATTTCGCCAAATGATTACCCTGATTTTTTAAATTGGTTACCCGGTCAGGATACTGTTTTAAAATTTAATAAAGACACTAAAGAAGTACGTCAAAAAATTGATTCTGCTACTTTAATTTTTACCCTTGATTTTAATAACTTATCTAGAATTGGAGATTTAGAACCCTTAATTAAAGGTTCTAAGGCAACTAAAATAATGATTGATCATCACGAAAGTCCAGGTGATTATGCCTCTTTGATGTATTCTGATCCTTCAATGAGTTCTACTTGTGAAATGGTTTACCATCTAATTAACACGCTCAATAAAAATGCGTTTACATCTGAAATTTCCGACTGCCTGTATACGGGGATAATGACAGATACAGGTTCCTTTAGATATCCAAATACCACACCAAAAACTCACAAAGCGATAGCTCATTTAATTGAAGCAGGAGCTTCTAGTTCCAATATTCATCAAAAAATTTATGATAGTGCATCCTTTAGTAGATTAAAGCTTCTAGGAATTACTCTATCTAATATGAAGCATATCAAGAACCTTCCCATAGTATATATGACGCTTTCACAAGAAGAACTTAACACTTGTGACTATAAAAAAGGTGATACTGAAGGTTTTGTGAATTACGGATTGAGTATGGAGGGTATTCTTTTTTCGTGTATTATGATAGAAAATCAACAGGAAGGTATTCTTAAAATGTCTTTTAGATCTCAAGGAAATTTTTCAGTAAACGACTTTGCGCGAATCTATTTTAATGGTGGCGGACATCATAATGCTGCTGGCGGTATGTCAAAAGAGTCTATAAAAAAGACTGTAATTCGATTTGAAAAAGCAATTAAAGAAGTTGCAAATCAATTCTAATTAATGAAAAAAATATATAGCTTATTGCTGCTAGTGTTTTTAGTTTCTTGTCAAGAAATTGAACCAAGGCATCCAATAAATAAAAAAGAAGTTAGTTATATAACTAGCTCCGCAAAGCACAATAAAAATTTATTTATTGAAGAAGAACGCTTATTGAATCAAGTAGCAAAAGAAGATTCATCATATATATACAAAAAAGCCCCATCAGGGTATTTATTTGCCTATATAAATAAATCATCTGATTACTTTAAATCTCCTCAAAAGGGAGAACTAGTGTCTTTTGAATACTCCATAGAAACACTCCAAAAAGAGTTGCTTTATAATAAAAAGGAACTTGGAATAGTAAATTACAGAATAGACCAAGAAGATTTACTGCCTGCTTTACGTGAAGGACTTCGCATAATGAAAGTTAATGAAGTTGTTGTTTTTCTTTTTCCTTCATACCTTTGTTATGGTTATCAAGGTGATGGTCATAAAATTGGCATTAATCAGCCTCTTCGCTTTACAATTGAACGTTTATATTAAATAAAATATCCTAAATGAAAAAATTATATACTACTCTTTCTATTGCAATAGCCCTTTTAGGATGTGAAACAAAACATCCTGATCTTGAACCTGGCTTATATGCAGATATTATCACGCCAAAAGGATCCATAATCATAAAACTAGCCTATGAAAAAGCTCCCATTACTGTTGCAAACTTTGTTTCGTTAAGTGAAGGTGAAAATTCAAATGTAGTCAATGAATATAAATCAAAAAAATACTATAATGGATTAAAGTTTCACCGTGTCATTCCAAATTTTATGATTCAAGGAGGAGATCCTTTGGGTATAGGCTCAGGTGGACCTGGTTATACTTTTGATGATGAATTTAGTGATTTAACTCATAAAGGTCCTGGTATACTTTCTATGGCAAATTCTGGCCCTTCTACTAATGGAAGTCAATTTTTTATTACCCATAAAGCGACACCATGGTTAGATGGAAAACATACTGTTTTTGGAGAAGTAATTGAAGGGCAAAGAGTTGTTGATAGTATCGTTACAAATGATTTAATTGAAGAAATTAATATTATTAGAATAGGAAAAGAAGCTAAGAAATTTGATTCTCCAGCAGTTTTTAATTCTTATTTCAAACAAAAAAATCTAATTACACAAGAAAAAAATGCAAAAGAAGAATATATAAAAGATCGTAATATCACTAAACATTTTGCAATCAAAAAAGAATCCATTACTACCGCTTCAGGTCTTCAATACAACATTACTGAAAATGGAAGTGGTGCTGCTGTTATTTTGACAAATGTTGTAAACGTAAATTATTCGGTTTATTTTGATGACGGCAAGCTTCTTGAAACGAGTATTGAAGCAACTGCTTTGGCTAATAATATGCTGAATAAACAGCGTCAAATGGCCGGAAAATATGAGCCTATTGAAGCTAGAGTTGGAGAAACAGATGCTATGATTGAAGGATTCAAGGAAGGCCTGCGACTTCTAAAAGAAGGTGATAAAGCAACGCTTTTCTTGCCCTATAAACTAGCTTATGGAGCCAACGGCGGTCAAGGCGTACCACCAAATTCAGATTTGATTTTTGAAGTTGAAATTGTAACCGTAATTAAATAAAAAAAAGGCCAGCTATTAGTTGGTCTTTATTTCTTTATGAAAAATATAAACTATTTTTTAATTGGCGTCATACCCTTGCAGTGGCTGGCCTTAAAATGGTCTAAAAATAACTCTGAATGGATAGAAACAAACTACAGTCAAAAAATTTATCCTTTAATTTTTAAATCACATCGCTTTTTTTTTGAAAATATTCCTTTTTCATTTGGAGATTTAATCTATTTAGTAGCAATTATATCTTTCATAGGAAGTTTAATTTATTTATTTAAAAGCCCTTTAAATAGACTTCGAACCTATCTTTTTCGTGGACTGGCTTATGTTTCGTTAATTCATTTAATATTTCAACTTAGTTGGGGATTAAATTATTATCGACTTCCATTGAATAAAACTTTAGCATATGATTTAACTTATAATGAAACACAGCTAATCGAAACTTTAGAGAAACTAATACAAACAACTAATTTACTTCATGAACAACTGAGTAATGAAGACAGTATTCCAGTAAAAATACCTTACTCAAAAGATACTATCTCTAGCATAATAGAACGCAATTTTATGTTTACAAAAGAACAATATACTGTTCAACCATTTTTAAAAAATTCTTTATGGAATTCAGTACTCAGTTATATGGGATATTCTGGCTATTTAAATCCACTTACCTTGGAATCACATGTAAATAAAAATATTCCCGCTTTTAACTACATAACAACGGCTGCTCATGAAATGGCTCATCAACTTGGAATAGCAGCAGAAAATGAAGCAAATTTTATTGCTTTTTACACATCTATAAATAATCCAGACCCCTTTATTAAATTTTCAGGGTATAGTTTTGGATTAAAATATTGTTATGCAGATTTATATAAGTTAAATCAAAAAAAAGCAAAAGAACTTTTAGCACTATTAAAACCCGGCATATTAAAAAATTTTCAAGAACAATCTGCTTTTTGGAAGGCTTATGAAAATCCCTTTGAGCCTTATTTAAAAAAAGGCTATGACAACTACTTAAAAGCCAACGGTCAAGTACTTGGGATTAAAAGCTATAGTGCAATGGTAGGACTAGTAATAGCATATTCAAAAAAAAATGTTTTTGATATTTAAAACTTCTATTAACTTTTTTTATTTTTCCTTATATTTTAAAATACCTTGCAAAAGTGAAAGCACTATCAAGTATTCAAAATCCTGAAATAAAAAAATTACGCTTGCTTTTTCAAAAAACAAAGGAGCGTAAAAAACATAGTCTTTTTGTAATTGAAGGAGAAAGAGAGATTGAAAAAGCCTTAAAAGGAGGTTATCTTCTAGAATCTGTTTTTATACATAAAGCAGCTGAACACTCGTTTGAACTGATTATCTCTCAGTCCAAAGTATCTAATGTTTTTTTATTAGCGTCTTCAATTTTTGAACGTTTGAGTATTCGCTCAGGATCAGAGAAAATAATTGCTATCGCTCAAAGTAAAACCCACAAATTAGAAGACTTAATACTTAATGAAAGTTCAATAATACTAGTAATTGAAGCCCCAGAAAAGCCAGGAAACATTGGGGCAATTTTCCGAACAGCTGCTGCTGCTAAAATGGATGCTGTTATAGTAGCAAACCCAAAAACAGATTTTTATAATCCAAACAGTATTCGATCTAGCTTAGGTAGTATATTTTTAATTCCTTCAGCTATAGGTGATTCTCTAGAGGTAATATCATTTCTGAAAAAAAAATCAATTTGTATTGCAACAGCTGCAATCCACCCAGAGGCAATAAATTATAATGACTTTGATTATTCAACTCCATGTGCAATTATTATGGGTACAGAAAGTTCGGGCTTAGATTCGTTATGGCTTAAAAAAACAGATCAAAATTTAATTATACCCATGGACAAAGACATAGATTCATTGAATTTATCTGTTTCTGCAGGAATTTTGATGTATGAGGCTCAACGAAAGAATAAGCAATTTGAATAGAACCTAAATCTTTAGTATATTCAAAATGAAATGATCATAGATTCGAAAATTGAAAATAAAGAAATAGCCAATCAGTATAAAGAACTATTACGAATTAGTTATCAGTCGCTTACCTCTGATGATAAAAAAATGATTCGTTTAGCTTTTGACACTGCTGTTGAAGGACATAATGGTCAACGAAGAAAGTCTGGAGAAGCCTATGTTTTTCATCCAATAAGTGTTGCTAAAATTGTGGCACAACAAATAGGTCTAGATGCTACTTCTATTGCAGCAGCTCTTCTTCACGACGTTGTTGAAGATACAGTATTTACACTTCAAGACATTGAACGTCTTTTTGGGGAATCTGTAGCTAAAATTGTACACGGTCTCACCAAAATTTCCAATCTTAAAAAAGATAAGAACATTTCCTTGCAAGCTGAAAATTTCAGGAAAATGCTTCTTACGTTAAATGATGATATTAGAGTTATAATTATTAAAATTGCCGATCGTTTACATAATATGCAAACGATGGATTCAATGCCAGAATATAAACAAGTTAAAATTGCATCTGAAACACTCTACATATATGCTCCCCTTGCTCATAGAATTGGATTATACAATATAAAAACAGAGCTTGAGGACTTAAGCCTCAAGTATACAGATTCTAATAGATATGCTTCCATCAAAAAACATATGGATGAAAGTGTAAATTCCCAAAAAAATTACATTAATTCCTTTTCTAAATTTATTTCTCTTGAATTAAAAAAAGAACGTTTAAAATATGTGATCAAAGGACGAAGCAAGTCTATATATTCTATTCATAGAAAAATGCAAACCCAAAACATATCTATAGATAAAGTCTATGATAAGTTTGCAATTCGCATTATTTATGATAGCCAGCGAAGTAAAGAGAAATTTATTGCTTGGAAAATCTATTCTATAATAACCGATCACTTTACGCCTAACCCAACACGTCTTCGTGATTGGATTTCAGGACCTAAGTCAAATGGATACGAAGCTCTTCATATCACTGTTATGGGCCCCATGAATAAGTGGGTTGAAGTTCAAATTCGCTCGAGAAGGATGCATGAAATTGCTGAAAAAGGTTATGCTGCACACTTTAAATACAAACAAGGCGAACAAAAAGATATTGGGATTGATAGCTGGCTCAATAGATTGCAGGAAGTATTAGAAAATAATACAGGAAATGCGGTAGAATTTGTCGAAGATTTTAAGCTTAATTTATATGCTAAAGAAATTTTTGTTTTTACTCCAAAAGGGGAGTTAAAATCTCTACCTCAAGGAGCAACTGCATTAGATTTTGCCTTTTCTATACATTCGGAAATTGGTAAAAAAACAAGAGGCGTTCGTGTAAATGATCGCTTAGTACCTTTAAGTAAAGTTTTGAAAAGTGGAGATCAAATTGATGTAATTACTTCTGAAAAAATCACCCCTTTAAATAGTTGGTTGGATTTTGTAATAACTTCCCGTGCTCGTTCCATAATAAAATCTTCTATAAATGATGAAAAAAAACAATATACAGAAGAAGGAAAAGAACTTTTAAGAAGAAAATTAAAACAACTCAAAATTAATCTTAATAAGAAAACAATAAATCAAATGATTTTGTTTTTTAAGTTTAAATCAAGTCAAGATCTTTTTTACAAAACTAAAATTGGAACTTTGGACAATACGCAACTCAAAAAATTTGCGAGCAACTACAATAATTCATTAATAAATTTCTTCAAAAAGAGTATGGGTTCTGAAAAATCATTTCAAGAAAATCTATCTGTTGAAAAATATGATAACTTAGTTTTTGGAAAAGAAAGAGAGTCATTGGCCTATAGTTTTGCTAACTGTTGTAACTCTATCCCTGGAGATACAGTTTTTGGTTTTGTTACAGTCAATGAAGGAATTAAAGTCCACCAAAAAGAATGTCCTAATGCACTAACATTACAATCAAATTTCGCATACAGAATACTATCAGCAAAGTGGATAGACTCATCATTAGAAGAATATTCGGCAATTCTAAAATTAACAGGAATCGATCACCGTGGTCTTGTAAACGAAGTTACACGAATGATTTCAAATAATAGTAATATAAATATAAATAAAATAAACTTCGCCAGCGAAGATCAATTTTTTACTGGTATCATTGAATTAAGTGTCCAAAATAAAAATATTCTAAATAAGTTAGTCCGAAAACTAGAAAGTGTAAACGGAATTGACAAAATTGTTAGGGAATAAGCCTTTATAACTATATTTGTTAAATGATTATAGAAAAATCAAACCAAGAAATTGTTAAAGAAGTTTTTATTAACTTCTTAGATAGGCAAGGTCACAGAAAGACACCTGAACGTTTTGCTATTCTTTTTGAAATATATGACAATAAAGAACATTTTGATATTGAATCTTTGTACATCAAAATGAAGAATAAAAATTACCGTGTCAGTAGAGCAACCTTATATAACACCATTGAACTTTTATTAGAATGTGGTTTAGTAAGAAAACATCAGTTTGGAAAAAGTCAAGCTCAATATGAAAAATCATACTTTGATCACCAACACGACCATATTATCCTAACAGACTCTGGGGAAGTAAAAGAATTTTGTGACCCTAGAATTCAACAAATAAAAAAAACAATAGAAGAAGTTTTTGATGTAGATATTCACAAGCATTCTTTATACTTTTACGGTACTAAAAAAAAATAACATAACATGGCAGTAGATTTGCTACTCGGGCTTCAGTGGGGGGACGAAGGAAAAGGTAAAATTGTTGATGTATTAACCACTTCTTATGATATAATCGCAAGGTTTCAAGGAGGACCAAATGCTGGACACACCTTAGAATTTGAGGGGAATAAACATGTTTTACATACGATTCCTTCCGGAATATTCCATCCGAAAGCAATAAATCTTATTGGAAATGGAGTCGTAATTGATCCTATCATTTTCAAAAAAGAAATTGATAATTTAGCGCCTTATAAAATTGACTTTACTGACAAATTATTAATTTCAAAAAAAGCTCACCTTATACTTCCTACCCATAGATTACTGGATGCTGCATCAGAAGCAGCAAAAGGTAAAGCTAAAATTGGGTCGACTCTGAAAGGAATTGGACCAACTTACATGGATAAAACCGGAAGAAATGGAATTAGAGTAGGAGATATTTTAGCTGTAAATTGGGAAGAAAGATACCAGCGACTAACGAAAAAGCACTTAGGAATTCTTGAAAGTTATGATGCTAAAGTTGAGTACGATTTAAAAAGTATGGAAAACGCATTCTTTGAAAGTATAGCAGCTCTTAGAACATTTAGACTTGTTGATAGTGAACAATACCTTATTGAGGCACAGAAAGCAGGTAAGAAAATTTTAGCAGAAGGAGCCCAAGGTTCTCTTTTAGATGTTGATTTTGGAACCTATCCTTTTGTGACATCTTCGACAACTACAGCTGCAGGAGCCTGTACTGGATTAGGAGTAGCCCCTAATAAAATAAAAGAAGTCTATGGTATATTTAAAGCCTATACCACTCGAGTTGGAAGTGGCCCGTTCCCTACTGAACTTTTTGATGAAGATGGAGAAAAAATGGGAAGAATAGGAAATGAATTTGGTGCAACCACAGGACGCTCAAGAAGATGTGGTTGGATTGATTTAGTAGCTTTAAAATATTCAATTCATATAAATGGAGTTACGCAATTAATGATGATGAAAGGTGATGTCCTTTCAGGATTTAAAAATATAAAAGTTTGTGTTTCATATAATACACCCGAAGGGAAAATGGATTATTTTCCTTATGACATTTCTTCAGGTATAGAGCCGATATATGAAGAACTTCCAGGTTGGACAGAAGACTTAACAAAAATGACTTTTCCAGATGAGTTTCCGTCGAATTTCCAACACTACATTGATTATTTAGAGAAAGCACTTGAGACGCCCATTAAAATAGTGTCAGTAGGACCTGATCGTAAGCAAACAATTTTTAGATAAATTGAATTAAATAATGGTACTTAGAGGTTATGTGATCTTACTTGTTATTTTTAGTTTAAGTCTAACTGCGCAAAATTCTAAAATACCTAAAATTATTCAAATTCGTCAAGCCGGAGGATCAACCCAAGATCAAGAGAAATTTCCTGGTGCTAATATTTTATTTAAAACTCCAAATAAACGTGTTAAACTTTTTCACGAAGGGGCCTTAATAGAATCAGATAAAGCCTATTTCTATTCTAAAAACAATTACTTCAGGGCTATGGGTGATGTTATTTTTACTCAAGGAGACAGCTTACAGATGACATGTAATACTATTGAATATGATGGGAAAACTAAAACGGCAATTGCCATAGGTAATGTTGATCTTAAAAAATCTGACATGACACTTAAAACAGAAAAGCTTAACCTAGATCGAGTTAATGATAAAGCTTTTTACAATACAAAAGGAATTGTTGTTGATAGTGCTAGCACTCTTACTAGTCAAAGAGGAACCTATTTTATGGCCGAAAATAAGTATCGCTTTACTTCAGATGTAACTATCTTAAATCCAAAATATATAGTTAATTCAGAACAATTAGATTATTTTACTGAGTTAAAACAAGCCTACCTTTATGGTAATTCAAAAATAAAAGGAGAAAACTATACAATTTTTTGTGAACGCGGGTTTTACGACATGCAAAGAGAAAAAGGTATTTTTAAAGAAAATGCAACTTTATACTACGATGATAAAATAATTAAAGGCGATAGCCTATATTTTGAAAGCGAACACGATTATGCCTCAGCATCAAAAAACGTAAGTATTGTTGACTCTCTAAATAACTCTATTATCACCGGACACTACGCAGAAATATTTAAAGCAAAAGACTCTGCAATTATTACGCGAAGAGCAATGGCTATTAATATAGTTGATCAAGATTCTCTTTTTATTCATGCAGACACCCTTGTAGCGACGGGTCCACAGGAAAAACGTATTTTAAGAGGGTATTATGATGTTCGTATTCTTAAAAGTGATATCCGGGGTCGATCTGACTCATTGTATTTAGATCAATCAATTGGGTTAACTAAGCTATTAAGTAGGCCTCTTACTAATCAGCAAGAACAGATTTTTACAGAAGCAGACCGAAACGGTGCAAATCCTGTATTATGGTTTGGTGAAAGTCAAATGTCAGGAGATAAAATCTTTTTACTTTCTGACCTTGTTACTAGAAAACTAGACTCCTTAAAAATAACAGGCAATATTTTTATAATTGAAAAAGATACTTTAAGTGTGGATGGATATCAACAAATTAAGGGTGGAATTCTAAACGGAGCATTCAAAGAAGGACGTCTTGATAATATTGTTATAACTAAAAATACTGAAATGGTCTATTATCTTTATAATGATGAAGATCTTCAGCTCATTGGAATTGACAAAACAACCTGCAGTGCTTTACAAATGAATTTTAATGATGGGCAAATTGAAAACATTACCTTTTTAGTGAGTCCAAATGGAGATGTTTATCCGGAAGAAGAACTACCCCTGAATGACCGAACATTAAAAGGCTTTATATGGCGAATTACTGAAAAACCTGAAACTATTGAAGATCTTTTTGATGAAAAAGATAGAGAGGATCAATTTCCTGAAATCTTGGGTTTAAAATTCCCAGAAGAAGAATCCAAGAATAAATAAAAATGACTACTCTTCAGGAAGATTTTTTAAACTACCAAGCAAAAACAACACCCCACCCGTTAGGGATTGAGATTAAAAAAGCAAAAGGAGTTTATATAACAGACACTTCTGGTAAAAAATATCTTGACTTTATCGCTGGAGTTTCTGTATGTAGTCTTGGCCACTGCCACTCTAAAGTAGTTACTGCAATTCGCAAACAAATAAAAAAACACATGCATGTAATGGTATATGGAGAATTTGCTCAATCAGCTGCAGTCAGCTTATCTAAAGAATTAATAGCCTTACTCCCTGACAATCAAGAATCTGTGTATTTAACAAATTCTGGAACCGAAGCTGTTGAAGGTGCACTAAAACTTGCAAAAAAAGCTACTGGAAGAAATGAGTTAATAGGAGCTATTAATAGTTATCACGGAAGTACCCATGGTTCACTTAGCTTATTAGGATCAGAACATCAAAAAGTAGGCTACCGTCCGTTACTCCCTAATACAAGGTTTATAAGGTTTAACTCAGATAATGATTTGTCATATATCACAAAAGCAACAGCGGCAGTTATTTTAGAGACAATTCAGGGTGGTGCAGGGTTTATACTCCCACAAAATGATTACTTACAAAAAGTAAAAGCTCGCTGCCAAAAAGTTGGTGCTTTACTTATATTGGATGAAATACAACCAGGTTTTGGTAGAACAGGTACCTTTTTTGGTTTTGAAAATTTTGAAGTTGAACCAGATATCGTTGTGATGGGAAAAGGAATGGGTGGTGGACTACCCGTTGGGGCTTTCACAGCTTCGCATAAACTTATGAAGCTTTTAGAAAATAATCCCAAGCTTGGACATATTACTACCTTTGGAGGAAACCCTGTAATTGCAGCTGCTTGCTTAGCTACTTTACGTGAAATAAGGGATTCCAAATTATTAATAGAAATATCTAAAAAAGAAGCACTTTTCAGAGCTGAACTAGACCACCCAAAAATAAATTCTATCCAAGGTAAAGGGTTAATGCTAGCTCCCATTCTTGAAAATGCGGAAATCGCAAATCAAGTGGTCCTAAAATGTATTGATAGAGGGCTCATATTGTTTTGGTTATTATGGGAAAAGAAAGCTCTAAGGATATCACCACCATTGATAATTACTGAAAAAGAAATTAAAAAGGGTTGTGCAATTATTCGAAGTGTTTTAGACGAAATATCGTGATAAATACTGTTCATTATTTTGTTAAAAACAAAGCAAAAGGAAACTAAATGATTAAGAACTAGTGCTTAACTTTAAAAAACTTTCCTTTAAAGAAAATATGCTGGACTTTAATTCTGAAAATACACAATCATCGATAATAAAATTTGAGAGTATGCTCAAAACTAATCATGTGTATTTTTTCGATGCTCAAGAATTTGAAGACATTATTGTTCATTACCTTGGTTTTGCCGAAAACAATCTAGCAAAAAAAGCATTGAAAATGGGGCTTAATCAACACCCTTCTAATCTTGAATTAATGTTGCTGCAAAGTGAAGTTTTTATTTTAGATCAAAAATATGAAAATGCTTTAGATCTATTGGACTACGTTTCAAAGATAGATCCTCTATATGAAGAAGTTTTTTTGCAAAGAGCAACAATAGCCTCCAAATCAGGAAACCATGCAGGTGCTATTCTTTTTCTTAAAAATGCGCTTGAACTTTCCGAAGAACCAGAAGAAATATGGAACTTACTCGGTTTAGAACATCTTCTTGTGGAAGAATATGAAAAAAGTTTACATTATTTCAAAAATTGTCTTAAAAATAACAAAGAGGACTACCCCTCTCTTTATAATCTTTTATATTGCTATGAACAACTAAATAAAGACGAAGAGGCAATTGAATCATTAAACGAAGTTTTAGAGCATAACCCCTATTGTGAAGTTGCATGGCATCAATTAGGAAAACTTTTATCTAAACTTGATAAAACAAATGAAGCACTTTCTGCCTTTGATTATGCGATCATTAGTGATGATACTTTTACAGGAGCTTACGTTGAAAAAGGTAAAGTTTTAGAAAAAATTGGTCGGATTAATGAAAGTATTCAAAATTATGAAGTGGCACTAAACACTTCTGATCCTAGCGCTTTTATTCTTGAAAGCATTGGAAGATGTCATGAAAAACTAGGGAATAATCAACTGGCCCAAAAATTTTACTTAAAATCAGTCCATATCGAGCCTGCTAATGAAAATAGTTGGCAATCATTAATTAATTTTCATATTGAAGCCGAAAATTTTAAAAAAGCTAAACACTATTTAGAAATTGCTTTGGAAGCAAATAATGATTCATTTTTACTTTGGAAACAAAGTGCCTTTGTTAATCAATCTTTAAAGTTAAATAATGAAGCCCTTACAGCGTATCAAAAAGTGATTGATTTTGGGTTTTTTGAACTTACTTTACTAATAAATTATATCGACCTTAATATTCATCTTAAGCTTTGGAAACAAGCTTTTGATATAATACAAATAGCCTTCAAAGGATACCCTGAAAGTGAAGAGCTGAAACTAAGAAATATGGGATGTAAATTACTCCTCCAGAATGGTATAAAAGAGAAAGTAAATATTATTGATTATAATCTAAATAAAAAAGATCAAGCAATTTTTTTTAAACTTTTCTCAACTTTAAAGTAAATAAAGACAATTTTTATTATTAATTAAGTTCAA
This sequence comes from uncultured Flavobacteriaceae bacterium, assembly GCA_905480425.1. Taxonomy (GTDB): domain Bacteria; phylum Bacteroidota; class Bacteroidia; order Flavobacteriales; family Flavobacteriaceae; genus MS024-2A. Next base: position 20,738 of record CAJQQG010000074.1, on the reverse strand, counting down.
CAAATCTCTTATCAAAAATGGGTTCTCTACCTTTGTATTAATTAAATTAGGCAATACTTAAAATGCGTCATTTATTTCTTTTCCTAAAAGGTATGCTTATGGGAGCAGCCGATCTTGTTCCTGGTGTTTCTGGAGGAACCATTGCCTTAATTACAGGAATATATAAAGAGCTTCTTGAAAGTATTAATTCATTTTCTTGGAATACCCTTAAACATATAAGAAAAAAAGGCTTAACTGATGTTTGGAAAAAACTAAATGGATTCTTTCTATTAACCGTATTTAGTGGAATTATTACCAGTATTCTTCTGTTATCTCAAATCCTAGAATGGTTTATTAATAATGAACCCATTGGGTTATGGTCTTTTTTCTTTGGTCTACTAATTGCCAGTATTGTTTACCTAATAAAAACTGATCTTAGTCTCAACATTTCCTCTATACTATATTTATGTTTAGGAGCAGTATTTTCCTTTTTAAGTACTCAATTTCATGGGACTGGAGAAGATTTTAGTTTGTGGTATCTTTTTATTTCTGGATTTATTGGTATTTCAGCAATGATTCTTCCTGGCTTGTCGGGTGCATACATATTACTTGTAATGGGAGTATATCAAACCATACTTTCAAATGTTAGACAAGCACAAGAATTGCTTTTTGATTTTAATCAAGCAAAATTATTTGCAGTAGCAAGTGTTTTAGGTGTCTTTACTTTTGGTATGATTTGTGGAATTAAAGTTTTTTCTAAAATTTTAACCTGGTTATTAAAACTTTATCCAAAACAAATAATGGCAGTTTTAATTGGCCTTATGATTGGTGCGCTTCATAAAGTTTGGCCTTGGCAAAAAGAAATCATCATAGATAGTTCTAGTATAATAGAAAAAACAATCGCTGTATTCCCATCATCTTTTGAAGGAGGTGATCCTCAAATAATTAAAGCATTAATTTTAATGTTTCTTGGATTTAAAATATTATTTGTTATTGAATGCACCAAGTCTATTCAAAAAAAATGAGCACTACTCAATACAAACGAAGTACCTTAGATAAGGTTTTGTTGGTAGTAAAAGGTATTGCTATGGGAGCAGCAAATAAGGTTCCTGGAGTTTCAGGAGGAATAGTTGCTTTAATTGGGGGGTTTTATGAAGAGCTGATTTTTTCATTTCAACGTTTAAATGGAAAAGCATTAAAACTTCTTTTCATGGGTCGATTTAACTCTTTTTCTACATACATAAATGGACAATTTCTTTGTTACCTCTTTGGAGGTGTAATCATAAGTTATTTTAGTGTTTCACTTATGTTAGACTATGCTATGAAAAAAAATGAAGCTATTGTTTTTGGAGTTTTTTTTGGTATGATTGTAGCATCTTTAGTTTTGATTATTAAACAAATTCATACATGGAATAATAAAATTATACTTCTATTGGTCGTGGGCCTAGTTATTGGCATAAGTTTAAACTTTGCCAGACCTGCTGCTGAAAATGATCATCTTTTATTTGTTTTTTGTTGTGGTATGATAAGCGTCTCTGGCATGACAATACCAGGGCTGTCAGGTTCTTTTCTTCTTTTAATACTAGGAAATTACAATCTACTTTTAGTAGATTCGGTTAATGCACTATATTCAGTATTGTCTAATGCCCTTTTCTTAGATTTTGAAACCCTAAATGATCCAAAAGTTCAGCGCCTTTTAATTATTATGGGTGTTTTTACACTGGGTTCTGTCATGGGTTTAATTCTATTTTCAAACATAATAAAAAGAATACTTAAAAAACATCCACAACTTACATTAGCAAGCATAATTGGATTTATTACAGGAACTATAAGTTTAGTATGGCCTTGGAAAATAGAGGTTTTTAAACACGATAATAAGGGAGCATTAATTCTAAATAGTCTGGGGAATCCTAAAATAGATTATTACCATTATAGCTTCCCCGATTTCAGTAATTCATACACCTATGAAGTTATACTTTCAATTTTATTAGGAGTAACACTTATTTTTGTAATAAATCATTATGGTAAAAAAAGAAAATAAAAAAAAGTTTGGACTGGTAGGAAAAAATATTGACTACTCTTTTTCTAAAAAATATTTTACTTCTAAATTTAAAAATGAAGCTTTAGATGATTGTGAGTATGTAAATTTTGATTTTAAAACTATAAAAGAATTTGAAAGTTTAATCAAAAAAAAAGACCTCCCCAAAGGTCTTAATGTTACTATTCCTTATAAAAAAGAAGTAATACCATTTTTAAATAGTATTTCGAAAGAAGCCAAAGTTATTAATGCAGTAAACACAATTGTTTGGGACAAAAACGGAAAAACTACTGGTCACAATACCGATCATATTGGTTTTGAAAAATCCTTGTTAGAATTAATTGACAAACCATTAAAACGTGCATTAATATTAGGTACAGGAGGTGCCTCTGGGGCTGTTAAATATGTATTAGATAAACTTCATTGTGAAGTAATATTTGTATCAAGAACACCTCAAAGCAAACAATTAAGCTATGCGGCACTTAATAAAGCTGAAATTGAAAGAACCGATTTAATTATTAACTCGACTCCATTAGGAACTTTTCCTGATATAGATGAGTGTCCACCTATCCCCTATCAATGGATAAACAAAAAACATTTACTTTTTGACTTAATCTACAATCCTGAAGAAACACTCTTCCTTAAAAAAGGAAAAAAAGAAGGAGCAAAAGTAAGTAATGGCTCAAAGATGTTATTATATCAAGCTGAAAAAGCATGGGAGCTATGGAACATTAGATAAATTTGATAAAATATATTTTTTAGAATCCAAAAAAATGTATATTATTTGTAAATAAGCTACTAACTATGGAAGAAAACACCATACTATCTAATGCGGAAGAACAAAATACACCGCAAGAAAATGATTTCTCAATAACTGAGGAAAAAAAAGAACTTGTTACTGTTTCCAAAACAGCAACGAAAGTTGTTAAAGAAACTAAGGGGAAATCAGAAGAAACAAAACATAATAAAGAATCTGAAAATGATTTATCATCTCCTGAAGTAGATTTGTCATCTTTAACGCTGGAAGCTTTAATTGAAAAATTTGAATTAATTGTAAGTAGCGATCGATGGATTAAGCATCACAATGATGTGCAAACAATAAATAAACTTTTTGAAGAGAAATTTCAAGAAGATTATGAAACCCAAAAAAAATCATTCATTGATAATGGTGGAAATGAAATTGACTTTTTCTACAAACCAGAATATAAAAAAAGTTTTGACCAAATAGGATATGATTATCGTAAAAAAAGACGTGAACATTATAAAGGTCTAGAAGCAACACAAAAAGTAAACTTAGAGCGAAAAAAAGATATAATAGAAGAAATTAAAAGTCTTATTAACATTGACCAAAATATTAATACGGTTTATAAAAACTTTAGAACACTTCAAGAAAATTGGTATAATGTTGGATTAGTTCCACGTGCAGAAAGTCAAAACCTTTGGGAAACCTATAAACACCATGTTGAAAAATTTTATGATTTTCTCCATTTAAACCGTGAATTTCGTGAACTTGATTACAAACATAATTATGAAGAGAAATTAAAGATTATTGAGCGAGCTGAAGTACTTCAAGAAGCTGGAGACGTTTTGAGGGCAAGCCGTGATCTAAATACATTACATCAGCTTTGGAAAAACGACCTAGGTCCAGTAGCAAAGAAACATAGAGATGTTCTTTGGGCTCGTTTTCAAGAAGCTTCAAAAGTGATTCAAGCAAAAAGACAGGCCTACCAAAAAAATATGGTTGGAGCAATGAAAGAAAATCTGTCTTCAAAAGAAACTTTACTTAAAGAAATGAAAACCTTGTCTGACCCTGCTCCAAAAAATCACAAGGAATGGCAAAATGCAATTAATCGTTTTAACACTTTAAGGGATCAATTCAAAGGAGTTGGTTATGTACCAGCAAAAGAAAGTAAAACGACTTGGCAAGAATTTCGAGAAATAGGAAGGGAATTTATGCAATTAAAAAATGTGTTTTACAAAGACCAAAAGAAAGAATACAATAAAAATATTGCCGGAAAGAAAAATTTAATTCAGAAATCAAAAGAAATTTTAGAAAGTGAAGCTTGGCAATCTAAAATACGAGAAATGAAAGACTTACAGGAACAATGGAAAACTATTGGCTTTGTTCCTCGAAAGCTTGATAATAAATTTTGGACTGAATTCTCCGACATTCACAAAGTGTATTTTGACCGCTTAAAATCTGGTTATCAAAAACTTTCTCCAGAACAAGAAACATTAAATAAAGAAAAACTTAATCATATAGAAAAACTTAAAGCTGCAGAATTCTCGAATGATCCAGATACTCTGAAAAAAGAATATCTAGACTATTGGGATTCTTGGCAAGCATTTAGTCGATTAGATTCGGTTAAAGACGAAAAAATGAATTTATCTTTTTCTAATACTCTACTAGCAGTTGTTAAAAAAGTAGCAATTGAAAAAATAGCTAAAAAAGAAGTTTTAAACGATTTGAATATCCTCATTTTACAATCAGATCCCAATCGCTTGCAACAAAAATTACAAGAGGGAAGAACTATAGTAAATTCTTTAAAAAGTGAATTGACACAATTAGAAAATAACCTTGAGTTCTTCAGTAATTCGAGTTCTGAAAATCCGTTATTCAAAAATGTAGAGAAACAAATTAAAAGCTGTCAGAATAAAATTAACAGGGCTCAAGAAGATTATATACGCTTAAAGCAAGTTAAAAATAGTCAAGATAAATCAGCAAGAAAAGTCTCTTCTCAAGAATTAGAATCATCTGAAGAGAATTGATTTTTGGCAGCTATCCAGAAAGTCTCCATTTCATCAATAGAAAGTGATTCTATTGAAGTACCTTTTTTTTTTGCCGCTGTTTCAATATATTTAAAGCGACTAATGAATTTTTGATTGGTTCGTTCTAAGGCTGATTCTGGATTAATTTCTAAAAATCGTGAATAATTTATTACCGAAAAAAGCAAATCACCAAATTCAGCTTCAATAGCTAATTTATCATCTCTGGTAATCGCCCCCTCTAATTCAGAAATTTCTTCTTCTACTTTTCCCCAAACTTGCTCTTTTGTTTTCCAATCAAAACCAACACCTGCTGCTTTCTCTTGCATTCGCTGAGCTTTAATAAGAGCGGGAAGACCCCTTGGAATTCCTTCTAAAACACTCTCTCTTCCTTCCGATAATTTTAATACTTCCCAGTTTCTTTTAACTTCAGCCTCATCTTTTACAGTAACATCTCCATAAACATGAGGATGTCTATAAATCAGCTTCTCAACAATATCATTTGTAACATCTGCAATATCAAATTTCTTTTGTTCGCTTCCTATCTTTGCATAAAAAACAATATGAAGTAACAAATCACCAAGTTCTTTCTTAATCTCAATAAGGTCATTACTCAAAATAGCATCTCCCAATTCATAAGTTTCTTCAATGGTTAGATGACGTAGCGTTTCAAAAGTCTGTTTTTGATCCCAAGGACATTTTTCCCGCAGATCGTCCATAACATCTAACAAACGACCAAAAGCTTCTAATTTAGCTGCTTTAGAATTCATTAGGTTTTAGGATTTTTTATAGATTTTGAAGTGTCTTTATTATTATTTTTTTTAGGTTCTTCCTTTGACTTAGTGGGTGGTTTAGGTGATGTTTTTTCTAAAGTAATTATTTTATTTGTAACCAAAATATTATACCACTGGATGATTTTTTTAATATCTGAAGAATAAACACGATCCTCATCATATTGCTCGACAAGATCAGAAAAATAGGCTTTTAAATCAGCTGCTGATGCCTTTGGCTTAATACTTGCAATCTTCCCTGATTCTTTCTTAAGAAGTTTTTTTAACACCTCCTCTAAAGGAATTTCTTTCCCAATACAGTAAACTTGAATCTCACTAAGAATACTTATTTGATTATTTATAGAAGTAGTGATACGCTTCCCATCAACAAGAGAGATTGCTAAAATCCCGCCTCTGGTTTCTGCTTTCATTTCATACAGGCCTTGACGTCCAGAAATTGCTAAAATTTTATCTAATTGCATAATTATCTTTTTGTTTTTAAAGGAAATTTCATAGGATACTCTACTTCAATAGCTCCTTTTGAAATAGAGGTGAGTTTAGCTTTCAATAATCGTCTTTTAAGAGGAGAGAGATGATCGGTAAACAATATACCTTCAATATGATCGTATTCATGTTGAACTACACGTGCCACAAGTCCAGAAAGTATTATGGTCTGAGGCTTAAAATATTCATCTAAATAGTTCATTTTAATACGTTCATGTCTACTTACATCTTCACGAATATCAGGAATACTAAGGCAACCTTCATTAAATTCCCAAATTTCGCCATCTTCCTCAATAATTGTAGGATTAATAAATACCTTTTTAAATGATTCTAAAATTTTAACATCAACAATATCAAGAGCTTCATCATCTGCAAAAGGAGCTGTATCCACAACGAACAACCTGAGAGATAAACCAATTTGAGGAGCAGCTAAGCCAACTCCGTTTGATGCATACATAGTTTCCCACATATTCTCAATTAATTGCTTCACATTAGGGTGATCATTTGAAAGATCTTTTGTCTTTTTTTTCAAGACAGTCGATCCATAAGCTACAATAGGTAAAATCATAGTCTTTGTTTTTTATATGCTAAATAAGACTGTAAAATAATCGTGGCACTTACCTGATCAATCATTCCTTTATCTGACCGTTGTTTCTTTTTCAAACCTCCATCAATCATTGCTTGAAAAGCAAGCTTGGAAGTATAACGTTCATCATATCTTTCTATTGATTGTACTGGAAAATGTTTCTGGAGTTTTTTTATAAATAAAATAATTTGATTTTCAACTTCTGAAGGAGCTCCATCTTTTTGAAGAGGCTTTCCTATAATAAATGATTCTACATGTTCTGTTGTGCAATATTTTTTCAAAAAAGGTATTACTTCCAGGGTAGGTAAGTTTTTAAGTCCGCTTGCTATAATCTGATGGGGATCAGTACATGCTATGCCCGTTCTTTTAGTGCCAAAATCAATGCCAATTAAAGACCCCATTTTTATTTATTTTTTCAAATATACCTTTTTCACCAAGATCTACTTCATTTCAGTCATTTGGAATTCTTTACATTTGTGAAAAAAATAAAAATGAAACATATTATCGAAGCAGCTTGGGAAAATCGTTCCCTTCTAGGAGAAATAAAAACACAAGATGCTATTCGCTCTATTATTTCTCAATTAGATGAAGGCATCCTTAGAGTTGCCGAACCTATTATGGATGGATGGAAAGTAAATGAATGGGTGAAAAAAGCAGTTGTACTATATTTCCCAATCCAAAAAATGGAAACAACAAAAGTTGGCCCTATGGAGTTTCATGATAAAATGTTACTAAAAAAAGGGTATAAGGAAAAAGGTATTCGCGTGGTTCCACATGCGATAGCAAGACACGGAGCTTACTTAGCTCCAGGAGTCATATTAATGCCAAGCTATGTTAATATTGGTGCCTATGTTGATCAGGGTACTATGGTTGACACTTGGGCTACCGTTGGAAGTTGTGCGCAAATAGGAAAGAATGTTCATCTAAGCGGTGGAGTTGGAATTGGAGGAGTGTTAGAACCGCTTCAAGCTGCACCAGTTATTATTGAAGATAATGCATTTCTAGGATCCAGAAGTATCGTTGTGGAAGGAGTTCGTGTTGGAAAAGAAGCTGTCTTAGGAGCTAATGTTGTACTTACTGCATCTACTAAAATTATTGATGTAACTGGTTCGGAACCTAAAGAACAAAAAGGATATGTACCACCCCGTTCTGTTGTTATTCCAGGAAGTTATACTAAAAAATTCACTGCAGGTGATTATCAAGTTCCTTGTGCATTAATTATTGGAACTCGAAAAGAAAGTACTGATAAAAAAACATCACTTAATGATGCTCTAAGGACACATAGTGTAGCTGTATAATTTATTATTTATCTCAAAAAGGTACTTATGATTAAAGAAGCATTACATGCCTTACAGAATAAGCAAATTATTTTATATCCAACAGATACTGTTTGGGGTATTGGTGGAGATGCTACCTCTGTAGAAGTAGTTGAGAAAATATATCAATTAAAACAAAGGACTGATCATAAATCATTGATTGCTTTAGTCAAAGACATTAAAATGTTAACTAGCTACGTAGATGAAATACCTGAAACTGCCATTCCCTATTTAAAAGAAATACGTCCTACCACATTGATTTATCCTAAGGGAATAAACTTGGCTCCTAACCTTATGGGATCAGATGGATCAATTGGACTTAGAATTCCAAGGCATAATTTTTGTGAAGAATTACTTGTTGCATTTGGAAAACCAATCATCTCTACCTCTGCAAATATTAGTGGATCAGAGACCCCAAAAAACTTTAATGGCATTGCCTCCAAAATTTTGGAGGGGGTAGACTATATTGTACATTTGCAACAAGAAACCAAACCGAATCCACCTTCAAGAGTTATAAAAATTGAAACCAACGGGGAGGTAAATATCTTACGTGTGTGAAATTAAACCATGACTTTTCGAAAGTAATTAATACTCCCCTATTCAAAGAACTTCAAAAGACGGTTAACGATATGAAAATGGAAGCTTATGTAATAGGTGGTTTTGTAAGGGATCATCTTTTAAACAGGCCTAATAAAAAAGATATTGATATTGTTGTTTTAGGTTCAGGAATTGACTTAGCCATTGCTGTCCAAAAAAATCTAAAAGGAGCCAAACGAATACAAATTTTCAAAACTTATGGAACTGCAATGGTTCAGTGGAATGGATTAGATTTAGAATTTGTAGGAGCTAGAAAAGAATCTTATATAAAAGAAAGTCGAAACCCTAATGTGGAACCAGGAACATTAGAAGACGATCAAAATAGGCGTGACTTTACAATAAACGCTCTTGCTATAAGTTTAAATACTGAAAATTTTGGGGCATTAGTTGACCCTTTTCAAGGGCTCAATGACTTAACACTTGGTTTGATAAAAACACCCCTTGATCCTGATATAACCTACTCAGATGATCCCCTTAGAATGCTTAGAGCAATTCGATTTGCTACCCAATTAAATTTTACTATTGAACATCCTTCTTTTGATGCTATTACTAGAAATGCTGCACGAATTGATATAATTTCAAAAGAAAGAGTTGTGACAGAACTTCACAAAATTATACTTTCAGAAACTCCTTCTAAAGGATTTATACTATTAGAAAAAACAGGGCTTCTCGAGCGAATTTTACCTGAGCTTATAGATTTAAAGGGTGTAGAGGAAATTGAAGGACAACGTCACAAAGATAATTTTAATCACACCCTTGAGGTCTTAGATAATCTATGTAAAAATAGTGATGATCTCTGGCTAAGATGGTCTGCTCTTCTTCACGACATCGGAAAAGCACCAACTAAAAAATTTAAAATTCCAGTGGGCTGGACCTTTCATAACCATGAATTTGTAGGAGCAAAAATGACATATAAGATATTCAAACGTCTGAAAATGCCCTTAAATGAAAAAATGAAATTTGTTCAAAAAATGGTGTTTATGAGTTCTCGGCCAATAATTATTGCGGCAGATCATGTTACTGACTCTGCAATTCGTCGACTTGTCTTTGATGCTGGATCTTATATAGAAGACTTGATCACTCTCTGTGAAGCAGATATTACTACTAAAAACTCCAAGCGGTATAAATTGTATCATAATAATTTTAAAATTGTTCGTGAAAAAATTATAGCTGTAGAGGCGAAAGATCATTTGCGTAATTTTCAACCTCCAGTCAGTGGTGAAACTATAATGAAGAGTTTTAATTTAAAACCCTCTCGTGAGATTGGTATAATAAAAGAAGCTATCAAAGAAGCAATATTAGAAGGTGAAATTCCAAATGAAAAGGAAGCTGCTTTTGAAAAAATGAAATTTGAAGGAAAAAAATTAGGCCTTGTTTTTAATGAAAAAATATCATAATACTCTTATCGTTATTAGTTTAGTACTTGTATATCTAGTTATTTCTGCCGGGGCGGTGGTAAGAATGACTGGAAGTGGAATGGGCTGTCCAGATTGGCCTAAATGTTTTGGGTATTTAATTCCACCCACAGAACGTAGTGAACTAGACTGGAAACCAAACCATGATTATCTGAAAGGGGAGGTCATCATTGTAAAAGAAAGCTTACGTGTAGCTACACAAAATTTCAACTCTCAAAACCAGTACTTAACCGAAAACTGGAAAGTTTATACTAAGCATGACTATGCTATTTTTAATGCGAAACACACTTGGATTGAATTTATAAATAGATTATTAGGAGCAATTGCAGGGCTTGCAACTTTATTACTTTTTATAAATTCTTTAGTAAGGTTGAAAAATGATTTTTGGGCTGCATTTTTAGCCTTTCTAATAGTTTTAGGAATGGGATTTCAAGGGTGGCTTGGAAAAACAGTAGTTGACTCCAATTTATTACCTTATAAGATTACCATTCACATGATTATGGCTCTTTTAATAGTACTATTATTAATTATTCTTTTAGCACGTGAAAAAGAACCAGTAAAAGGACTTTCTAGTATTTCACAAACAAAATGGCTTGTGGCCATTAGTTTAGTGCTAACCCTTTTTCAAATTGGAATGGGAACTCAAATAAGACAGTTTGTAGATATGCAAATGCACACCTTCAATTTATCAAATGCCTCAAAATGGCTAAATAATCCACCCACTCTTTTTTATGTTCACAGAAGCTTTTCTATTGTTGTGCTTTTAGTTAATGGATATTTAGGGTACCTTCTTTATAAGAATAACCTAATTCCGAGTGTTTTTAGGGTAGTTATAATAATTTTAGCAATTGAGATTTTAACAGGGATATGGATGTATTATTTTGATTTCCCATTTTCTTCCCAACCACTTCATTTAGTATTAGCTGCGCTTTTATTTGGTGCTCAAAGTTATTTTATGTTGATCTTAAAAAAACAAATATGATTTACAGAATCCGAATTATTTTAGATGTAAAAGAAGATGTACTTCGTGATATAGAAATTGAGGAGAATGCTACACTTGAAGACTTTCATCACGCCATAAACCAATCCTTTGGTTTTTTAGGAAATGAAATTGCTTCGTTTTATTCCACCAATGATGTTTGGGAGCAAGGAGATGAAATGCCTTTAGAAGCTATGGAAATTGAAAAACCTAGCTTTTCGGACACTCCCTTGAATAGCATATTCTCTTCAGAAGTACATAAATTACTTTACATATATGATTTTTTTAGTTTATGGACCTTTTTCATTGAAATTATGGAAGTAGGAGAAATGGTGACAGGAGCTACATATCCCAATTTAATTCATGCCGAAGGCGAGGTGCCTGAAGAAGCTCCTGAAAAGTCTTTTAAAAGTGATTCTAGTATTTCAGAAGAAAACGAAACTATCGATGGAGATGATTCTGAACAAGATTATGAGGATAGTGACTTTTACTAAAATTGACTGTGAGTATCAACGTCTTCATAATGCTTTCGAACATAATCAAAAGAGGCTTTCATTATATCTCCCATCGACTTGCTTTCTAAAAAAGCTTTGTCTTTTGTGAATTTATATATTTCCCCACGTAAACGCTCTAAATTTTCTGGAAGGGTTAGAATCTCTAATTGCATAGTTTTTACTAATTTATTTAAACGATTGCTACTACTTATAATCCGTCTAGCAACAATAGAACGCTCTTCAATTTTATATTGATTAATTGAATTATGATTTAGTTTGGTGCGGACTATATCCATAATAGGAACATTTTCTTTAAAAAACTGTGGTCGGTATACAGACAGCTTACCCTCAAAAGATTGTTGGTCGAAATCAATGGGGCGAATTTTATATACCACCTGATCAAGGTCATGAGTTGGAACAACAACATAGTTATATGCTCGCATGTCACCCAATAAACGGATCATACTTCTTTCGTTAAATTTTACATACTCTTTTGCTATTTGAGCCAACTCGGAATCATTACAATCTGGCAAAAAATCTTTCATAAAAGTATCCCCTGGTATTCCGGCTATATGCTCTTCTACGAGTGTGTTGTGATTGACTAAATAATTCAAGTTATAGGGAGAAAGCATGTGTTCAAACTCTAAACCATATACTCTTGAAGCATCAGTTTTTTTCATATAATAATAGGTAAAATTATCATTCAAAATATTTCGCACTTTGATTCTAAAGGGTTTAGAATTTCCAAAAGTACAATAATCAATAGCGTCAATATTTAGGTATTGTATTCCAGATTCATTTCCATCAGAATGGAGCTGAGTATATATCTTTTTTAAGTTGAAATCAATTTCGCGACGTTCACTATCAGAATAATACACACTAACCCAAAGGGTATCTTTATCGTTTTTATCATAAACAACAACCGAGCCTGAAAAACGAAGTAAATCATCATAATACACAGGTGATGTAATCCAACGATCATAATCTTTTAAGAAAAAAGCCAATTCTTCAGAGATTTTATAAAACGGTTTTTTTTTAGATATTAACTTCTCTTTCATCTATGGGTTTTTTCAAAAATAGTGTTTTAACTTTTAATGTTTTTAAAGGTATCTTAGCAAGAGATCGAAAGCTAATAATTCCAAATGTTAAGTTGCTTGTTACAAACAAGGCCTCCAATCGTTTTAATTTTATGCAAATAACCACCCCACTTTTAGAACTCAACAACCTTACAAAAAAATACAGTAGTTTAATTGCTGTCAATTCAATTTCCTTAAAGCTTATAAAAGGAAAAGTATATGGGCTTTTAGGACCCAATGGAAGCGGTAAATCAACCACTCTTGGAATGGTTCTAAATGTTATCAATCCAACTTCAGGTGATTTTAAATGGTATGGAGGTAAGCTAACAACACACCAGGCTTTACAAAAAATTGGAGCTATAATAGAACGACCCAATTTTTACCCATATATGACAGCCAAACAAAACTTAATCCTTATTTGCAAAATCAAGCAATGTAGTGTGGCTTCAATTAAGGAGCAATTGCAATTAGTAGGCTTGTGGGACCGAAGAGATAGTAAGTTTAATACCTTTTCATTAGGAATGAAACAACGCCTAGCTATTGCAGCAGCTTTAGTTAATAAACCTGAACTATTAATCTTAGATGAACCAACAAATGGACTTGATCCAGAGGGCATTCTTCAAATAAGAAAACTCATAAAAAAAATTGCAGGACTTGGTACAACTATTCTTTTAGCATCACATCTGTTAGATGAAGTTGAAAAAGTTTGCACCGATGTAATTGTACTTAAAGATGGAGTTAAATACTACGAAGGTCCTGTTAATGAAATGAGCCAATCCTATGGATATTTTGAAATAGCCTCAGAATCTGAAAAAACACTATTAACATTTTTAGAAAAACATCCTTGTATTGGAGAAATTCAGAAAGTAAATAATTTTTTGAAAGCAACTTTGATAGATATTATAGATACTGAAGAATTTTTTAAAGAATCACAAAAGGCAGGACTTAATTTAAGCCATTTTAGCAAAAAAAAACCTTCTCTAGAAGAACGTTTTTTATCATTAACCCAAATCAATAAAAATGAGACTCCTACAGATTGAACTCTATAAGCTTTGGCATAATACTATTTCTAAAGTATTGATTTTTGGGTATTTCTTATTAATTCTGAGTATTTCTATTTTGAGTACTATAAAAATAGATTTAGGTCCTGTTAAATTTTATTTAGCAGAACAAGGTATTTTCAACTTTCCCTACATCTGGCATTTTAATACGTTCATGATTGCTTTGCTGAAAATATTTTTCGCAATTATTATTGTGGCAATGGTTGGAAATGAATATTCGCACAAAACTTTAAAACAAAATTTAATAGATGGGTTGAGTAAGTCTGAGTTTTTAAGGTCAAAAGTTTATGCAATACTATTGTTTGTTTTAACGTCAACCTTTTTAGTCTTTATAGTTTCATTAATATTGGGAGGAATATATTCTGACTACAACGAAATGGCTATTATATTTAAAGATTTAGAATATTTAGTTGCATATTCAATAAAACTATTTGGTTTTTTCACCTTCTGTTTGTTTTTGACTATTTTAATAAAAAAAGCTGCATTCTCTCTTGGTTTTTTGTTTTTATGGCAGGTAATAGAGGGTATTTGTTATGGCCTAATGAAATGGAAATTATCTGATATTATTCCCCAGCTTTCTGCAGAGCAAGTATTTGTTTTTTTCCCCTTGAATGCAATAGGAAATTTAATTAAGGAACCCTTTTCAAGACTTTCTGCTTTTCAAAACATAGCAGATCAAATTGGAGATGGTTTTACAAAAAACTATGATGTTTCGCTAATAAGTATTCTTATCGTGTTAGTATGGTCTTTTATTTTTATAAGGGGATCCTATATATTATTAAAACGTAGAGATTTATAGTTTCTTTCTCATAGATTAAGCATTCTCCATTTGATATTTTGTAATTTTGCACATTATAAAAACCTATGGATTTTCAACTTGTTTCTGATTTCAAACCAACAGGCGATCAGCCTAAGGCTATTCAAGAAATTGTATCGCAATTTAAAGATGGTGATCCCTACATCACTCTTCAAGGAGTTACCGGTTCTGGAAAAACATTTACCATGGCAAATGCCATCCAAGAATTACAACGTCCAACTTTAGTTTTAGCTCATAACAAAACTCTTGCTGCCCAGCTATATTCTGAGCTTAAGCAGTTTTTTCCAAACAATGCAGTAGAATATTTTGTCTCTTATTATGATTACTATCAACCTGAGGCCTACATCCCATCAAGCGGAACATATATTGAGAAAGATCTCTCTATTAATGAAGATATAGAGAAGTTGCGTTTAAGCACTACCTCTTCCCTACTGTCTGGACGTCGAGATGTTATAGTGGTGGCTTCTGTATCCTGTCTATATGGTATTGGAAATCCAGCTGAATTTGAGAAAAATGTAATTTCAGTTGAAAAAAATCAATTAATTTCTAGAACCAAACTAATGCAACAATTGGTTCAAAGTTTATATGCGAGAACAACAGCAGAATTTGCCCGTGGTAACTTTAGGGTATTGGGAGACATTATTGATGTCTTTCCGGGCTATGCAGATATTGCTTTTAAAATTCATTTTTTTGGAGATGAAATAGAATTAATTGAAGCTTTTGACCCAATTAGTAACAACCGTCTTGAACAGTATGATAAGGTTAATATTTTTCCTGCAAATATTTTTGTTACTTCTCCCGATATATTACAAAATGCTATAACTGAAATTCAAGATGACCTAGTAAAACAGGTTGACTATTTTAAAGAAATAGGGAAACATCTTGAAGCTAAACGCTTATTGGAGCGAACTGAGTTTGATCTAGAAATGATGCGTGAATTAGGCTATTGCTCAGGAATTGAAAATTACTCCCGTTATTTAGATGGTAGAACTCCAGGCACACGACCTTTTTGTTTGTTAGATTACTTCCCCAAAGACTTTTTAACAATTGTAGATGAAAGTCATGTGACCCTTTCACAGGTTCATGCAATGTATGGTGGTGATAGAAGTAGAAAAGAAAATTTAGTTGAATATGGTTTCCGTCTTCCTGCTGCTATGGACAATCGCCCACTAAAATTTGAAGAATTTGAAGCCCTACAGAACCAAACTCTATATGTTAGTGCAACACCTGCAGACTATGAATTAGAGAAAACTGAAGGTGCTTTTGTAGAACAAATTATTCGACCGACAGGATTATTAGATCCCATCATTGAGGTTCGCCCTAGCAGGAATCAAATTGATGATTTGATTGAAGAAATTCAATTACGTGTTGAAAAAGATGAACGTACCCTAGTAACAACACTTACTAAAAGGATGGCAGAAGAATTAACTACCTACTTAAGTAGAGCTCAAATTCGTTGTCGCTATATTCATAGTGACGTAGATACACTAGAGCGAGTAGAGATCATGCAAGATCTTCGAAAAGGAGTCTTTGACGTTTTGATAGGAGTAAACCTATTGAGAGAGGGTCTTGACCTTCCCGAAGTATCTCTTGTGGCAATCCTAGATGCTGATAAAGAAGGGTTTTTGCGCTCTGCAAGATCATTAACACAAACTGTAGGTAGAGCTGCTAGAAATATAAACGGAAGGGCAATTATGTATGCAGATGTGGTAACTAAAAGCATGAAAAAAACTATTGATGAAACTGACTATCGAAGAGAAAAACAAAATGCATATAACCTTGCTAATGGACTAGTTCCTACTGCATTAAACAAATCACTGGATAGCGTCTTAGCTAAAAATTCTGTCTCTACACACGCTAATGAGCTAGAGGCAAGAGAATTAGCAGAAAAAGCCAATCGACACCTTACAAAACCTCAGATTGAAAAGAAAATTAGAGAAATACGAAAAGCTATGGAAAGAGCATCCAAATCACTAGAATTTATAGAAGCAGCGAAATGCAGGGATGAGATTAAGCTCCTTCAAGGCCAATTATAAAGTCTTCTATCGCATTAAATAGAAAGTGTGAAAATTTAAAAAAAGTTTCTCTTATTGAAATAACCATAAATTTAAAATGTGCAAAAAACCTCAAACCTATTCCTAAATCTTTTCATATTATTAGCAGGAATTCCTTTTATGAGAAGTCAAGAAATTTCAGCAGTAATAAAAGATAGTCTCACAAAAGAAGCTATTCCTTTTGCAACTATTTATTTATCCTCTGGAAAAGGTATTATTACTAATATAGAAGGTCGCTTCAAAATGCAGTATGATGCCTCTAAACAGTTAGATGATTCGCTTTTTGTTTCCTGTATGGGTTATAAAACTATAGGGTATCCTATCAAATCGTTTAAAGACAGTATTGTATTTCTTCCCTCCAAAACCATTGCTTTGGGTTCTATCATTTTATCCAATAAAAACTTGAGTGCAGAGGATATAATCAAAGAGGTGAAAAAGAACATTGCTGAAAAATATGAATTGGGCCTAACGCATAAGAAAATATTTTTTAGAGAATCGGGAAGTCAAGAATTTAAAAAGCTCAGAGTGAAAGTTAAAAAATCATCCATTAAAGAGTTTAATCAAGCTTTTTGGGATAGTACGCTTTTAAAAATCCCGAGAAAAAATGAATGGCACACTGAAGTTTCAGGGAATTTATATGGAGATTTTTCAAAGGAAAATCAGAAATTTGAGATCGATAGAGCTCTTGAACTAGAAGACAAAAAGACTACTGCTATTTTTAATAATATTGAAAAAGCATTTGATACCATATTGAAACAAAATATAAAAAAGGATTCCTATTTTAAATTAAGGATGGGGCTTATAAGCACAAAACTGGAGGATGTAGAATTAAATTCTTCAGAAAAGGATACTCTGACTTCAGATGAAAAACTAGTGAAGGAAAAAGAGTCTTTTTCAAAGTGGAGAAAAAGAATTATAACCAACATCATAAGTGTATTGTTTGAAAAAGAAATGCTATCTATTTCTGTTTTGAAAAAGTCTAATCGATATGATTTTGAAAGGGTAGATTTCACCTATTTTAATAATACACCTGTTTATATACTTAAATTCAAACCTTCTGGAAATGAAGACTTTGCAGGGAAACTTTATGTAGATGCAGATGAAATGACACTCCTAAGGGCAGAGTATAAAAATATTAAAGACATTCGTGACATTAGCCTATTAGGTTTTTCTTTTAAACATTATTTTAAAGAAATAGCGATTCAGTTTAAAAAAACGGAATCAGGCAAATATGCATTACAATATTTAGAAGCTATTGATCAATTTGAAACAGGAATAAACCGTGCATTTAGTATTCTAGAAAAAAATAAAGTTGTCAAAGGACGTAACAAAAAGAATGAATTGAAAATGGAATTAAATTTCCGAACTAATCAATTTCAAAAATATCAAATGGTTGTTTTTGAAAGCGAACGCATTACTCAAGAAATTTTTGATGCTTTTAAAGAAAAACCTTCTATTTTACCTGTTAATCTAATCCAATATGATCCCACCTTTTGGGAAGGTTATACAATCATTGAACCTAATCAAGCGATTAAAGAGTTCAAAGTAGAAAATTAATTTCTTTATAAAATATTGTGACCCCATAACTACTCTAAAATTTTATAAATATTTCTATTACATTAGCTCAAAATCTATGAGGATGAAAAAATATTTATGGGCAGTACTAGCTTGTTACTTATTGACTCAATGCCAATCTCCAAATTCAGAAACTATTCCAGTCATTTTTACAATCGACACCTTTGATGTGCCCAATAACCAAATGGAAGTTACTTTTTCTATCACAAATAACTCCAATACACCCTGGGAAGGAGGTACTTGGTCTTTACATTGGAACAGTATTTTTGGTGAAATAATTATCGAAACATTACCCGAGGGAGTTGAATATACCTATGTAGATGGACAACAATATTTAATCTTAGCGTTTGGTGAAAAATATAACTTAAAGCCAAACGATAAATTAATCTTTTCAGTAAAACAGAAAGGAATTATCCCCCGCTTAGCAATGGGACCTATGGGATTTTTTGTCCATAACGATAAAACAAAAACCAATACAGATCTCGAAAGTAAAATTATATGGAAAAACGCAAAAGGAATTGAAGGGCTCAACCTCCCCTCTGCTGCAGATCGCTATACTACCTACGAAACATTAGAATTACTCTCTAAAGATCAACTGGATTGGGTGATCCCAACACCAGAAAAACAAAATTTCAATGGAGAATATCGCCTACCATCTGCTTTAAATTTTGAATTGAACGGTTTTAAAATAGACACGAATTTTATAAAAACCAGACTTCAAGAAGGACTTACTATAAAGGTGAATTCTGATGAAAAATTAGACTATAATTTATCCGTAATTAAGAATAATTCTCTCAGCGAAGAAGCGTATAAACTAATTATTTTAGAAGACAAAATTAAAATTGAAGCCAGTGAGTCAGCAGGAATTTTTTATGCATTTGAATCCTTACATCAAATTCTTTTAATTGCTGAAAATGAAGAAAAAGGATGGCCTATAATTACTATTGAGGATACTCCACGGTTTAAAAACAGAGGGTTTATGTCAGATGTGGCTCGTAACTTTTATCCCAAAGAAAAGCTTTTACAAATTTTGGATTATATGGCGCTATATAAGTTAAATCGTTTTGATCTAAAACTTACTGATGATGATGGCTGGCGAATTGAAATTCCTGGACTTCCCGAATTAACTCAAGTTGGAGGAAATCGTGGTTATACACAAGATGAAAACGATCGTTTGATTCCCATGTATGGTTCAGGATCAGGAGATCAAGACAGTTCGGGAAATGGGTTTTTAACTGGTCAGGATTTCGTTGAAATCGTTCAATACGCCAAAGAGCGAAATATAGAGGTGATCCCTCAGATTAGTTTTCCTTCTCATGCGCGAGCTGCAATCAAAGCTATGAAAGCTCGCTATGACAATTTTAAAGCAATTGGAAATATGGAAGCTGCAACTAAGTATATGCTTCATGATCCAGAGGACCAAAGTCAATACCGCTCTGCCCAATTGTATAGTGATAATGTGGTTTGTATATGTGATGCCAGTGCTTATCGTTTTTATAAAAAAATAATTCTTGAAATTAAAACCCTTTATGAAAAAGCGGACACCCCCATGAAAGTATTTAATATTGGTGCTGATGAATTACCCTATGGTCCTTGGCAGAAGTCTCCTAAATGTGCAGATTATATCGCAAATAATAAAGCCATTCCAACAGTAAATGATTTGTATAATTATAATTTAAGATTGTTAAATACAATGATTACTGGTGCTGGGGCAAGAATGGTGGGTTGGGAAGATGCACTTTTAGTTCATAGTGAAAACGAACAATCTGAACTTAATATAAAAGAGGATCTTTTGGATTTAGACTTCATACCTTATGTTTGGAATAATAGCTGGGGAGGAGGTCGAGAGGATATGATCTACCGATTAGCTAATAAAGGATTTAAGGCAATTATGAGTAACTCCTCTGCATTTTATTTTGATATGGTTGATGATTATGATATGGAAAATAGCGGTATGAGTTGGTCGGGTTATGTCACTTATAAAGACAGTTGGGGAACGGAGCCTTTAAATGTTTTTGCTAATAAAGTGAAATTACAAGCTTTGGGAATTGATGAGGCAACAGTAGCAACTAAAGAATTTCTAAAACCCGAAGCTAAAGGAAATTTCTTAGGGATTCAGTCACAATTATGGACAGAAACTATCACTTCTGAAGAAATTTTTGATGGCCTATTAATGCCAAATTTAATTGTATTTTCACAAAGAGCATGGGCTGCAAAAGAACCTTGGTTGGAACTCCCCTCGGCAAAAGATCAAAAACCTGCCCTTGATAAAGCATGGAATCAATTCGCAAATAGTCTCGGTCAAAGACAACTCCCAATGATTAATAAACTATTTGGAGGAGTAGAGCACGATCTTCCAAAACCAGGAGGCATTATCGATCAGGACACCTTATACCTTCGCCAACAATTTCCTGGCTTAGAAATTCGTTATACCTTAGATGGAATTAAACCCTCTAAAGAAAGTCCTCTTTATGAAAAACCGCTAAAAGTATCTATAAATAAAACAATTCATGTACGAGGTTTTGACGCTACTGGAAGGGGTGGAAAAAGCATCATAATAAACTAAAAAGAATGGAAACAAGTACAAAGCGCTTACTGTCACTTGACATATTACGAGGATTAACCATCATTTTAATGATTATTGTAAATGACCCTGGTTCTTGGAGTCACGTATATGCTCCCTTACTTCACGTTGAATGGAACGGAATTAC
>CAJQQG010000073.1 GCA_905480425.1 uncultured Flavobacteriaceae bacterium | reverse complement strand
TACTTTAAGGGAGCTACTTTAAACTTCATTGTTTGTGCAACAAAATCTACCACTCCACTAACTATCATAATTTTGTTTTCATCTGTTGTATTATCATAAGAATACATTTTAAAAACGTTACCTTCTTTTTTAAAGACGCCTTGCAAAGTAGCTTTTACAATGTTTTCACCCATTTGGGTCCAAGCAAAGCCAGTAAACTCTCCATTAGTACTACTGTTGTTGTAATTTGTAAAAACATAGGATAAGTATGCTTTGCCATAAGGTCCTGCGTCCCCTGAGGCAGAAAGTTCATAGTTAATACCATCTTTTGTGTGCACTGCATCAATATCAAAGACTGCATCAAAAGTAGTTTTAGGGTCCCATTCAATATCTTGTGAGAAACACACAGAAGTAACTAAGAATAATAGGTAAAATAATTTTTTCATTTAAATCAATTTATGGTTAATAATAATTCAATCTAGAGATTTTATTGAACAATTACAAATCCCTAAACTTAATTAACAAACAAAGGCAAGTCTTCACTTACTTCATTTGTAGCTTTTTTCATTCTTGGTAAAGTGTATTGTAGAACTTACTGAAGAGGGTATGCCTGTGGTTTAAAAAACCCCCTGATTACTATTTACTAAGAATCAAAAGTTGATTTAAAGCTTTCTGCTTCACCAGAGGATTAGTCTTTATCCCTGAACTTACTAAAGTTGATCTTCATTTCACATATTTTTTCCCAGTTCCAGAATTGTTTGTTGGTTTTCCAGCTGGTTTAGAACTTGGATTTTGTTTTTGAAAGAAGGGAATCGACTCATTGAAAAAAAAATCAACTTATAATGATTGAAAATATTTCTCTTTCAAACAAAATTGTTTATTTTAAATAATTAAAGTTTTTAAATATAAATGATAACTCAATATAACTTTTAAAATCATGGCTCATTACAGTAAACTTTTATTAGTATTAAGTATATTTTTATTCTTTTCATCTTGTGAAAACAAAAAATCAACTCCAATTCAATCTATTGCTGAGTTAGAATTAAATAGAGGGGATTTATTATTATGTGGAGATCCGAATTTTGGTAATGTAAGTTTTGCTTTATCTTGTAGATATGATTTACGTGAAACATTTAATCTAGGTTTATCTTTAATTCATTCCTTTGAATATGCTGAAGCAGAAAAAGCATTTGTAAGTATACTTGATGAAGATCCAGAATGTCTAATGGCCTATTGGGGAACAGCTATGAGTATTTTAAATCATCCTTTATCACTTAAGCAGAATCCAGAATCACTCAAAAGAGGTGAAGCATTACTTAAAGTTGCACATACATTAACTCCAAATAACGATCGAGAGAAAGATTACATTGATGCTGTTAGTATTTACTTCAAAGGTTGGCAAACTTTAGATACACAAACCAGAAAACTAAAGTATGAAAGTAAGATGGAAGAATTATACAATAAATATACTGGTGATGTTGAAACTGCTGTTTTTTACTCTCTAGCTATCCTAGCTACTGCAGATTTAAATGATAAAACTTATAGCAAACAAAAAAAATCAGGTGAAATATTAGAAAAATTATTCGAAAAAAATCCAAATCATCCAGGGATTGCACATTATATAATCCATAATTACGACTCTCCAGAACTTGCTCATTTAGCTCTTAATACTGCCCGAAAGTATTCAGTGATTGCTCCTGCATCAGCACATGCACAGCACATGCCTTCACATATTTTTACAAGATTAGGATTATGGGATGAGTCGATTAAATCTAATATAGACTCTGCAAATTCTGCGGTATGTTATGCTGAATCAGTAAACCCCAATGCAAGCTGGGTTAGTGAGATACATGCTTTAGATTATTTGGTATACGCTTATCTTCAACTGGGGGATAATACTAAAGCGCAATTAGAAATGGATAAAATGAAAATGATAAAAGAAGTTTTTCCTTCTGATCATTTTGCAACTGCATATGCTCTAATTGCAGTTCCTTCAAGGTTAGCTGTGGAAAATAAAAATTGGGAATTAGCTACTAAACTTGAATTACCTAAGACAAATTTAGATTGGGATAAAGCAACATGGCCAAAAGCAATATTACATTTTTCAAGAGCATTAGGCTTTACAAATACAGGGGATTCCTCATCAGCACAAAAGGAATTAGAAATTTTGGTTTCTTTAAGAGACCGTTTAAATGACGCCGAAAATAGTTATGAATCTGGTCAAGTTACAATTCAAATAGAAGCTATTAAAGGATGGATAGAATATTCAAAAGGAAATTCAGATAAAGCAATTGAATACATGAAGTTAGCATCTAATTTAGAGAATAAAACATCTAAAGCAGCAGTGACTCCAGGTGAAATTATTCCTGCTGATGAATTATTAGCAGATCTCTATTTGGTATTAAATAGACCAGAAGAAGCTCTTAAGGCATATGAATTAAATCTAAAAGGACACCCATTTAGATTTAATGGTATTTACGGAGCTGCTAAAGCTGCACAGCAACTTAATGATACAAAATTAGCTATTTACTATTTTGAGAAATTAATTAAATTAAGTAAAGACGTTAATAGCTCACGTGCAGAACTTCTAGAAGCAAAAGATTATTTAGATAATAATTCAAACTCCACGAATGTTTAAAATTCGTCTCATATATATTTTGATTTTTACTATTGGCCTGTTCTCATGCAGCCAACAAGACAATAAACAACTTCCGATTTACAATCCTGTTGATTTTAAACCAAAATTGGTAGATAAAAGTGTAAGAAATATAACTAAAAATCATACTGTAGCGGATTTTAGTTTAACTAATCAAAATGGTATTAATATAACTAATAAGGATTATGAAAATAAAATTTATGTAGTTGACTTTTTTTTTACTAGCTGCCCTAGTATCTGTCCTATTATGACTAATAATATGATTAAAATACAAGATGAATTCATTAATAATGATGATATAATGTTATTATCTATGTCTGTAACTCCTGAGATTGATACTGTTGAAGTTCTTAAAAAATATGCAATCGAAAAAAGAGTAAATGATTCTAAATGGAATATTACAACAGGGTCTAAAAAACATATTTATGAGTTAGCAAGAAAAAGTTATTTTGCTGTAGTTGATCAAGGTGATGGTGGTCT
This sequence comes from uncultured Flavobacteriaceae bacterium, assembly GCA_905480425.1. GTDB lineage: Bacteria > Bacteroidota > Bacteroidia > Flavobacteriales > Flavobacteriaceae > MS024-2A. The sequence goes on along the minus strand of CAJQQG010000073.1, from coordinate 3,555 downwards.
TCAAGATTTTATACATACCCCTAATTTTATTTTAATCGATACTAAAAAACAAATACGTGGGATTTATGATGGAACTGATGACAAGGAAATTTCAAGGTTATTAAAAGATATAAAAGTTTTAAAAGGGCAGTTACACCCAGCTATACCCAGTAAAATCAATCGTTTATAGCTATACGACTGATAAAATCCTTGGAATGTGGTTTTGCTTACAAAAAGCATATATAAATGTTAGTCTAACTTATTTAAGAGAAGTTATTCAATTTTCAGAAGGAATTTCATTGGTTTTATTTTATTCTGAAAGGTATCAAGATAGTCCAGACAAAATGTTAATTAAAGTTGATGAAATCAATTTTTTGGCAGAAGCTGGGAGCTATACGTAAGACGTTGATGCTGCAAGGTTTTCAGGTCAAGTTAAAAGGCTTGAAGACTCAGAAGAATTGTTTTTAACTTATTACTGGGAATGTGTTGGTTTTATTGATGGCGTTGTCATTCCAGATGTTACCGCAGAAAATCTTACGCCAACAGGTGAAACAATCCAGGCATCTATTCAAGTATTTAATGCTGCTTATCTTACGGATGACATATCAGATCAGTTGAGAAGAAGTATAAAAGATAGATCTACTGGCCAGCCCTATTATCTAGACAGAGATTAATCAGAACAAGCCTGGTCAACAAATAATTTTGAATCATACAATTTTGGATATGAAGGATTATATGGTGGAACACTAGTTGTTGAAAATTAGACTCGTGAAGAATCCGATAGTGAAATTTCAGATTGGGATATAGAAATTCAATGGCAAATCGATGAAGACTTCATGATAGAAGTTGACGGAGAAACAAACGAAATTCACCTAGATGGTGATCCAACAAATTGCAGCACAAATATGATTGTAAGAATAGAAGGAAATAATGGAGAACAATCTATTTTAAATTTAGGATTCCCACCTATTGAAGGATTTTAGATTAATTAAAAAATAGCCTTTAGTAGTAGTAAACTTAGAAGTCTCCCCATATAATTTATAAGTCTTCAAGTTCATATCTAACATAAGCAAATTCACGTCCGTCTGGACTCCAAGAGGGTACGTTTATAGTTCCCTGTCCTCCATAGAATACGTCTGTTACGTCTTTGATTTTTTTAGTTTCAAGGTCTATTAAACGTAATTTAACTGCTCTTCCAAAAGGGTGTTTGTCTTCCTGGTTCTCAATGTAACTGATTAATACTGCTTGGTTATTGTTTGGAGCTATGTGAGCAAACCAATTAGAATAGTTATCAAATGTCATTTGTTCTGCCTGAGTTCCATCAGATTTCATTCTCCAAATTTGCATTTGCTTAGTTCTGAAGGAATTGAAGTATATATACATTCCATCTGGTGAGTATTCCGGTCCATCATCCAGCCCCTCTGAAGAAGTCAAACGGATTTCTTCCCCACCATCTACATTCATTTTATATACATCATAATTACCGTTTCGCTCTGCACAATAAACGATATCCTCCCCATCTGGGGAAACACCATGCCAGTAGGAGGGCGATTTTGGGGTTATTTGAACTGGCACACCTCCTTTTGCAGCTACCTTATATATATAGGAAGTGTGACTTTTAACTTCTTTTTTTCCGCTAGAAATGAATAATATTTTTCCATCAAAACTATAACCATGATCATTATTGCATTTAGTAATTTGATCTGTATTTAAAATTCCTAATGGTTCTCCTTCTAAACTAATTTTTTCAAGTTTTCCATTGCTATTTATAAGTAAAGCCTTTTCATTAACAAGCCAATTAGGAGCTTCAAAATGGCGTTTTTCTTTTAATATCAATTTTGAAAGTCCAGTTTCAATATTATAGAGGTATAAATTACTAATCACTTTTTTACCTTCAGGAATTTGTGCCTGTAGACTTAGCGTTAGTAAAAAGAAAAGAAATTTCATATTCTATTTTTAATTCATTCACTATTTTAATTTGGTTCTTCGTGAAGTAATTCTAAACCTACAGATGTTCTAGGTAAAAACCCTTCCCATGATTCTTGTGATGAAAGTTTTTCGGTAAATCCTCATCATATCTTTTTTGCCAAATGATTTCACCATCAATAACTTTGAAGTTTCCTATTTCAGTTTGAACTACTAATGTTGTTGAAAATATTAGAAGCAATATGAGTTTTTTCATAGTGATGGTATAAAGATGTTTAAATATAACTATAATAAATAATCCAATCTATCACAAAGGCAAGTCTTCACTTACTTCATTAATATCTTGTTTCATTCTTAGTAGGTGTATTGTATAACTTACTGGAGAGGATATGCCTAATCTGGACACGTTTTCCAGACGGGTTTGTTAGTGATGGTTATTAAGCTACAGTCGCTATATAGGTATATTATAAAAGCTTAATATACTTTGCACAATTATAAAAACCGTTGTAGGTTTTTTTTATAATAAGCTGCACTGCTCGCAGCGCTTTGCATAGATGATTGTGCAAAATTACCACCCTGTTCGATATATAAATACTCCAACCCTGAAGCCATAGGATCAGGCAACATTTTAGTGTAATCTATAGATCCATTGCCCAGTTCGCTGTAGTCTTGGCTAACTTTATCCATGTCTTTGATGTGCCACATTACATAACGCCCAGGTTGCTGGGCAACTAATTCTTTGGGAGTTTTCCCTGAATGAACTATCCAATACATATCCATTTGTAGTTTAACAAAATTGGGGTCGGTGATTTCCATTAAAATTTCGTGTCCCGAAGTACCATTCCAATCTTGAAATTCATATCCGTGGTTGTGATAGGCAAAACCTAATCCTGCAGAATTTACTTGTTCTCCAATTTGGTTCAACTTGTCTGCCAATTGTTTAAACCCTTCTGGATTTCTATTTTTTGGCTTTACAAAAGGCCAAGTAATATATGGGGATTTTAAAATTGTTGCAGTTTGAATGCATTGATTCACATAACGACTAAGATCTTCCTCAGAAGCAGTAAAGTAGTCAGGAAAACTATAATGTCCACTGGTAGTTGTTATTCCTAAATCATCTAAAACCTGCTTAAATTCTGTGATTTTAAATCCATATATTGTTTTTGTGTCCGCTTGGAAACCGTAGGTTTCAAAATCTTGATAACCCATTACTTTTAATTTATTTAGTGTGTCCAAAGGGTCCCGTGCCATTGCATCACGTACACTAAAAAGCTGTAAACCCATTTTATAACTGTTGGTAGAAGAACAAGATAGCTGAGGCAATCCTAGAGAAAGAACAGTGCTAGAAAGGGCAGTTTGTTGGATAAATTTTCTTCGTTTCATACACCAATGAGTATTGATTCTCTTTAAATGTAATGAATTAAAAATAACTAAACTTACTGAAGATGATATGCCTTTACTTTAGTTTAAGTACAACATTCAAAAGCTTTTCACCATATAGTTCTTTAAGCAATGGGAATTTTTCAAGTAAATCTTTCAGATAAAGTAATTCAGTCTTGTTTTTTTCTTTTTTATAAATAGATATTAGAAAGTCTATTTCTTTAAATTAGCTTTTCCTTATCTGAAGGCTTCAATATCATGTTTATTATT
>CAJQQG010000072.1 GCA_905480425.1 uncultured Flavobacteriaceae bacterium | reverse complement strand
AGTAAAAAACGAGCTATTTCTTTCAGCAGAAAAGATTCGAGGAATTAAAATTCATGGCACCCCCATTTCTCTTAAAAAGTATTGTTTGCTATTCATTTATTTCTCTCCATTTCTTTATAATTCACAATCTACTTTAAATGCTTTTGATTGGAGTTTATTCAGTCCTATTCCCTTGATATTTTCTATGGTGATAAGTTTTGTTCTCATGACATTGTATAATGTTCAAGATTACATTGAAAACCCATTTGATCAAGAAGGGTTGGATGATTTGAAAATACATGAATTAAAAGTGGATGAAACAGAATCTTTATATACTTAAAAAACACATTTTATTAAGGGCCGATTTTCTAATTGGCTCGATTAATAATTCAAAGTATCTTTGCTACTGATATAAAAAGATACAATGTGCGTTATTTTATAGAGTTTTCTTACGCAGGGACTAATTACCACGGTTGGCAAAGACAACTCAATGCTATTACTGTCCAAGAAATTCTTGAAAATGCATTAAGCACACTCTTAAAAGTTAAAACGTCTCTTTTAGGGGCTGGCAGAACCGATACAGGAGTTCATGCGCGTCAAATGTTTGCTCATTTTGATTCAGAGATAAGTAAAAATACATTCCAGCAATTAGTCTATCAACTTAATCAGTTTTTACCTGAAGATATTGTAATTCATTCGCTGCGAAATGTCAAAGTAGATGCTCATGCTCGTTTTGACGCTCTATCCAGAACCTATGAGTATCATATTGTTCAAGGAAAAACTGCTTTTGGGACTTCTGTTCAATATAGATTGAATATGCCATTAGATATAGCTCTAATGAATGATGCAGCTTCAATTTTACTCACCTATGAAGATTTTGAATGTTTTTCAAAGTCTAATACTGATGTTAAAACATTTTTATGTGACATTAGTTATGCAAAGTGGAATGCTAACCAAAAGGGTTATACCTTTACCATAACATCCAATCGTTTTCTGCGCAACATGGTTCGAGCAATCGTAGGAACCCTAATAGAGATTGGATTAAAAAAGAAAACCATAGAAGATTTACATCAAATTATTGCAAGTAAAAATCGATCAGAAGCAGGATATTCTGTTCCAGCACATGGACTTTTTTTAACCAATATTGAATACCCAACTTCAATTTATATTTAGAAAATGGCAAAAGTAAGTGGTAAAATATTTGATGTTTCTCTATTTAGTAAATTGATGGTTTTTGCAACGCCATACAAAGCAACTTATTATTTTGTAATGGTTGCCGCTATATTACTTTCAGTATTTTCTACAATGACACCTTATTTATTAAAGGTTACCGTAGATGATTATATCCGACCAAGAGACTATCAAGGAATGGTTTTGTTTGTTTCATTTATGTTTGGGGCACTTATATTAGAAGTTATCTTTCAGTTTTTATTCGTTTTTTATGCCAATAGTCTTGGGCAAAAAATAATTAAAGATTTACGAGTACAGTTATTTGAGAAAATCACCCTTTTTAAAATGTCTTATTTTGATAAATCTGCTGTTGGAAGACTAGTGACAAGAGCGGTAAGTGATATAGAAACAATTGCAAGTATTTTTTCACAAGGTCTTTTTATGATTATTGCAGATTTGCTTAAAATGGTTTTGGTAATTACAATTATGCTCTATGTTGATTGGCGTTTGGCATTAATCGTTTTTTCAGTACTTCCTTTAATTATTTATGCTACGCGTTTGTTTCAGAAGTCTATGAAAAAAGCTTTTGAAGAAGTTCGCTTGCAAGTTGCCAACCTTAATTCTTTTGTACAAGAGCGAATTAGCGGAATGAAAATTGTACAACTATTTCATAGAGAAACTATAGAATACAATAATTTTCTACTAATCAACGAAAAGCATAAAAAAGCATGGTTAAAAACGGTATGGTTTAATTCTATTTTCTTTCCAATTGCTGAAATTTCATCTTCTGTAACTATTGGTTTATTAGTTTGGTACGGTGGTTTTAATGTTATCTCTGGAGGAGATGTCTCTTTGGGGACTATATTTTTATTTATTCAAATGTCTCAAATGTTATTTCGCCCTTTACGGCAAATCGCAGATAAGTTTAACACCCTTCAAATGGGGATGGTGGCTGCCGACAGAATATTCAAAATTTTAGAAACTCAAAGTAGTATTGAAAATAAGGGAACATACACTCCTGAAGTGATTAAAGGGGAAATTTCAATAGAAAAATTATATTTTTCATACATACCAGATCAACAAGTACTAAATGGTATTTCACTTGAAATTAATGCTGGAGAAACCATAGCAATTGTAGGTGCAACAGGAGCAGGTAAGTCTACTATTATAAATTTGCTCTCGCGTTTTTATGAGTTTGAATCAGGAGATATAAAAATTGATGGGGTTTCAATCTGTGAATATGACTTAAAAGTATTGCGAAAACATGTTGCCGTTGTATTGCAAGATGTTTTTCTTTTTGCAGATAGTCTTTACAATAATATTACCTTATTTAATACTGATATTTCTAAAAAGCAGGTAATAAAAGCTGCAAAACAAATTGGTGTTCATGATTTTATAAAATCATTGCCACAGGGGTATGATTATAATGTTAAGGAGAGGGGAGTGATGCTCTCTTCAGGTCAGCGACAATTAATTGCTTTTTTAAGAGCTTATATATCGAAGCCTAATATTCTGGTATTGGATGAGGCAACTTCTTCAGTGGATAGTTATTCTGAAGAAATCATTCAAAATGCTATTGATACATTAACTCGAGGGAAAACATCAATAGTGATTGCACATCGTTTAGCAACCGTTAAAAATGCTGATCGTATTGTAGTAATGGATAAAGGGTTAATAGTAGAGCAGGGAACGCATAAAGGATTACTTAAAGCACCAAATGGGTTTTATGCAAAGCTCCATGAAGTTCAATTTTTGGATACTGAACCGGTTTAATTATTCACTCAAATCTTGGGCTATAATATCTCTTAATGCCCCAGTTGAATCAAAAGAGAAAAACTCACCGTTTTTAACATAAACTATTTTTCCTGTTTGTTCAGAGATTACCAGAACAAGAGCATCTGTTTTTTCTGAAATACCTTGAGCAGCTCGGTGACGAAGACCATAATGAGAAGGCATTTTAGTACTGTCTGAAACAGGTAATACGACTCGTGTTGCAATAATATTATTTTTTTCTATAATAATGGCGCCATCATGAAGTGGACTGTTTTTAAAGAAAATACTTTCTAAAATTTGTGGCATTAATTTGATGTTAGAACTATTATTTTCAGTGAGAGTAAAATCTAAAGAATTACTTCGCTGAAGAACAATAATTGCACCGGTCTTAGTTTTTGCCATATTCTCACAAGAATCAAACAATACATTTAAATTTAAATTTGAGGTCTGCTTTGTTTGGTTTAGAAATTTAAAATAGCGGACTACATTTCTTCGTGTTGTAAAGTTATTAGAACCTAAAAGAAGAAGGAACTTTCGAATTTCTTGTTGAAATACTACTATGAGAGCAAAAAAACCAACACTAATAAACTTACCCAGAAGGCTACTTAACACATCCATGTTAAGAAGGTCTGTTAGCCTCCAAATTAAATAAATAATTACAATTCCGATAAAAATATTGATGGCAACAGTACCTTTAACAAGCTTGTACAGGTAGAAAAGTAAAAATGCAACAAGAAGAATATCTATAACATCTATAAACGAAAAGTCAATAAAATCAGTTAAATCCAAGTGCTCCTTTTTTGTAAAATTATAAAAACTATTGGAGTGTACCCCATAAGTCTATACATTCTTTGGCTTGTTTCACATCGTGTACTCTAAGAATATTGGCACCACGCTCCAGACCCCATGCATGTAATGCTGTAGTTCCATTTAGAGCCTCAGATGGTGACGAATTCAAATACTTATAAATCATAGACTTCCTTGAAACCCCCATTAGAATTGGACAACCTAATATTTGAAATTCTTTTAAATGATATAAAAGTTTAAAGTTTTGTTCATGATTTTTACCAAATCCAAAACCAGGATCAATAATAATATCATGAATACCTGATGCTAATGCAGCACTAGTTCGTAAAGAAAAAAAAGCGAGAATTTCTGGCACTATGTCATTGTAGCTTGGATTATCTTGCATATTCTGAGGTGTTCCTTGCATGTGCATCATTACATATGGCACCCTAAACTTTGCAACAGTAGTATACATTTTCGGATCAATTAAACCACCAGAGATATCATTTATCATTGCAGCACCCTCAGATAAACATGCATGTGCTACAGAATGATTATAAGTGTCTATAGAAAAATAGATGTTTGGAAATTGATTTTGTAATTCATGGAGAACCGGTAATAAAATTTTTTGTTCTTCTTTAGATGTTATTAGTTTGCTTCCAGGTTTACTACTTGCAGCACCAAGATCAATAAATGTAGCTCCTTCTCTAACCATTTTTTCTGCCTGCTCAAGAGCACTCTTAATGGTATTGTATTTTCCGCCATCGTAAAAAGAATCGTTGCTTAGATTTAATATGCCCATAACCTTAGGTTCGCTTAAATCAATAAGTGATCCCTTACAATTTATAGAAAGAGGTATGATATTATTTTTAATAACTTTTTGCTTTGAAAGGAGAGATGTAACTAAATATATTCGAAATTTAGTGCAAATTAATAATTAAATGGAGCCTACCAGTAAAGAGTATTATAAAATTGTTAGCCGTTGTAGAGATTTATTTGAAAAAAAAATGAAAGATTACGGTGCAGCCTGGCGAATTTTAAGGCTTCCTTCTCTTACAGATCAGATTTTTATTAAAGCACAGCGCACTAGAAGTTTGCAAATAAATTCTGAACAAAAAATCGAGGAAGGTCAAGAATCTGAATTCATAGGTATAGTAAACTATAGTTTAATGGCACTCATCCAAATTGAATTAGGTGTTTCAGAGCAGCCTGATCTAAATGATATTGATGCTCTGGAGCTTTATGACAAACATCAAAAAATAATTTTTGAATTAATGCTCAATAAAAATCATGATTATGGCGAAGCATGGCGTGACATGCGCGTTAGTTCATTAACAGATTTAATTCTTCAAAAATTACTTCGTGTAAAACAAATTGAAGAAAACCAAGGCAAAACAACTGTGAGTGAGGGGATAGATGCAAACTACCACGATATGGTAAATTATTCCATTTTTGCACTTATTCATTTAAATGCTCATCAGTAAAAATGTTTTATATCGCCAATAAAATAGGAACTGTCTTTCTGACTCTTTTTGGAGTTGCCAGTTTGGTATTTTTTTTATTCACTGTTTTACCAGGCGATCCTGCACAAATGATGTTAGATCAAAACGAAGACAGTGCTCAACTTGAAATTATAAAGGCTAAATTTGGCTTTAATCTTCCCTTGTCGCAGCAGTATTTTTTTTACCTAAACGATTTATCACCTTTTTCAGTGCATTCAAAAAATGCAGAAGATTTTTCCTATTATGATCCAAGTGTCTATGGAGGCTGGAAACTTTTTTCAAATGCTTATAAGGTTTGGGTTATTAAAGCTCCTTATTTGAGAACTTCTTATCAAAATAGAGGTAAACCTATTACTAAAATATTAAAAGAAACGCTTCCTAATACTGCAATTTTAGCCTTATCCTCTATGATTATTGCAATTGTTTTAGGTATTTTTCTTGGGATAGTAGCCACTTTAAATAAAGATACATGGATTGATCGTTTTTTACAATTAATAAGTACTCTGGGTATGAGTGTTCCATCATTTTTTAGTGCAATTTTATTTTCATGGTTTTTTGGATATGTTTTACATGATTACACAAAACTAAATATGACCGGTAGTCTATATGAATTAGATGATTTTGGAGAATCATATTCAATAGTATGGAAAAATTTAATATTACCCTCTTTTGTATTAGGGATTAGACCATTGGCTGTAATTATCCAATTAATGCGGAGTAATTTATTAGAAGTACTTTCCCAAGATTATATACGTACAGCTTATTCTAAAGGCTTATCAAAATATAAAGTAATATTTAACCACGGATTAAAAAATTCTTTAAATCCAGTTATAACTGCTGTTTCAGGGTGGTTTGCTTCACTTTTGTCAGGCGCAATTTTTGTTGAATACATTTTTGGATGGAAGGGCTTGGGGAAAGAAATTGTGGAAGCTCTCAATCAATTAGATATTCCTGTAGTAATGGGTGCAGTTTTAGTTATTGCTCTTCTCTTTATTATCATTAATATTGTGGTCGATTTTATATACGCATATCTGGACCCAAGAATTAAAACAATCTAAACATGAGAGATCAAATAGTAGCTGGTAATTGGAAGATGAACAATGACCACAGAGAAACAGAAATATTATTAAATGCATTAGCCGTTCACTCTAAACCTAAAGATGTTCGTGTTATGGTAGCACCATCTTTTACACAACTTTCACAAAGCATTGATCTCTTAAAAAATGATTCAATTAAGGTTGTTGCTCAAAATATGAATGCTGCAGCCTCTGGAGCATATACAGGTGAAGTTTCAGCAGCAATGTTAAAAGGGGTAGGGGTAACTACTGTCGTTTTAGGACATTCAGAACGTCGTTCCTTGTACCATGAAAATAATAGTTCCTTGTCAGAAAAAGTAAAGACCGCTATTGCTGAAGGAATGGAGATTATATTTTGTTTTGGTGAACAGCTTGAAGAACGAAAAACAGATAGACATTTTGAGGTAGTTAAAGATCAATTATCAGAAGCTTTATTTGCACTTCCTGAAGCTGCTTGGGAGCATATTATTTTAGCGTATGAACCAGTTTGGGCTATTGGAACAGGAGAAACAGCTAGTCCTGCTCAAGCACAAGAAATGCATGCCTTTATTAGAAGTCTTATTGTAGAACGTTATTCACTTTCTTTGGCAAATGAGATTGCTATTCTTTATGGTGGAAGCGTAAAGCCAAGTAATGCAAAAGAAATATTTTCTATGGAAGATGTAGATGGTGGTTTAATTGGAGGTGCTTCTTTGAATGCTGAAGATTTTATGGCGATTGTTAATGCATTTTAAATGCCTAAGAATTATATAGAGTATAGTTTTTCAGTTCTGCCCAGTGATCCTTGGGAAGAGATTTTATTGGCAGAACTGCAATCACTTCCTTTTGAAAGTTTTGAAAACAGTGAAGGCCTCTTAAAAGCCTATGTTCCAGAAGACCTATATTATGACACTTTTTTAGATACTATTGATCTTTTAAATCATGATGAAGTTACCATAACCTTTGAAAAAAAAATAATTGAACCCGTTAATTGGAATTCGAAATGGGAGTCAGAGTTTCATCCTATATTAATCGGTAATGATTGTGTAGTTAGGGCTGATTTTCACGATAAACAAGACAAAAAGTTTGAATTAGTTATTAATCCGAAAATGAGTTTTGGTACGGGCCATCATCAAACAACTTTTATGATGCTTTCTTTTGCCTTAGATGAAGATTTTATAGGGAAACGAGTTCTAGACATGGGTTGTGGAACAGGAGTATTGGCAATTTTAGCTTCTTTAAAAGGTGCGAAAAGAACAGATGCTATTGATAATGACCCTTGGTGTATTGAAAATACAGCAGAAAATATCCAGACGAATAATTGCAATAATGTTTCTGTTTCTTTAGCAGAGTTGATTTCGGTACCCGAATCAACGTATGATATTATATTTGCTAACATTAATCGAAATATACTTTTAGATCAAATACCATCCTACTATACTGCATTGAAACCTAAGGGTTTTCTATTTCTTTCAGGATTTTTTGAAGCTGATGTGTCTAACTTAAATGAAAGTTGTCAAAATGAAGGATTATCTTTAGTAAATAAAAAACAAAAAGACTCCTGGAGGGCATTGAAATTCATTAAATGAACAAAGAAAGTCCAGAAATAAATCCACAAGAAATCACTGAGGTAAGCACCTTGGCAGAAAGAGAGCACGAAATTATTTTATATAATGATGAGGTTAATACTTTTGATCATGTTATTGAATGTTTAATTAATATTTGTGAGCATACATCTCTTCAGGCAGAACAGTGTGCTTATTTAGTTCATTTTTCTGGAAAATGTGGAGTAAAGTCAGGTACTTTGAAATTTTTAACCCCTCGATGTTCCGCTCTTTTAGAAGCAGGCTTATCTGCTGAGATTGTTTAAAATAAGAACTAATTTTTTTCTTTAGTTGAAATCAGCGACATTTGAATAAATAATATAAATGAAATCAATAAACATAACATTACTAATTTTTATGATTGCAACATTATCTGTTAAAAGTCAAAACGAACAAGACACTTCAATTTATCAATTTAAAGTTGAAAACCTTGAAGGTGAAGAATTCGATTTTAATGATTTAAAAGGAAAAAAAATAATGGTTGTAAATACGGCCTCAAAATGTGGACTTACACCACAATACAAAAAGTTACAAGCTTTATATGAAAAATATCAGAATGATAATTTTATTATTGTAGGTTTCCCTGCCAATAATTTTCTTTTCCAAGAGCCTGGAACTGATGAAGAAATTGCGGTTTTTTGCGAAAAAAATTATGGTGTAACTTTTCCCATGATGAGTAAAATTTCCGTTAAAGGCTCAAGTATGCACCCACTTTATGCTTTTTTAACTCAAAAAATTAAAAATGGTATTCTTAATTCAAGTGTTTCTTGGAATTTTCAGAAATACCTTATTAATACCAATGGAGAGTTAGCCAAAGTAATTTCTCCACGTACACAACCTGACGATCCCAGTGTAATATCTTGGATTGAAAATTAAATGAAAGATAAAGCTGATTTTAGAACTCTTTGTGTTCATGCAGGCGAATTAAATGATACCCAGTATGGAGGAGCTATTTCCCCAATTTATCCCTCTACTTCTTATGGATTTATTGATCAAGATATAAATCAATACCCGCGTTATTTTAACACTCCAAATCAGATTGGTTTAGCAAAAAAAATTGCTGCTTTAGAAGGAGCAGAAGCAGGTATGATTTTTGGGTCTGGAATGTCAGCTGTTAGTAATGCATTATTTTCTCATCTTGAAGCAGGTGATCATGTTGTTTTTCAAGATGATTTATATGGAGGTACACGTAATTTCATAAAACAAGAGTTTCCCAAGTATGGGATTGAATTTAGTTTTACAAAAGGATTAACTTCTGATAATTTTAAAATAGAAATCAAAAAAAACACAAAAGGAATTTTCATCGAAACGCCTAGTAATCCAACACTTAAGATAATTGATTTAAAAGCGATAAGTAACTTAGCTAAAAAAGCTAAACTTTGGACTATGATTGACAATACATTTGCTAGTCCAGTAAATCAAAATCCAATTAACTTTGGAATCGATACAGTAATTCATAGTGCAACAAAATATTTAGGAGGTCATAGTGATATTACTGCAGGTGTTATCTTAGGATCTAATAAATGCATGGAACTTGTCTTTAAATCAGCTAAAAACTTTGGTGGGAGTTTAAGTGATCATACTGTTTGGTTACTGGAGCGAAGCGTTAAGACACTTTTTATTCGTGTTAAAGAACAAAATAAGAATGCCCAAAAGTTAGCAGAGTTTTTGGATGCAGAAGAATGGGTAACAAAAGTATATTATCCTGGTCTAGCATCACATCCTGATCATGCGCTAGCAAAAAGGCAAATGCATGGTTTTGGAGGAATGCTTTCTTTTAATCTGGCTATACCTATTGATTGCAAAAAGTTTTTATTAAATTTAAAATTAGTGAAACCTGTTATGAGTCTTGCTGGAGTTGAAAGCACAGCTTTGAGTCCCCGTCTAACTTCTCATGCATTATTAACAGAAGCAGAACGCATAAATCAAGGAATCACAAGTCAAATGATACGTTTTTCATCAGGTATTGAAGCTTTTTCAGATGTTAAATCAGATTTATTAAATGCCCTTAAAATGTCACGAAAATGAAAATTGATATTCTAGCTTTTGGTGCGCATCCTGATGATGTTGAACTTGGTTGTGGCGGAAGTATAGCCCTTTCAATTTCTCAAGGAAAATCAGTAGGAATTATTGATTTAACTGAAGGAGAATTAGGAACTAGGGGTAGTGCTATACTGCGAAAAGAAGAAGCAGCTGATGCCGCTCAAATCTTAGGAGTTTCCTTTAGAGATAATTTAAAGTTTCGAGATGGCTTTTTTCAAAATAATGAGGTACATCAATTAGAGGTGATTAAAAAAATAAGAGCCTACCAACCAGAGATCATTTTTTGTAATGCTTTTCGTGATCGTCATATTGATCACGGAAAAGGGAATAAGTTAATTAACGATGCCTGTTTTTTAAGTGGTTTATCAAAAATTAAAACTCAAGATAAAATTGGTGAATTTCAAAAGGAATGGCGGCCCAAAATTGTTTTAGAATATATTCAATGGAATGATATTGAACCAAACATAATTATAGATATTTCAGGTTTTTTAAATAAAAAAATAAAAGCTGTAACTGCTTTTTCAAGTCAGTTTCATGATGAAAATTCAAAGGATAAATCGACACCTATTAGTAGTTTAAATTTTTTAGAAAGTGTCTCTTATCGCGCAAAAAACTTTGGACGCCTAATTGGAACAAAAGCAGGGGAGGGCTTTACTTCAAAACAGCCGCTTTCTATTGGTGCTGTTAATGATCTAATACGTTAATATGTCAAATATCAATGCAAGTAATTAGATGGGGAATTTTAGGGTTAGGTAAAATTGCAAATAAGTTTGCTTCTGATTTGCTTTTGGTAGAAGACACAAAACTTGTAGCTGTTGCTTCCACAAATCTAGAGCGTGCAAAGTCATTTGCTTCATGTTATGGTGCAGATAAGTTTTATGGAAGCTATAATGAATTATTTGAAGATACTGCTGTAGACATCATTTATATCGCCTCCCTACATCCACAGCATGCCCCTTTAAGCATTGAATCTCTCCTTAATGGAAAAGCTGTTTTGTGTGAGAAGCCTCTGGCTATGAATGTTATTCAAGTTGAAGAAATGATTGCTGTTTCTAAAGAAAAAAAAATCTTTTTAATGGAGGCTCTTTGGACTCGATTTAATCCTGCTTTTTGTCAAGCAAAAACATGGATAGATGAAGGATCTTTAGGTTCTATCCATTATATAAATGCAACCTTTAGTTTCAATGGATTACATAAAGATGAAGATTCACGCTTATTTAACCCAATTAAAGGAGGGGGAACATTACTAGACATAGGTATTTATCCAATATTTTTAGCCTATTATTTACTTGGAATGCCAAAAAACATAAAAGCATCTGCACATCTAACCTCAAAAGGAGTAGATAAGCAGTTAGCTATTATATTAACCTACGATCATGCACATGCCATACTCTATTCTAGTTTCACACACAATGAAGACATGCGTGCAACTATAGCGGGTGAAAACGGTGAAATTTATATAGATGATAGGTGGCATGAATCACCAACTTTAAATTTGGTGCAGTCTAAAGTGAAAACACCTAAATCTTTTAAATTTTTGGGCCTTGGTTATTCATATGAAATAATAGAAGCCAGTCAATGCCTTAGAGAAGGTGTTATAGAATCTTCTAAATGGTCTCATCAAAATAGTTTAGAATTGATGAAAATCATTGATTCTGTTAGGAAAACAGCAGGAATTTCTTGTTATAACGATATTTGAAAAAAAGATAAAATTTCTTTATTAGCAATTATAGTTTAGTCGCTAAAAACGATTAAATTCGCATTTGAAAATGGTGGTTGTAGCTCAGTTGGTTAGAGCGCCTGATTGTGGTTCAGGAGGTCGGCGGTTCGAGACCGCTCTTCCACCCT
>CAJQQG010000071.1 GCA_905480425.1 uncultured Flavobacteriaceae bacterium | reverse complement strand
AAAGTTTTTTAACCTCGAAGCCATCCATTGCCGCTTGAAGCGCACAAATTGGATCAATTTCAGTTACTGTAACAATAGCTCCTGCCCCCTTAAAAGATGCAGCAGTTCCTTTACCAACATCACCATAGCCGCAAACCACTACACGTTTTCCGGCAAGCATAACGTCTGTTGCTCTTCTAACAGCATCAACAGCACTCTCTTTACAACCGTATTTATTATCAAATTTTGACTTTGTTACCGAGTCATTTACATTGATTGCTGGCATGGGTAGTGTTCCATTTTTAACACGTTCATACAAACGGTGAACTCCAGTGGTGGTTTCTTCCGAAAGCCCTTTGATTTCTTCAACCATTTCAGGATATTGATCTAAAACCATATTAGTTAAATCTCCACCATCATCTAATATCATGTTAAGAGGCTTTTTATCTTCACCAAAGTGTAAGGTTTGCTCAATACACCATTCAAATTCTTCTTCATTCATTCCCTTCCAAGCATAAACAGGAATCCCTGCCGCTGCAATTGCCGCTGCTGCATGGTCCTGAGTAGAAAAAATATTACAAGAACTCCAAGTAACTTCTGCACCTAAAGCCACTAGAGTTTCAATAAGGACAGCTGTTTGAATAGTCATGTGCAGACAACCTGCAATTCGAGCACCTTTTAATGGTTGTGATGGCCCGTACTCGTTGCGCAACGCCATTAATCCTGGCATCTCTTTTTCGGCTAACAAAATTTCTTTTCTACCCCATTCTGCAAGGGAAATGTCTTTTACTTTATAAGATAAGGGTTGAGTTGATTTTGTTTCCATAACTGTATATTTGTATTTTAGACAGCAAAAATACAACCTTTCTAAGTATTATCAAATGCCATTAAGTTACAGTGAGATAATTGCAAACGACATTCAAATTTGTATATGGCAAATTACTGAAGAGGAGATTTTTTTGAGTTCTGGCTTGTCCTTATCAAAAGAAGCATTAGAGCGCCTTTCATCAAGAAAAAGCGAAGTACATAGAAAAGGATATTTAGCCACACGCCAGCTGCTTAAGAGATGTGGCATAGCTCCTGAAACACACCAATATGATAAGCAGGGAGTCCCGTATTTAACTGATGGGAGATACCTTTCAATTACCCATACTAAAAACATGGCAGCAATAGCAATTTCTATTTTTCCAGTTGGGATAGATTTAGAGTATTATCAAGAAAAAATTAAAAAAATTGCAGTTCGATTTTTACATATGGAAGAATTAAAAGATCACTCTAAAACGGATAACATTGAATTTCTCAGTCAAATCTGGACAGCTAAAGAAGCAATTTATAAAGCTTTCAGAACTCCAGGGATTCATTTTAATACGCAGCTTTTAGTTGAACCTTTCCAACCGAGAGCAGCCAGCGGAGTAGGGCACGTTTTACATCAGGATAAAGATTGGCTGTATTCATTAAACTTCAGATATTTTAAAGATTATTGCTTGACACTAGCTTCTCCAAAAATATCAGAAGTATGAACCAGATTTTCGAATTTTTAATCGACCCCTACACCTCATATCCTTTAATCAATATTTTATTAGAAACAGGTGCAGTAATTTTAGGAATTTTGAGTGTTTGGTATGCCAAACAAAATAAGATAGCGGTATATCCAACGGGAATGATTTCTACTGGAATTTATGTGTTTTTATTATTTCAAGCTGGATTAGTTGGCGACCTTATGATTAATGCATATTATTTCATAATGAGTATCTACGGTTGGTATTTTTGGACACTTAAAAAAGAAACAACCCTTGTAAATCCAATATCAAGAATGAATACCTATGAAAAGCGATGGTGGTTTATTTTTTTTATGGGTATCATTTTTTTTGTTTCAGGTATTTATATCCTTTTTGACAAATGGAAGGATTGGTCAGCTCCAATTGACACCTTTACTACCGCAATATTCTTTATAGCGATGTGGCTGATGGCCAGAAAGAAAATTGAACACTGGTTTTTTTGGATTACTGGGAACCTTATTTCAATTCCCCTTTATATGGCCAAAGGACTAGGCCTTACGAGTCTCCAGTACCTTATCTTTACAGTTATTGCTATCTTTGGATACATCCAATGGAAAAAAATATTGAACAACAAAAAAGCAACTGCCTAAGGGTCGTCTTATTTGGTCCTGAGTCAACGGGTAAAACAACTATGGCAAAAGCCCTTGCAGAATTTTATAAGACCACTTGGGTTCCAGAGTTTGCAAGAGATTACCTTCAAAAAAAATGGGACAAAGACAAGTCAATTTGCACCCTAAAAGATTTACTAGTGATTGCAGAAGGACAAATGATTTCAGAAAACAAGGCACTTGATAAGGCTAATAAGATTCTTTTTTGCGATACTAATGTTCTAGTCACCCAAGCATGGTCTGAAACACATTTTGATGGATATTGTGATATTCATTTAAAACAACTTTCCGATACCTTTGAATACGATCATTATTTTTTGACAGGAATCGACGTACCCTGGAAAAACGATGACCTTCGTGATAGACCAGAAGAAAGAGACCTTATGTTTCGTCATTTTGAAAATCTTTTGAAACAAAAAAACGTGTCTTATTCCTACTTAATTGGATCCCATGAAAATAGATTAAAATCCGCTATTAAGGATATAAATTCTTTAAAAAACCAAAGGATAGTATGATGTTCAAGGAAGACTAAAAAAATATAATTTTTGAGGTTCGTTCCTCTGAGTTGGTTCAGCACAAGTAAGGATATCTAAAAAAGGGGGAATTTAAAAATAAAAGTATTAGAATGGCCTGGTCTATGGAATGGCGAAATGGCATAATGGAACACTCTTTTTATTGAGCTCCCTTAAGCTACATTTAATTTTGTAAAAATAGTTTCAGATTTATTTTTATAAATCAGTTTTTGGAATACCTTTGCTTTAAATCTCAAAGGGGTGTCGTAAGGCTGAGATCATACCCAATGAACCTGGGCAGGTAATGCTGCCAAGGGAATACAAACTACCGTAATTTTTTTAACAAGAATAATTACCCCTTTTATTTGAATAAAATATATTCGAATGAAAATAGTACTCTTTTACTTTTTAATATTTTTAAGCGCTTTTGGGCTTCATGCACAAATACAAAATAAGATTGACGCTAAGGATTCTCTTCCTACTATAACTTTGAAAGAAGTCCAATTGATTGGAATAAAGGCAACAAATGATACCCCTATTACCTTTACAAATGTCTCAAAAGAGGAGATATCCTTAAGAAATTTAGGACAAGACATTCCTATTTTATTAAACTATTTACCTGGTGTAGTCACAACTAGTGATGCAGGAGCTGGAATAGGATATACTGGTATAAGGGTTCGGGGGAGCGATGCAACACGAGTAAATGTAACCCTTAATGGAATTCCATATAATGACGCAGAGTCACAAGGCACTTTTTGGGTAAATCTACCTGATTTTGCCTCTTCTGTATCACAAATTCAATTACAAAGAGGAGTCGGAACTTCCACCAATGGATCTTCGGCATTTGGAGCAAGTTTAAACGTAGAAACATTAAATCTAGATTTAGATGCATTTTCCTCTATCGCAACTAGCTTAGGTAGCTTTAAAACATTAAAAAATACATTTCAGTTTTCAACGGGTATGCTCAATGATAATTTTTCATTTTCTGGACGTTTATCTCAAATTAATTCGAATGGTTATATCGATAGAGCAGCATCAGATTTAGATTCCTATTTCTTTCAAACAGCTTTTCAAGATGACAATACATTAATAAAGGCTCTCATCTTTGGAGGACACGAGATTACTTATCAATCTTGGTATGGAATCGATAAAGAGGTCTTGGCAAACAATAGAACCTACAATCCCGCAGGTGAAATGTATGACGAAACCGGAAATCTATCAGGCTTTTACTCAAACCAGGTAGACGATTACACTCAAAATCATTACCAGTTTCATTGGAATGAAAAAATTAATTCAGAGTGGAATTTTTCAGTGGGCTTGAATTATACTCATGGGAGTGGTTTTTATGAAGAGTTCAATGATATAAATATGGGAGGAGATACCTCTTACTCTTATTTACAACTTGAGCCCTATACTCTTGGAAACATAATCATAGATGAAACTGAAAATATTAGTCAAAAATGGCTAGACAATGATTACTATGTGATGACCCTTGGTCTTAACCATCAAACTGCTGTATCAACTTTTAATTTTGGAGGTTTATACAGTCGTTATGTTGGTGATCACTTTGGGACGTTATTATGGGGTCAAAATATTAGTAATGCTCTTCCAAAACATCGTTTTTATGAAAATCAAGGAATAAAAACGGAAGGAAGTTTTTTTGCAAAAGCAACGCAAAAAATAAGTGATAAAATCATAGGTTTTATAGACTTACAAGTGCGTGGAGTTAATTATTCAATTGAGGGAATCATAGCAGGACCATCTAAACTTAGTGTGGACGATCAATTAATATTTTTCAATCCAAAAGCCGGACTTACCTTTAAGCCATCAGAAGGTCAAAGCATTTATTTTTCTTATGCAAAAGCACAAAGAGAACCTAACCGGACAGATTATGAAAATGGAGCACCTAAACCTGAAAAATTAAATGATTTTGAGTTGGGGTGGCGAATTAAAAAAGAAAAAATACAAGTCCAAGCCAATCTATATTGGATGGAATATCAGGATCAGTTAGTGTTGACAGGTGCTATTGATGAAGTAGGGGCACCGATTCGTCAAAATGTAGGAGAAAGCCGAAGATTAGGGGCTGAAGTTGACGCTTCAATTCAACTAGCAGATCAATGGTTATGGAAACCAAACCTGGCGTTTAGTAGTAATAAAAATTTAGATTTTTATTTTAAAAGAGATGGAATACTTCAAAATTTAGGTGAAACTCAATTGGCATTTTCTCCCAATGTTGTGTTAGGAAATGCGCTCATTTTTGCACCCTCTAGTCGCTTTCAAATAGGGTTATTATCAAAATATGTTGGAAAGCAGTATATGGGAAACATAGATGCAGAAAACTCCACTTTGGCAGCCTATTTTGTCTCTGATTTAAACGCTGTTATCACCTGGCAACCCAAAAGGTGGGTCAAAGAAATTCAATGGTCAACGACCGTAAATAATATTTTTAACCTAAAATATGAATCAAATGGTTATTTTTTTACTTACGATGATACCTGGTCTTTATCAGGGCAGGTTAAAACTATTGAAGGAGCTGGATATTATCCTCAAGCAGGCATTCATTTTCTAACGGGATTAAAACTTACCTTTTAAAACTTATAAGCTAGGGTGAGGCGTGCTACAAAACGGCCATAAATACTCTCTTGGCTTGCATTAACAATTTGCTGACCTAGAAAAATCAATTTGAGTTGAGTATTATAATCGATACCAAACTCCATTCCGTATCCATAGGCAATTGCAGGAATTTGTCCGTCAAAAAAAGATTGCCGGCTTGAGTCAGAGGAATGATGTACAATAAGATTGGGAAATCCCCAAAAGTAAAGGCTAGTGTTTTGTAGTGGGTCTTCAGCTAAAAGGCGTTGATGTATAATCCCTAAACGACCATAGTTATCAAAAAAACGAGTATTTTCAAAGTTTGGAAGTGGCTGACCCTCTACCCATTTTTTACCTAGAGACAGTCCTATCTTAGAAATAGTAGTATCATTTCTATCAATAGAAATACTGGAGAAAAAGTTCCCGTTTATAGTTCCCCCCATTGGGTTCATTACAAAATCAAAAGTATTTAAACCATCAATTTTATTGCCTCGCCATAATGTTTGGGTCCCATAAACTGAAAAAGAAAAATGACTCCCTTTTTTACTATCAAATCTTAGTTTTAATGCCTCAACACTAAAATCTATATGTTGTAAGTTACTAACCCCAACAATTCCATATCGAATAACGTGAACTCTAAAACTACTTTCCTCTTTTTTTTCTAAACTATAATCTATTTCTAAAAGTTGAGCAGAAGTAATCCAGGTAAGAAGTGAGAAACCAAAAAGCCAAAAAGATTTTTTTTTAAAAATGACGAATATCTTATAAGAGATGAAATTCATTTTCTGTTAATTAGTAACCCTTAAAATACCATTATAATTTTGAACTTGATAAAATAAAAGTCCCTGGGGCGGATTTAAATCTTCAGAAGGGTTTAAAAGCTGTCCCGTAGCCAAACTATACTGAAATTCCTCACAGCTACAGTTTGCCAAAACACCCTCAATGGAAAGCTTAGAACAGCTTTCTGGAATATGATTTGGACAAGTTGCTTCCCATGCTAAAAAAGATGATCCATTTAAATTAAATATCAATACCCCATTAATTCCTATGTCATCAATTAAAAGGCTTCCTCCAACAAAAGTTAACTTATTATATAGTGGAAGACTTAGGTTAAGTTCTCTTTGAAAACGAATGTTTACTAAGTAAGGATTTCGTTGAATTTGAGATTTAGTACAACCTAGACAAAAAAGGACACATACAATAACTCCTAATCTCAAGTTCCAAATTGTTTTAATCAAGTGTCTCAATTGTGTATATTTGTTGTAAATCCACCCTTGGGAGGATTTTTTGTTTATATAGAAAACGTAGAAAACATGAGTAAAGTATCTTATTACACAGAAGAAGGCTTAAAAAAACTACGCGCAGAATTAAATCAACTTAAAGACATTGAGCGTCCAAAAGCTTCACACGCTATTGCAGAGGCAAGAGATAAAGGTGATTTGAGTGAAAATGCGGAGTATGATGCAGCCAAAGAAGCTCAAGGAATGTTAGAAATGCATATTGCTAAAATGGAAAATATTTTATCAAATGCGCGTATCATAAATGAATCGGAATTAGATACTTCAAAAGTATTAATACATTCAATCGTTGAGTTAAAAAATAGATCAAACGGAGCCTTAATGACTTATACCTTAGTGGCGCAAAGTGAAGCTGATTTAAAAACAGGAAAAATTTCTGTCAATTCTCCAATTGGTATGGGTCTACTTGGAAAAAAAGTAGGAGAGTTTGCTGAAATTATAATCCCTAACGGGAGTATTTCTCTAGAAATTATTTCAATTTCACGTTCTTAATGGAAACTCTTTTCTCTAAAATTATAGCAGGTGAAATACCAAGCTATAAAGTTGCCGAAGACTCTAATTGTTTTGCTTTTTTAGATATTAATCCAAATACTAAAGGCCATGTTTTGTGTGTTCCAAAAGTAGCGAGAGATAAATTTTTTGATCTTGATGAGGCGACATTTAATCAATTAATGACTTTTTCGAGAAAAGTAGCTTTAGCAATTCGCATTGCAATACCATGTGAGCGTATTGGGATGTCAGTTATTGGCCTTGAAGTTCCTCATGCTCACGTTCATTTAATTCCTCTTCATACTATTGAGGATATTAGTTTTCAGAATAAAGCTAAAATTTCCCAGCAAGAAATGGAAATTACAGCAAAAGCAATTGCTGTTTTTTTTGACGATCAAATTTAAGTAAGATTTTTTTTATTTAATAAAATCTGGAATTGAGTCCCTTTACCAAGAGTAGTTTTTAGCACACCAAGTTTACCTTGGTGAAAATCCACAACAATTCTTTTTGCTAAAGATAATCCAAGCCCCCATCCTCTAGATTTAGTGGTAAAACCAGGAGAAAAAATTTTAGAAGCAATTTCTTTTTTCATACCTAAACCAGTATCTGAAATTAATATTTCAACATGATTTTTTAATTCATTTACTCTAAGTTTCAAAGTACCTTTACCCTTCATGGCGTCAATTCCATTTTTTATAAGATTTTCTAGTGTCCAACTAATCAATTGTGTATTATGTGAAATAATAATTGCTTTTCCAGGAAGTTGAAGCTCAAAAATAACATGTTCTGAACTTCTTTTCTGAAGGTAACTAACGGTTTGAGTAACGGTTGAAATAATATCCCATAAATTTAGTTCGGGAGTAGAACCCACTTTTGAAAAGCGATCGGTTATCACTTTTAAGCGGTCAATATCTTTTTCTATTTCTAGTAATGGGATTGATTTTTTTTCTTTCTCTTTCAGTAAAGTAATCCACCCCATCATTGACGTTAAAGGGGTTCCGATTTGATGTGCTGTTTCTTTTGCCATACCAGCCCAAAGTTTATTTTGTTCTGCTATTTTAATAGTCTTGAAGACAAAATATAATACGGTTCCAAACAGAAAAATGATCAGTAGTAATGCAAGGGGATAATATTGTAGTTTTTTTAATACCTCTGAATCACCATAATACAATTTTTGATCAACAACCATTAGCCCGGTATTGTCTTTA
>CAJQQG010000070.1 GCA_905480425.1 uncultured Flavobacteriaceae bacterium | reverse complement strand
TCTACGTCAATCCTTGGCAAGATTAAACTATAAAAGATGTGATCAGATTTGGGTTGTCCACAGTACCCTAAGAGACGGATGTCCAAAAGCAAAAGAGGATTCGGCAACACGCTCTGGAATAAGAACGTTTATGCCAGAGCTAACAACACCAATTTATGAGGTTCCAACGGCATATGATAATTCTTTTTGGAGATTAGAAAGTGACAAAAAACCAAAAAGCGTGATTACTGTTGCTAATATTTCAGACTCACGAACCCTTGAAAGAAAAGGCATTCCCTTGTTTATTGATTTGGCCCGATCACTGCCTGATTTTCATTTCACAATAGCCGGGATTCAATCGAGAAATGAATTAAAAATTAAATTTCCATTAAACGTTCAATTATTAGGGCCCCAAACGAGAAATGAATTAAAAATGCTTTACGGCAAACACCATTTTTATTTTCAAGGCTCTAAGGTAGAGGGTCTCCCAAATGTATTGTGTGAGGCTATGCTTTGTGAATGCATTCCCTTAGGAAAGGCTGTTTTTGGCATTCCAGACGCCATAGGAACAACAGGACTTGTTTTCCAAGCAAAAGATGCAATCCCCACAGCAATAAAATTTTTAACTAGTAAAAAGAAGTATGACGGCGCTAATGCCAGAAAGCAAATCAAAAAAGAATATCCATTAGAACGCCGTGAAAAAGCTTTTCTTAGTTTGCTCAAAACAAGCTCAAAATGACAGTAATTAAGTCTGCAATTTTAGCCTATCCAGACTCTAATAATCTGGGTGATTATATCCAAAGTATTGCGGCCAAACAATGTATTCCATCAGACAACATTTTAGGCCTAGATCGCGATCGCCTTAACACCTATAGTGGCCCTTCAGTAAAACTTGTTATGAATGGCTGGTTTATGGAAGCTCCATTGAACTGGCCTCCTTCAAATAAAATCATTCCTCTTTTCCTTTCTTTTCATCTTAATCCGTCAGCGCAAAAGGAGATGTTAACCCCTCGGGGAATTAAATATTTAAAAGCGCACGAACCCATAGGCTGTAGAGACATACATACTCAAAAGACACTTGAAAAAAGAGGTATAAAAACATATTTTTCAGCCTGTTTAACCCTTGGACTTAAAAGAAAATTTTTTATAACCCCTCAAACAAAACGAAAGGGCATTCTTGTGATAAGCCCTATGGAGCGTTTATTGCCTGAAGCGAAAACATTTAGTTTGATCCAATCAAACAACTTTTTTAATTTTTTGAAACAGGCACTGAAACTTCCCTTTAAGTATTTCCAATATAAAATAGCGATGAGAAAGCTCCATGGTTTTCTGGCAGATTCTGATGAAAAGGTTACGTGGCACTCACAACTAATTGATCGAAATAAGAAATCAGAAAACATTAGAATTATTGCTGCAGAAAACCAACTAAAGTTAATTGCAAGTGCACAACTAGTCATTACATCTCGAATCCATTCAGCGCTCCCTGCAGTTGCCTTTAATACCCCTGTGCTTTTTTTGTCAGACGGGCTAGACCATCCAAACCAAAAAAGTCGTTTAGAAGGAATGGAAGCTTTTTTTCCAATCATAAATTCTTCTGAATTAGTTTCTTGGAAAAACAAAAGACCAAAACCAAATGAAGCGCACCATCCATTTGTAAAGATTATTAGAGAACAGATGTCATCCTTTTTTATAGATTAAAAAGAGTAGAATAACTTAGATTCAGCGATACTGATTATCTTTGTAAAAACAAAAATAAATGAATGTATTGGTCATTGGAGCAGGGGGTCGTGAACACACTCTTTGTTGGAAATTAAAACAAAGTCCAAGGTGCGGGCAGCTTTTTGCTGCTCCAGGAAACGCAGGCACAGCAAAATGCGCCACTAACCTTCCAGTTGGGGTTAATGACTTTGAGGGAATTAAAAAAGTAGTTATAGCGAACGAGATTAAGCTTGTAATTGTAGGACCAGAGGAACCCTTAGTTAATGGTATTCATGATTTCTTTCTAAACGATACCGCCCTGGCAAAAGTTGGGGTAATTGGTCCACAAAAAAAAGCTGCAACACTTGAGGGCAGCAAGGCATTTGCAAAAACATTTATGTCAAGGCATAATATTCCTACAGCAGCATACGATGAATTTACTGCAGAAAAGTTACAGGAAGGAGAAGCCTTTTTAACACAAAGCAATCCCCCATATGTTCTTAAGGCAGATGGTCTTGCCGCAGGTAAAGGAGTTTTAATTATTGATGATTTAGAAGAAGCTAAAAAAGAATTACGACAAATGCTTTTAGAACGAAAATTTGGAAAAGCCTCAAGCAAAGTTGTCATTGAGGAGTTCCTGCCAGGAATAGAACTTTCTTGTTTTGTTTTAACGGACGGCTCTTCCTATCTCACACTTCCCATGGCTAAAGATTATAAGCGAATAGGAGAGGGAGACACAGGATTAAATACTGGCGGAATGGGCGCTGTTTCTCCGGTGCCTTTTGTTACAGAAGCCTTTAAAGAAAAAATAGAGCGTCAAATCATAAAACCTACTATTGAAGGCCTTCAAAAAGAAGGAATGCCCTTCAAAGGGTTCGTATTTATTGGGTTAATTAAAGTTGGAGAAGAGCCCAAAGTAATAGAATATAATGTTCGCTTAGGTGATCCAGAAACAGAGGTTGTACTCCCAAGAATTAAAAACGACTTGTTAACTGTTTTTCAGGCGGTTCATGAAGAAAAACTAGACGAAATTTCTTTAGAGGTAGATCCTTCTTTTGCCTCAACTATAGTTGCGACATCTGGTGGATATCCAGAAACTTATGAAAAGGGAAAAACAATTTATGGATTAGAAGGCCAGCAGGATAAAATGATTTTTCATGCGGGAACTATCCAGCAAGGAGGAGAAATAAAGACTTCAGGAGGCAGAGTACTCGCCGTAACCTCTTTTGGTATAAAACACCAAGAAGCCTTAAAAGACTGTTACGAAACCTTAAGTAAGATAAGTTTTGAAGGAATCAATTATCGAAAAGACATCGGGTTTGATTTATAAAAAAGAATGTGCAGAAGGATCTTTATCCTCTTCACCACTCTTGTCATACAAATTAAGCTGAACGATCCAATAGATCAAGGCTGAAAAACCAACAATCAAAAAAAGCCAATTAACACTATTTGCAACGGTCCAGTTACTTTCTTCAAGCTGACGTAAAAAAGCATAAGGAAGAAAAAGAATTTCTTCAAATAACCAAGCGATACCTTCAAAAAAAGCTTTCATAAATGAGTATATTTAAAAATTGATATAATAAAAACGAACTAAACATGTTTACAAAGATATTTAAAAGGGTAAGTATACAGTCTTTAATCAGCTCTTTTTTTTTCTGTGTCTTGGCAAGTTTTTTTAACACTTATTGCATAAAGGCAGGAAATATCGATTTCCAAGATTTAGTTAAAATACTTGTTCTATGTTTTTTTTTAATCATAGCCATTGTCACAGTCTCTCTTTCACAAGCAAGGAGATTAAATGCTTCTTTTGGCTCCATTCACCTTCTCTCTTTCCCACTATGCATCCTTTTGTTTAATCAGGAAGGTGGACTTAGCTATAATAAAGTAATTGTCTTTTTAATTGTTCTAATTATGGTAAATGTTTTATCAAAAAACATCAATAATACCACATCTACAAAAACTTTTTTTATGTTAGGGTTTTTGGGCACCATTATCACTTATATAAACATCTATTGTGTACTATTTTTTATTCCTCCTATTTTAATTTTTAGAGAAACCTCTTATAGAAACTCCAAAAATCTGATTGCTTTTTGTGTGGCTGTAATTTTCACTTTACAATTATTATTGTTATTAACCTTTATAGCCACAGGGACTTTTTTTTACGAGCCGGCGGCCTTAAAAACCGAAATATCCATCAGCGGGGTCTATTCACCAAATGATTTAGTTTGGACTGTTGCCGTGTTTATAGCCTTTTTAACGGCAACGATTTTTAGACCTTCAGAATATAAAATAAAAGCTCAAAAAAAC
>CAJQQG010000069.1 GCA_905480425.1 uncultured Flavobacteriaceae bacterium | reverse complement strand
CCATTAAATCCTTCAAACTCTTCACTTATGATAAAATTATATTCAATACCTGTTTGAATATTTCCACTTAATTGTAAATCAATAGACGTACCTATATCCTGATATTTAAGGAGGTTTTCATAATTATATCTAATTTCACTTCCAAAGTATACACCTAACTGTTTAACATATTTTTTTTTGTTAAAAAAGTGTTGATAGCCATGATTACCACTTAAAAAACGCATGCTATTTTGGGTTACAAATCCTATAGGTGTTTGATAATGTGGAGAATACTGTTCGTACTCAATTTCAGAATTCCAATTTTTTGTGTTTCGCTGAACGGAAAAGTAGAATGCATCTCCTTGGCTTTCTTCTCCATCCAATTCGGTGTTTTTATCTTTAATTTGTTCGTTTTCATCAATCCAATTTGCTATCGGCTCTTGTGTAATACTTTTGTTAAATTCAAAGGAAGCAGCATATGATTTTTTAAATCGATAGATACCATCAATTCCAATAGTATTTCCTGAACCACCTTCTTTGAAAAAGCGGTTAGTCGTTAGAAAGCCTATATTACTTCCACGATCAAAGGTGCGTTGGTATCTAAATACATTTGAAAATGAAGCACCTCCTTCGCCAAAATAAGATCGATTTTCACCTGCAATTAAATAAGGAGAGGCTTCGTCATAAGCAGCTAGCCAATAGATGCGTTGCTTTTCTCCTTGAGTAATTAGTTTTGAGGAAAAAACAGGCTTGTTTATGGACCTTGTATAAACAGTGTTTAGCCTTGTGTCAATTATGTCATTTCCTTCATTGAAATAAGCTCTACGCTCTTCAAAGAAAACGGCAAAGGTGTTATTGGCTGTTATTTGCGAAACGTCAGCTTCTACTTGAGAAAAATCAGGGTTTATTGCATATTCTAAGGAGGTAATATTGTTTAGATCGAAAAGACCACTTAGACCAACATCTCCAAATGGTTTTTCAAAGCTTAGATTTTCATTTTCTTTTACGCCAGAGAGCCCCCCAAAAACATAAGGTAATAGACTTACTCTATTTTTTGATTCAATATTCTTTAATGTAATGTTTGATTTTGTTTGACAGGGTAAACAAGGGTTGTTTAAACCAATGGGAAAATTTATATTTTGGCTACGATTCGCATCTGTATAGGTTGAGCGGTAAAGTAGGACATTCCATTTCATCTCATCAGCTTTATTAAACTGTAGTACTGCAAAAGGAATTTTTAATTCTACATGGTAACTGTTTTTATGCTTACTTGCTTTTGACTCAAAACTGATGTTGTAAGAAGGGTCGGTATCTCCAGAGGATGAAAATTTCAAATCCAGTTGATTTCCTTCAGGGTTTGATCCCAGTGAGATCATATAGCGTCCATCTCTATAAGTATCAATTCCAATCAGAACATTATCATCTTCATAGCCTTCGTCTCTATTGCGTATTGAAGAACGCAAGTTTTTCATGTCAGCATAAGCGATAAATCCTACATATAAATCGGTTTTGGAATAAGTAATAAAAACCTCAGTTTCGTGAGCTGATGGTTCATTATTTCCAGGGTCTATTTCATAATTGATCTTGAATTTTTCTGCATTTACCCATTCTTTTTCTGAAACTATTCCATCAAAGGTGGGAAGTGTTTTCTGAGCAGTTAAATACAGAGAACCTAAGAGAAGGAATAAATGACGCATTAAGACAAATTTCCGGTAAATATAAACTAGCTTATTTAATTAACAAGTTTATATTTTTTCAATAAAGTCATTTAACTGAAATTTTCATACTGCCATTAAATCACCAGCCATATTCTTTTGTGGAAGTGTTGATTTTCCCATCAAAAAAGTATCTACTTGATGAGCTGCTTCTCGGCCTTCAGAAATAGCCCAGACAATTAATGACTGCCCTCTTCTACAATCACCTGCTGTAAAAATGGATGGTTTTTGTGTTTGATAATCGTTTTCACCTTTAATGTTTCCTCGCTCGTCTAGTGCTAAACCAAATTGTTCTGGTACTGTTTTTTCGGGACCCGTGAAACCGAGCGCTAAAAGAGCTAAATCACAAGGCCATTCTTTTTCAGAACCTTCTTTTTCAATAAGTTGAGGACGCTCTCCTGGAATTTTTTTCCATTTAACTTCAACTGTTTTTAATCCAACGAGCTTACCAGATTTGTCTCCAACAAATTCTTTAGTCAAGATGCTCCATTCTCTATGGATACCCTCTTTGTGAGAAGAACTTGTTTTCAATTTGAAGGGCCAATATGGCCATGGGTGTTCTTCTGTTCTCCCTTCAGCAGGCTTAGGCATAAGTTCGAAATTAGTGACACTTTTTGCACCCTGTCTGTTTGAAGTTCCAATACAGTCTGAACCCGTATCACCACCTCCAATGACAATAACATTTCGATCTTTAGCAATATATTTTGCTTTACGCTCAATTTGTCCATCTACAGCTTTGTTGTTATGAGGAAGAAATTCCATCGCTTGTTCCACACCATTTAAATCTGAGCCTGGAATAGGGAGACCTCTCTTAATAGTTGCGCCAGTGGCAAGTACCACTGCATCAAATTCATTCTCTAGAGATTCGGCTTTTACGGTTTCCCCAATTTCTACATTGCATTTAAAAATAATACCTTCTGCTTTTAAAACATCTAATCGACGATCAATAATATTTTTTTCCATTTTAAAGTCTGGAATTCCGTAGCGAAGTAAGCCACCGGCTTTATTATCACGTTCAAAAACGGTTACCAAATGCCCTGCCCTATTTAATTGTTGAGCTGCTGCAAGTCCGGCGGGTCCTGAGCCAATAACAGCGACTGTTTTTTCTGTTCTTGATTCAGGAGGTTGTGGTTTAATCCAGCCCTCTGAAAACCCTCTCTCTACAATATATTTTTCGATTAATTCAATTGATACAGGTGGACTTACGATTCCTAATACACAAGCTTCTTCACAAGGAGCAGGGCAAAGTCTCCCTGTAAATTCAGGGAAATTGTTGGTGCTATGTAAAATGGTTAAAGCACGTTGCCATTCGTTTTGGTAAACAGCATCATTAAAATCAGGAATTAAATTTCCTAAAGGACAACCACTATGACAAAATGGAACACCACAATCCATACAACGAGCACCCTGTTCCTGTAATTCTTTTTCTTTGGGAGCTACTGTAAATTCATTATAATTTTTGACACGCTCCTTTGGATTAACTACCGACTCATTGAGACGGTCAAATTCCATAAAACCTTTAATTTTTCCCATGATTTATACTATTTTTTCACTTTCTTGATCTGCCATCATTTCCAAAGCACGTTTGTAGTCAGTTGGCATAACTTTAATGAATTTTTTACTTGATTTAGGCCAGTTTGATAAAATAGAGGCTGCTTTTGGACTTTTAGTGTAGTCAAGATGGTTTTGAAGAAGCCCTTGTAGTTTTTTATGATCGCTTTCTTGAAGATCTTCTAACTCTACCATTTCTAAGTTAAATTTTTTCTCATCAAAAGAACTATTTTCATTGAATAGATAGGCAATTCCTCCACTCATACCAGCAGCAAAGTTTCTTCCAAAATCACCAAGAACAACAGCAATTCCACCCGTCATATATTCACAACCATGGTCTCCAATTCCCTCTACTACTGCTGACGCTCCTGAATTCCTAACACAGAATCGTTCTCCCGCAATACCGTTTATGTAAGCTTCACCTGCAGTTGCTCCATAGAGGCAGACATTTCCTACAATCACATTTTCATGAGGAACAAACGTTGCTTTTTCTGGTACTTGTGCAACAATAGTTGCACCCGAGAGACCTTTTCCAAAATAATCATTGGCAGTACCTTCAACCTTCATGTAAAGTCCGTGGGTGGCAAAACCACCAAAACTTTGTCCTGCAGTTCCTTTAAATTTTAAACTCAAAGTATCCTTTGGTAAGCCATCTGCCCCATGAATTTTTGAAATTTCATTGCTCAAAATAGCTCCAACCGTTCGATTAGTATTTTTAATATTGAACTCTAAATGTTGTATTTCTTTTCTGTAAAGTGCAGGATGAGCTTGTCTTAAAATATCAAAATCCAGAACATTCTCTAAACCATGATTTTGTTCTTTGGTGTTTCGTTCTTTAACTGAGCTAGGAACTTTAGGCTTGTATAAAATATTTGAAAGATCAATGCCTTGAGATTTGTAATGATCCAATGCTTTTTTCATGTTTATTTTTTGTGATTGTCCTACCATTTCATCAATGGTCCTAAATCCGAGTTCTGCCATAATCCCACGCAACTCTTCTGCAATAAAGTACATGTAATTAATAACATGCTCAGGTTTTCCTTTAAAATTTTTCCGTAGTTCCGGATCTTGTGTTGCAATTCCAACCGGGCAAGTATTTAAGTGACAAGCGCGCATCATAATACATCCAGAGGCAATAAGAGGAGCTGTAGAAAATCCAAATTCTTCAGCACCTAAAAGACAAGCAATTGCAACATCACGGCCAGTTTTCATTTGACCATCACATTCTAATACAATACGACTTCTAAGGTCGTTCATTACCAGCGTTTGTTGTGCTTCTGCGATACCAAGTTCCCAAGGAAGTCCTGCGTGTTTTAGTGAGGTTAGAGGAGATGCTCCTGTTCCACCATCATAACCAGAGATTAATATAACATCTGCTTTTGCTTTTGCAACCCCAGCAGCAATAGTTCCCACTCCAACTTCTGAAACTAATTTAACATTTATTCTTGCCGCTCGGTTGGCATTTTTAAGGTCATAAATTAACTGTGCTAAATCTTCAATAGAATAAATATCGTGGTGTGGCGGTGGAGAAATAAGTCCTACGTAAGGAGTTGAATTTCTCACGGAAGCAATATATGGATTAACCTTAGGCCCTGGAAGTTGACCCCCTTCTCCTGGTTTTGCTCCTTGAGCCATTTTAATTTGAATTTCTTTAGCTGAACTTAAGTAGTGACTGGACACTCCAAAACGGCCAGAGGCAACTTGTTTTATAGCTGAATTTCTCCAGTTCCCATCTTTATCTGGTTGGAAACGACGTTTGTCTTCTCCTCCCTCTCCAGAATTACTTTTCCCCCCAATACGATTCATTGCAATGGCTAAATTTTCATGTGCTTCTTGGCTAATCGACCCCAAAGACATGGCACCTGTTTTAAAACGTTTCACAATATCCGTCCAAGGTTCTACTTGATCAATTGGAATTGGATCAAAACTGGAAAATTCAAAGAGCCCTCTAAGAGTCATTATTTTTTCGTTTTGATCGTTAATCATTTTAGCAAAAGTCGCATAACTTTCCGGTTTGTTTTGACGAACTGCTTGTTGTAAGCTTGCAATAGATGAAGGATTGACAACGTGATCTTCTCCATCTCTTCTCCAACGGTAATCACCTCCTATTTCTAAAGGGAGGCCAAGATTGGATTCATGAATGTATGCTTTTGTGTGACGAGCGTTAATTTCTTTTTCAATTTCATAGAGACCAATTCCTTCAATTCGAGTAGCAGTATTGACGAAGAAACGATCAATTAATTTTTGTGAAAGACCAAGAGCTTCAAAAATTTGTGCACCTCTGTAGGAGTGAAGTGTAGAAATTCCAATTTTATTCATGACTTTGACAATACCTTTTGCAATAGCTTGATTGAAATTTTGAATTCCAACTTCTGCAGTCACCTCAATGGTTCCTTCTGCTGCCTGATGAATAATAATTTCGTTAATCATATAAGGATTAATGGCACTAGCACCATAGCCAAATAAGAGTGAAAAATGATGTGGTTCACGTGGCTCTGCAGATTCAATAATAATTCCAAACTTGGAACGTTTCTTTAAGCGTTTTAATGCATGGTGTGCGTGGGCTGTAGCCAGAAGCATTGGGATGGGTGCCATGGAAGCAGAAACCCCACGATCTGAAAGAATGATAATGTTTGCTCCTGATGCTAGAGCTTTATTAATATCCTTAATCATATCCTCTAAAGCTTCTTCCAAACCATTCAAACGTCCACTAAGTTCATAGAGTATCGAAATGGTTGATGCTTTAAAATCATTATGCTCAATAAATCTGATTTTATCTAAATCTTCATTAGAAATTACAGGATTTTGAATACTTAATTTTTTTGCATGTTGAGGAGAAATTTCAAATAAATTAAATTCGCTTCCAATGGTTAAACTAGTATCGGTTACAATTTCTTCGCGAATTCCATCTAATGGCGGATTAGTTACCTGAGCAAAAAGCTGTTTGAAATAATTGTACAATAACTGAGGACGTGATGACAATACTGCAAGAGGTGTGTCGATTCCCATAGAGCCCATGGCTTCTTTTCCAAGGGTACTCATGGGAGTTATAATAGTTTTTAAATCCTCTTGTGTATATCCGAAAATTCGCATGCGTGTTTCAAAATCTTCTTTTTCAGTTGGAGTTACGTTTCCAGTGTATGGGACTTCTTTTAAGGGTAAAAGATTTTCATCTAGCCATTTCTTATAAGGACGCCTGGTGGTGATTTCTTTTTTGATTTCGTCATCTTCAATGATACGACCGTCGTCCATATTTACTAAAAACATTTTCCCAGGCTCAAGGCGACCATGACGTTCAATATTTTCTGGTGCAATATCAAGAACACCAGTTTCTGAAGACATCACTACGTAACCATCCTTTGTTACTGAGTAACGGGAAGGACGAAGTCCATTTCTATCTAGGAGCGCACCAATGTATTTGCCATCTGTAAAGGGTATAGAAGCAGGGCCGTCCCAAGGTTCCATAATACAAGCATTATATTTATAAAAAGCTTTTTTATCATCATCCATATAAGTGTGCTTTTCCCAAGCTTCAGGAACAAGCATCATCATTACCTCAGGAAGGGATCTACCGGTTGCAAGTAATAGCTCAACAACCATATCCATTGAAGAAGAATCTGATTTACCTTTGAGTATAATGGGTAATATGTTTTTGATATCAGGTCCAAATAAATCACTTTCAAGCAATTCTTCTCTAGCTTGCATACGACTAAAATTCCCTCTAAATGTATTTATTTCACCGTTGTGGCACATATATCTAAAAGGTTGCGCTAAGTCCCAAGTGGGGAAGGTATTTGTTGAAAAACGCTGATGTACTAATGCTAATCTTGTAACCACTAATGGATCTGATAAATCGTGGTAGTATCCTTTAATGTCTTCTGGAATCAATAAACCCTTATATATCAAAGTATGAGTAGACAAACTAGGAAGATAAAAATAAGAAGCTTGAGATAGCTTGGAATTTAAAATAGTATGTTCACTTATTTTACGTGCAATAAATAGTTTGATGTTAAATTCGCTGTCGCTTAATTCTGAATTTCCTCTTCCCACAAAAATTTGCATGATATGTGGTTCTGTTTGTGCAGCGATACTTCCCATCACTTCAGGATTTACGGGAACTTTTCTCCAGCCTAACACTTCTAGTCCTTGATTTTTGATTTCGGCCTCAAAAACACCAACAGCATAGCTTCGTTGATTTTCTTTTTTTGGAAGAAACACCATTCCAACTGCATATTCATTGGCATTTGCAAGTTTAAAATCACATTGTTTTGTGAGGAAGTCATGTGGAATTTCTATTAATATTCCGGCCCCGTCACCTGTTTTTCCATCGGCACTTACAGCACCTCTATGCTCTAACTTATCTAAAATGTCAAGCGCTTTGTGAATGATATCGTTGGTTTTGATTCCTTTTAAACTACAAATAAAACCGGCTCCACAATTATCATGTTCGAAATCTGGGTTGTAAAGTCCTTGTTTAGCTGGCAACATAAAATTCAATTTTGGGGAGTTACAAAAATAAGAATCTATTTAACCTGCTAATACTAATAACAAAGATAAATCTAGATGTTTTGTAATATCATAATTTTTAGAGTCCAAATTTCATATATTTTTAATTTTTAAGCCAAAAACTATAAATACTTTAAATTTTTCTTTCTTTGTTTCATACTGGAAAAAACTAAAAGTGGAAAAATTAGTCTATAGTGTTATAGGAGTAATGTCTGGAACATCTCTTGATGGGATAGACCTTGCATATATTCGTTTTGAAAAAAAAGAGCATTGGACTTTTCATATAATTGAAGCAGAAACTTATTCATATTCAGAAGATTGGAAGCTAATTTTACAAAATTTACATCGATCTTCTACAACAATTTTGGCAGAGAAAGATCTGCAATACACGAAACTCTTAGGAGACACCATTCTTAAGTTTATTAATTCTAAGAATCTTAGAGAAATTGATTTGATTTGTTCTCACGGACACACTATTTTTCATGAACCAGATCGTGGTATAACCTATCAGATTGGGAATAAAGAAGCCTTAGCAAAACAGCTTGTACAGACCGTAATTTGTGACTTTAGAGCTCAAGATGTTTTGTTAGGTGGACAAGGAGCTCCTTTAGTTCCTATTGGTGATTTATTGCTTTTCCCAGATTATAATGCGTGTTTGAATTTGGGAGGATTTGCTAATGGTTCAATGTCTAAAAATGGAGATGTTATTGCATATGATATATGCGCAGTAAATACGGTTATGAATTTATTAGCCGAAAAAAAAGGAATGCCTTTTGATAAAGGGGGAGAACTGGCGAAAAATGGGACATTAATTCCAGAATTATTTAGTGACCTAGGTGCTTTGAAATTTTATAAAATTGATTCTCCAAAATCATTAGGAATTGAATGGGTTAATTCTATTATTTCTCCACTTTTAGCAAAATTTAATGATCATAAAGTGGAAAATATTCTGCACACTTATGCAAGACATATAAGTTTTGAAATTAGTAGAAACTTTTCTGAAAATCAGCATGTTTTAGTTACAGGTGGAGGAGCTAAGAATCTATTTTTAATGTCATTATTAAAAACAGATTGTTTAGCAACTTTATTTTTGCCAGATGAAAAATTAATTGACTTTAAAGAGGCTTTAATCTTTGGTTTTTTAGGGGTATTACGCGTTAGGAATGAAGTGAATTGTTTATCCTCTGTAACAGGGGCATCTGTGGATCATAGTTCTGGCTATATTTTTTTCCCATAAAATAGTATTAAGGCCAAAGAAATGTATATTTATCAACTATAAACTCTAAATTGAATTATGGAAACTGTTATAATTGTACTTTTCGTTTTAGGCTATTTGGCAATTACTTTAGAGCATAATTTAAAAGTAGATAAATTAATTCCTGCTTTAGCAATGATGGCTTTAATGTGGGCTATTATTTCATTAGCACACTTGCCTGTTTTTGAAGTAAATGCTGAACTTAAAGAGTTACAACCTTCTCATTTAGATGAAATTTTACTACATCACCTTGGAAAAACAGCTGAGATTATTGTGTTTTTATTAGGGGCTATGACTATTGTAGAAATTATTGATTATTTCAATGGTTTTTATACCATCAAAAACTTCATTAAAACTAAAAGTAAAAAGGGGCTTCTTTGGATTTTTGGAATTCTAGCCTTTATACTTTCAGCTATTATTGATAATCTTACCGCAACCATTGTTTTGATTACTATCCTACAAAAGGTAATTCATGATCGTGATACCCGATTATGGTTTGCAGGTTTAATTATTGTAGCTGCAAATGCTGGTGGGGCTTGGTCACCTATTGGTGATGTGACTACTACTATGTTGTGGATTGGAGATAAAGTAACAACGTTGAAACTAATAAGTTATGTGCTAGTACCTTCAATAGTTTGCTTGATAATTCCAATAGTAATAGCCACTTTTTTACCGGCTTTTCAAGGAGATATCGATTCAATTGAAGAAGATCCAAATACAGTAATTCACAAACGAGGGGGTACGATGCTTTATCTAGGGCTTTCAGCCATTGTATTTGTTCCCGTTTTTAAAACATTAACCCATTTACCCCCATATGTCGGAATGATGTTATCACTAGCAATTGTAGCTACTTTTGCTGAAATTTTTAGTAAAGCAAAAATCAATATTACTTCAATAGATGAGGAAAGTGACGCTCACCAAACCTCGAGTCCTGTTCATAGTTCATTATCTAAAATTGAATTACCAAGTATTTTATTTTTTCTAGGAATACTTCTTGCCGTAGCAGCTCTAGAATCTTTAGGAATACTTTTTACTTTTGCGGAAGGCTTAAATACCGTTATTCCAAATACAGACATTGTAATTGGACTTCTAGGAATTGGATCTGCAGTAATTGATAATGTGCCATTAGTAGCAGCAAGTATGGGCATGTTCTCTATGGGAATTGATGATCCTGTTTGGCATTTAATTGCTTATTCTGCTGGAACTGGAGGAAGTATGTTAATTATTGGTTCTGCTGCAGGAGTAGTAGCAATGGGAATGGAAAAAATAGACTTTTTTTGGTATTTCAAAAAGATTACTTTATTAGCATTGGCTGGATTTTCAGGAGGCTTTATTGTTTTCGTTCTTATTAGGGATTACATCCTTTAAACTTATTTATAGAATTTTTTGAAATAAAAATCGTTTTATAGTAAATATCAATAATCAATTATGATTTTAACAACCCTACAAGAAGTCTCACCTTTGCAAACAGAAAAAACTCTTTCTATAATCGAGTTGATTAAAAACGGTGGTTTAGGAGGACAGTTAATAATCGGACTCTTATTCTTTTTGCTTTTAATGGTAGTTTATATATATTTCGAACGTTTGTTTGCAATTCGTTCTGCTGTGAAAGTTGGGCCCAACTTTATGCCTCAAATAAGAACGTTTGTAATGAATGGAAAAGTTGAAGGTGCAAAAGAACTGTGTTCGACCGAAAACGTACCTGTTTCAAGATTAGTTTATAAAGGACTTTCTCGTATTGGTCGCCCTTTAGATGACATTAATACAGCCATCGAGAACGCAGGAAGATTGGAAGTTTATCAGTTAGAAAAGAACATAAGTATTCTAGCTACAATAGCTGGTGCTGCTCCAATGTTAGGTTTTTTAGGAACTGTGATTGGAATGATTCTTTCCATTTTTGAAATTTCTAACGCAGGAGGTAACATTGACATGCAATTACTTGCAGATGGTCTTTATACTGCAATGACTACTACAGTTGCAGGTTTGATTGTTGGAATTCTTGGATACATAACCTATAATCACCTAGTTGTGAAAACTAATAAAGCGGTATATCAAATGGAAGCAACAAGCTTGGAATTTTTAGACTTACTTAACGAACCTGCTTAACATGAAATTAAGAGGAAGAAATGAGATTAAACCAGAATTTAATATGTCGTCAATGACTGATGTAGTTTTTCTGTTACTTATCTTTTTTATGATCGCTTCAACCCTTGCAAAACAATTGAATACAATTGATGTTAAACTTCCTCAAGCAGACGGAAAAACCGAAAACCGTAATACAGTAGCCATCACCATCACTAATTCAAATCAATTTTATTTAGATTCAGATAAAATATCAAAACAAAGGTTAGAGATCCTCTTGATTAAGGCATTATCATCGTTTAAAACTCCTTCAATTGTTTTGCGAACTGAAAAGAAAGTTGCAATTGATCAGGTAGTATATGTCATGAATATAGCTAACAAAAACGGGATTAAAGTAGTCTTAGCTGTAGACTCACCTTAAATAATTTAATGGAATTTCTAAACACTCCTCACAAAAAAAAATCTGCTGGACTTACTGCAATTTTTGCAGTATTGTTTTTATCACTATTTTTTGTTTTGGGACTTACCTATTACGATCCTCCAGTAAGTTATGGAATGGAGGTTAATTTCGGAACTTCAACTAAAGGTAGTGGTAATCAGCAGCCTCAAGAATTAGTGGAATCAAAGCCTGCTGTTGTTGCGAAAAATACAGTTGAAAAAACTCAAGTAAATACCACACAACCACCCCCAAAATCTATTAAAGTTGGTAATGTTGTTACAGAAAAAGAGTCAATAGTTACTTTTCCTGAAAAAGAAACTGTTATTAAAGAAGTTCAGCCAGAAACTAAAATACCTGAAAAAGTTACAGAAGCTACACCCCAAAAAAAAGTTTCTAAAGTGTCAGAAGCAACAAAAAACGTGGTGTCAAATTTACTTAAAAATAAAACTCAACAAGGAGAAGTTATAGAGGGAGAAGGTGGTGATGTCATCGCAGGTGATAAAGGAAAACAAACAGGTGATCTTTATTCTTCGAGTTATTATAATACGGCTGGTTTAGGAGGTAAAGGAAAAGGATATGGTTTGAATGGACGAAATTTACAATCTAATGGAAAAGTAGTTCAAGAGTGTAACCAAGAAGGAATAGTTGTTGTTCGGATTACGGTAAATAATCAAGGCAATGTTGTCTTTGCAGAGCCTGGAGTTAAGGGGAGTACTAATACACACCCATGTCTTTTAGAACCTGCTAAAAAAACAGCCTTACTACATAAATGGTATTCAGACACCAAAGCACCATTAGAGCAGGTTGGTTTCGTGGTCATTCAATTTAAATTAGGAGAATAAACGTTGATGTCATATCAAGAAATTTTACAATGGATGTTTTCAAAGCTTCCAATGTATCAGAGAAAAGGAGCTGCAGCATATCGCCCTGGACTTGATGCTATGCTTGCTTTAGATAGCTATCTGGGGCTGCCTCACAAAAGCTTTAAATGCATTCATGTAGCTGGGACCAATGGAAAAGGTTCAACCTCTCATATGCTTGCTTCTGTTTTACAACAAGCAGGGTATAAAGTGGGGCTTTATACTTCTCCCCATTTACTTGACTTCAGAGAGCGAATTAAAGTTAATGGTTCCATGATCCCTGAGCAAAAGGTGGTTGACTTTATTTCAATTCATAAATCTTATTTTGAAGCTCAACGGCTTTCTTTTTTTGAGATGACCGTAGGGATGGCTTTTTCTTATTTCAAACAAGAGAGGGTGGATTATGCCATAATTGAGGTTGGCTTAGGGGGACGACTTGACGCTACTAATATTATTACCCCTATTCTTTCTGTAATTACTAATATAGGTCTTGATCATACTCAGTTTTTGGGAACAACACGGCCTAAAATTGCTAGAGAAAAAGCTGGAATTATAAAAAATGGGGTTCCAGTGGTTGTTGGAGAAAAAGATGCTGAAACTGAATATATATTTGATGAAATTGCTATAGAAAAAAAATCACCCCTTGTTTATGCTGAAAGAATATCTTCAGAGTATTTAACAGATTTAAAAGGCTCCTATCAGCAATTAAATGTTCAAACGGTCATCGCTGCTTTAGGCTTTCTTTCTATAAAAAATATAACACCAGATATAATTCAAAAAGGACTTTTAAATGTTGTTTTAAACACTCAGCTATCAGGACGGTGGCAGATACTAAATACATCACCTAAGATCATAGCAGATGTAGGGCATAACAAAGAAGGTTTGTTTTTTCTTTCAAAACAATTGCAAGAGGAATCTTTTAAAAAATTACATATTATAATGGGCTTTGTTAAAGGAAGGAAAATCCCTTCCTTACTATCATTATTTCCAGAGGATGCTTCTTATTATTTAAGTTGTCCTAACCTTGAACGAGGTCTCCCTGTTAAAGAATTAAAAAATAGCTTAATTTCTGAAAAACGATCCATTCAGTATTATAATAGTTTGTCATTGGCATATGAAGCGACACTTAAACATGCTGGTGGAAAAGATTTGATTTTTATTTGTGGTAGTACTTTTGTTGTTGCTGAAATATTGTCTTACTTAAATAAAAGTAAATTTTAAATCGTAATAGTTTGGAATTTGGGTTTTAATTTTATCTTTGC
Source organism: uncultured Flavobacteriaceae bacterium (assembly GCA_905480425.1). Lineage (GTDB taxonomy): Bacteria > Bacteroidota > Bacteroidia > Flavobacteriales > Flavobacteriaceae > MS024-2A. The sequence goes on along the minus strand of CAJQQG010000069.1, from coordinate 26,162 downwards.
GGTCCTTAAGAGTGATAAAATAAAATCTATTTAGGGCGCTTAGCTCAGTTGGTTCAGAGCACTTGGTTTACACCCAAGGGGTCAGGGGTTCGAATCCCTTAGCGCCCACCAAGTATAACTTACCTTCACGTAAAGTGAGGGTTTTTTTATACCTCTCCAACTCACAAAAAACTCACAAAACAACTTTATTTTTTTCTCACAGAAAAACACTATTTAACCCAAAAAGAGGTCCAAAACATCAATAAATAGAAAACGTTATTTTTATATTATGAAAGAATTTTTCTCAAGATCTGTAATTTTATAAATTCTTTTTCAGACAATTCTTTTATTTTTTTTATACTTTAGGAAAAAATATTTTTGTGGAAAAATCTGGATTGACTTATCGTTTTGCTTTTGTAATGGTCCTAATTTTTTATCTAGTCACAATTGGGATTGGCTATGTTCATTTTAATAATTTAGTAACAAATGAACAAACGGAAATATCAGTTGGAAAACGCCTAGTTCACTTAGTCTTAATCAAATTTAAAAAAGATATTTTACCTGATGACCTTCAGAAAATAACAGACGGAGCTTATAGTTTGCAACAAATCGAAGGAGTTTTTGACTTAAATTTTCGAGAGAATATTTCACCAGAAGGATTAGGGAAAGGGTTTTCGCATAGTTTAACAATGAAATTTCCTTCAGCTAAAGATAGAGATAGCATATATCTCCCACATCCTGTACATCAAAAGTTTGTTAAATTATTTGTGCCTTTTACCACCGATGTGCTGGTTTATGACTACTGGGAATAAGTTATCCTCCAATAATTTTAGAAATTTTATTTTGCTCTTCTTTTGCGAGTTCAGCATCAATTAAAATTCGTCCAGAATGCTCATCCATTATAATTTTGTTTCTTGAAAGAATTTCTAATTGAATTTGAGGGGGAATTGTAAAGTATGATCCTCCGGAAGCTCCACGTTCTACAGGTACTATTGCTAAGCCATTTCTAACACTACCTCTAATCCGTTTATAAGCCGTAACTAAACGTTCTTCAATTTTAGTTTCAAATTCTGCAGATTTCTTTTGAAGTAAATCTTCTTCTTTTTGAGTTTCTTTTAAGATGGTATCAAGCTCTTCTTTTTTTGCTTTAAGATGTGCATTTCGTTCTTCAAGTTTTTCAGTTACTGAGGTAATTGCTTCTTGTTTGCGGTCAATAAAGGCTTTAAATTCTTTAATTTTCTTTTCAGCCAGTTGGCTCTCGAGATCCTGATATTCCTGTTCTTTTACAATAGAATTATATTCTCTATTGTTTCTAACATTTTTTAATTTCTCTTCGTACTTTTTAAGTAGTTCTTTTGCTGTTTCAATCGTTTGTTTTTGGTCTGTAATACCTTGTTCATTTTCCTGAACTTCAGCTTTAACCTTTTCAAACTTTGTATTTAATCCTGCAATTTCATTTTCTAAGTCTTCAACCTCTAAAGGTAGTTCACCTCGAAGGTTTTTAATTTCATCAATTCGAGAATCAATAAGTTGAAGGTCGTAAAGTGCCCTTAATTTTTTTTCAATTGAGATTTCTTTTTTTTTGGCCATAACTAGAAATAATTAACTGGATTGGTTTTTATACTTGATAAAACGAATGCAAAATTAGGCATTTTTTTGGTAAGATAGTCATATATCATTTTTTTGGTAAAATGCTCACTTTCATAGTGTCCCACATCCACTAAAAATAAACTATTTTCGCCTAAATAAAATTGATGATATTTTAAATCAGCAGTAATAAAAGCGTCGGCCCCTTGTTTTTTTGCCTCTTCGATCGCAAAACTTCCTGAACCTCCCAATACTGCAACTTTCTTAATTTTTTTAGAAATTAATGGACTGTGCCTTATGAGCTCTGTAGAAAGCTTTTTTTTCACAAATGAAAGAAAGTCTTTTTCTTCCATTGGTTCTTTGAGTGTTCCTATTCTTCCCATGCCAACTTCTGGATTAGCATTATCTAGGCTAAAAATTTCAAAGGCAGCAGCCTCATATGGATGAACTTTTTGAAGTGTATTTTGAATATTTTTTTCTAAATATGATTCAAAAACAACTTCAATTTTAACTTCGTCTACACTTATTTTTTTATTAATATTTCCTAAATAAGGATTGCTTTGTTCATTCCCTTTAAATTGACCCCTACCTTCTGAAGTAAAACTACAGTTACTATAGTTTCCTATTGCACCTGCTCCTTTTTGATGAAGGGCTTCAAGAACCTTTGTCACATTTATTTCGGGAACATAAGTACTTAGTTTTTTAAGACTTCCTTTTTTAGGAATTAAGATTTGACTATTTGTTAACTCTAACTGACTGCACAATACATGATTTACACCTTTGGGATGATTGTCTAAGCGCGTGTGAAGAGCCAGAATAGCAATATTATTTTGTATGGCTTTTATTACAACTCGCTCTACATGGTTTTTGCCGGTTATTTTTTTTAATCCAGAAAATACGATGGGATGAAAACTAATAATAAGATTACATTTTTTGTTGATGGCTTCTTCCATAACATCCTCTGTACAATCTAATGTAATAAGTGCTCCAAGACATTCTTTTTTGGCATCACCAACTAAAAGACCCACATTATCAAAGTCTTCAGCATAAGCAGGAGGAGCCCATTGGTCTAAAACAGTAATCAAGTTTTGAATAGTCATATTTGGAAGTGAATAATCACAAATATAATATTTATCTTCATCGGCATGAAACTCTTGCGTTGTATATTGTATCCTTTGGCTTTACTTTATGGATTTATAGTAGCTATTAGGAATTTTTTGTTTGATAGGGGGTTCCTTAAAACACATACTATTTCAATGCCAAGTATTGGGGTAGGTAATCTCAGTTCAGGTGGAACTGGAAAATCTATTGTTATAGATTATTTGATTGTTTTGTTAAAAAAAAAATATTCTATCTCAGTATTAAGTAGAGGTTATAAAAGAGAAACCTCTGGTGTAATTGTTGGGACTGTGAACAGTTCAGCAGCAATGATAGGAGACGAACCTTTACAATTTTTAAAAAAACATCCATCAATTACTGTAGTAGTCGCTGAAAAAAGAATTTTAGGACTTAATAAAATAAAAGAAATTAAGCCCTTAAATACTATTGTTTTATTAGATGATATAATGCAGCACAGGTATGTGAAACCCTCGTTACTGATAATTACCACTACCTTTAATAAGCCTTATTTTTCGGATTATTTATTGCCAACAGGAAATCTTAGGGAGTCGCCCTTGGGCGCCAAAAGAGCAAATGTTATTTTAGTTACTAAGTGTCCAGACGCTATTTCTAGTCAAGACATAGAGAGCTTTAAAAAAAAATGTGTTCTTTCTGGAGATCAACACTTATTTTTCACAAAAATAAACTATAGTTCTTACATATTCAATGATGTTTCAAGCTTGTTGTTATCAGATCTGACCTCTTCTGTATTATTAATAACTGGAATCTCTGACCCTAGTCCGATGGTTAAATTTTTAAATAAAAAAGGTGTTGAACATATTCATCTGGCATATCCAGATCATCATACTTTTACAACCAGTGATGTTCAAAAAATTTACAAACAAAAGGGAGAAAGGGGGGTCCTTCTTACTACGGAAAAGGACATGACAAGGCTTAAGCCCTTGATGAAGGGGTCTTATTTGTATTATTTACCTATTGAAATGGTGTTTTTACATTCAAGTGAAAAATTAGTTTTTGAGAAGTTAATTTTAAATGAAGCGAATAATATAGTTTAAGCGATGTGCTTATGGGCTTTGTAAGAAGATCTTACCAAAGGACCACTTTCTACATGTCTGAATCCAAGATCAAGTGCAAAAGTTTCATACTTTTTAAAAACATCAGGTGTTATAAAAGAATGAACTGGAAGATGCTTTTTACTAGGCTGTAAGTACTGGCCAATTGTCACAACATCCACAAATGACGCTCTCAAATCCTGAAGCGATTCTAAAACTTCTTCTTCTTTCTCTCCTAAACCTAGCATGATACCAGATTTAGTTCTATTAATTCCTTCTTCTTTTAGATAACGCAAAACCTCTAGACTTGTTTGGTATTTTGCTTGAACACGTACTTTTCTAGTTAATCTTTTTACGGTTTCAATATTATGAGAAACAACTTCTGGGGCTACTTTAATAATTCTATTAATGTTTCGTTTGTTTCCTTGAAAATCAGGTATTAAGGTTTCCATTGAAGTACCTGGACTTATTCTTCGAACCGCATTTACGGTTTCAGCCCAAATTATAGAACCCATATCTTTCAAATCATCACGATCAACAGAAGTAATTACTGCATGTTTAATTTTCATGAGTTTAATGGAATTTGCAACTTTTTCTGGCTCCGTCCAATCTACGGCACCTGGCCTTCCTGTTTGAACGCCACAAAAGCTACATGATCGTGTGCAGATATTTCCTAAAATCATAAAAGTAGCTGTTCCTTCAGCCCAACACTCCCCCATATTAGGGCAGCTTCCTGAGGTGCATATGGTGTTAAGTTTATATTTATCTACTAGGCTTCTGAGTTCAGTATATTTTTTGCCCGTTGGGAGTTTAACTCTAATCCATTCAGGCTTTTTTGCATGCTTAGTATCCTTAGATTTTACCTCTATCACACTTATTTTTTTCAAAGATACTCTAAAGCTTAGAGACTTAAAAGATAAAATAATGTAAAACCTGTTAAAAATAAGATTCCTAAAACACTTAAAATTCTCATTCCTTTTTTAGGCTGTTGTGCTTTTGGCATTTCACTACTAATAACTAATCTGTAATTTAAAAAAGCATAGAGTGGGGCGGTAATAAAAGACAAAACTGTTGCGATTTGAACAAGTCTTCCCATTTCAGAAAGTAGAAATAAAAAGATACAACCAGTACCTATGGCAAGGACTGCCATCCAGTGGAGGTAATAATCGGTATTTTTTTTATTAAACAATAACTGTACTGTACGAGTCATGGCCCTTGGTGAAGCGTCTAAGGTTGTTATAGTCGTACTTAGCATGGTCGTAAATGCAGCAATACCAATAATACCATATGCAGCTTTTCCAAGAGTAGATGTGTAAAGTTGAATGAGTTGCCTTGCAAATACACCACCTTGATTAGAAAATTTTAAAGGAGTTTCGTACATAACTAGGGCTCCCAATCCTAAAAAACAAAGTGCTAGAATTACTGTGGTAATGTATCCTACGTTAAAATCAAACATACTTTCTTTTAGGGATATTTTTTTTACTTCTGTTTTATTTTTTTCTAAGGTCCATATAGAATGCCAAATTGAAATGTCTAAGGGTGCAGGCATCCATCCTAAAAACGCAATTAAAAATAATAGTCCCGTTTGGTCAGGAAAAATCTGTTTGAAGGAATGAGGTTGTTCATTATTTAAAAAAGCAAACGTAACTGCAGCAACACTACTAATAGCAAGAACTATCATTATGACTTTTATCAATTTATCAAGCCAGTTATATCTTCCTGATACTAATAAAAAAGAACAAATAAGGGTAATTATAAGACTCCAAGCAACAATGTTGTCTGTGATTCCGAATAGCGTTGAAGCAATGCCTGCGGTAACAACAGTAACAGCACTTTGTATAGTGAACATAGTGCCCATATTTAATATGAAATAAGCCCACAAATATCCTTTTCCAAGCTTGTAGTAGCCGTCTAAAAGAGTTTCACCGGTAACTTGAGCATACCTAGGTCCGTATTGAAAGAAAGGGTACTTAAATAGGTTGATAAGTAAAATTGCCCATATTAAACCCCAACCAAAATCTGCACCCGCTCGTGTAGACTGAACAAGATGAGATACTCCGATTGCTGCTCCAGCAAAAAGAAGTCCAGGACCTAATTTAGAAAGTTTAGTCAGCATCTTTTTTCAATAAACTGGCCAACATTTTTTTTGCTCTGAATATTTTTACACGGACAGTTGAAGCCGATTCGTTTAATTTTTCTTCAATTTCTTTATAAGATAAATCTTCAAAATAACGGAGATTTAAAATAACTCGGTATTCTTTTTTTAAAGATTTGATGTGGGTTAAGATTAGTTCTAAATTTTGATTCTCTATCATAAGGTCTTCAGGTGAAGGCTCTAAGTTAGTGGATTCAAAACAGGAAATTTTATCAGTCTCTTTTTGATTTTCTTGTAGATGTTTAGATTTTCTATAACGATCAATATGATGATTTTTTGCAATCGTCAGAATCCAAGCAACAAAAGGCTGGTTTTCATTAAAGCTATATAAACGATCAAAGGCTTTTGCGAAAGTTTCAATAGCAAGTTCTTCTGCTAAATTTGTATTTGAAACGCGAGAATTTAAAAAGGAATAAACGGCATCCCAATAGGAGTTGAAGAGAATGTTAAAAGCATTTTGATCATTTTTTTTTGCTTTTTTAATTATTTCATTTTCTACTATTTTTTTCATTTTTTTGACCTAAAACTAGTTTAAGTTGCTTTGAGTAGAGCTAGGATTTTTGCAATCTGTTTCTTCAGGCATTTTACCACACATTCCACAAGGTTGATTGTCTTTGTTTAAAAAGGGACTCTGGCTAGCACATGTTCCTGAGAATTCACCATCTTTTTTTGCCCATATTTTAATAGAAATACCTGCGAATGCTAATGAAAGCAAAACGAATGTGATTAAAAATAACTCCATAACAATTCTTAAAAGTACAAAAATAGGAATCTTTCTTGGAAACAGGGTAAAAGTGAACAACTGGACTAATAGTTAAATTATTTCAAAAAAGAATACTTTTAAATTCCCACAAACTTTTTAGAAAGTAAAAGCAAAAGGCAAGACTAATCATAAGCTTAAGAGAAACCCCTGTTATAAATCCCAATAAGGCACCGATAGCAGCTCTTAAAGCTCCTTTTTTATTATCTTGATTCATGTAAAGCTCTCCCAAAAAAGCTCCTGTAAATGGACCAAAAAGCAAACCAAATGGGCCAAGAAAAATTATTCCTAAAATGAGACCAATGCTACTGCCTATGACACTTCCTTTTCCACCGCCAAATTTTTTAGCACCCAGGATTGAAATAATATTATCAATAATAAAAATAAATAAGGCAATTATAAAACTTAAAACCAGAAAGAAAGTGCTAATTGTTATAGAAGAAGAAAAGCTCAATATCAAAAGGCCACTCCATGATGTAAGTGGACCAGGAATAATTGGAATAAAACTTCCTATAATTCCAAGGAGAATAAATAAACTGGCTAAGACTATAATCAATAGATCCACGGATCAAAAATATCATTTTATAAGCTTCTGAATCTTGTTTTTTATGTTAAATGAATAAAAAAAGTGTAAATTTATTTCAGAAAAAAATTACTTATGTATTCAAATTCAAAATTATATTTAACTGTGCTGTTTGGGTTATTCTTATTATCACTTTCAAGTTGTCATTTTTTTGAGTCTACAAAAGTGCCTGCAAAAGAAATAAAAACAGCTTCAAGCTGGTCTGAAAAAGATCAAGTGCCTAGTTTTGATAGTTGTGAAGGCCTTAGTGCTGACGATCAAGTAACTTGTTTTGAAGAAATGATTGCATTTACTGTTTTAGATCATATAAATGAAAATCCATGGGTGGCATCAGAAAACATTGATGAAGAAGTTGTCTTGAATCTTTTGATTGATAAAGAAGGATTAATTACATTAGAATCAGTTGATGCGTCAAATAATATTTTAGATGCTATTCCAGACCTGGAAAACAGTCTGATTAATGCTATTAATTTACTACCTCAGGCACAAGCAGCTGTGAAGACTAATGTTGGTACTTTGGTAACTACTTCTATAAAACTTCCTTTGAAAATTTCTGCTCAGCAAGAAATCTAATGCAAGGGGAACAAATTATTCTAGGTATTGATCCAGGAACTACCATTATGGGTTTTGGTCTAATAAAAACAACCAAAACATCAATGGAGTTGATTCATATGCATGAGCTACACCTTCAAAAGTATGGTAATCATTATTTAAAGCTAGGCTTAATTTTTAAGCGTACCCTTGAATTAATAGATGAGTACCATCCAGATGAACTGGCTATTGAAGCACCTTTTTTCGGAAAAAATGTTCAGTCAATGCTAAAGTTGGGTAGGGCCCAAGGGGTGGCAATGGCAGCGGGAATTTCTCGTGAAGTGCCTATAACAGAATATTCCCCTAAAAAAATTAAAATGGCGATCACGGGGAACGGAAATGCCTCAAAAGAGCAAGTAGCTAAAATGCTCCAAAAGCTTTTAAATATTAAAACCTTACCAAAAAATTTAGATGCTACAGATGGATTGGGAGCAGCTGTATGCCATTACTATAACCAAGGTTCAATCACTCAAACAAAATCCTATTCTGGGTGGGGTGCTTTTGTAAATCAAAACCCAAAAAAAGTCAAATCCTAACCGGCTTACATTTTACTAGAAAAATGTCGAATATTTATTTTCATTACCCTTTTTGCAAGCAAGCTTGCCATTACTGTAATTTTTATTTTTCAACCTCAAAAAATGGACATAACAGCCTGTGGGATGCAATGAATAAGGAATTACTCCTTAGAAAAGATGAAATGAAAGCACCCATTGAAAGTGTTTATTTTGGAGGTGGTTCACCATCTTTAATTTCACCTAAAAAAATAGAAAAATTACTTGATTATATTCATGATAATTTTATTATTAATTCACCACTTGAAGTAACGCTAGAAGTTAATCCAGATGATGTCTCACTTCAATATTTAGATGCATTAAAAAAAGCTGGAATCAATAGAATAAGCTTAGGGATTCAGTCTTTTCATCAAAAAGATTTATCCATGATGAATCGTGCTCACAATAATACCCAAGCTTTAAGTGCAATAAAATGTGTTGCTCAAAAATTTTCAAATTTCACTTTGGATTTAATTTATGGAATGCCGAATTCTACCTTAAAAGAATGGAAAGAAAATTTAAATCGTGCATTTGAATTTGATCCTCCCCACCTTTCGGTTTACGCACTTACTGTTGAAGAAAAAACAGCTTTAGATTTTCAAGTCAAAAAAGGAGATATAACTCTAATTTCAGAGGAAGCTGTCAAAGAACAATATGATTTTCTAACAACAAAAATGAGAAGTTTAAAGTATATAAATTATGAATTTTCAAATTTTGGAAAGGAAGGTTATTTTTCAGTAAATAATCAAAACTATTGGAATGCAAAACCTTACATTGGAATCGGTCCTTCTGCACATAGTTATGATGGATTTGCTTCTCGGAGTTGGAATGTTTCAAATAACCATAAATATGTTGCTGCTATTAAAAAAAACAAACCTCTTGTAGAAGTTGAACATTTAACAACAAAAGACCGTTATAATGAATATATTATGACAGGACTCAGAAAAGTTGAAGGACTTTCTTTAGGCTATGTGAAAAGGACATTTGGTTCTTCCTATGTAACTTATCTGCAGAGTCAATTAGGAATGCATTTGGAGGCAGGAAATTTCTATTGGGATGGGGATTATTTAAAAATTACTCCAAAAGCAAAATTTTTATCAGACGGTTTAGCAGCAGACCTATTTAGAATTTAGCCCTATTTATTTTTTAATAGCTCGCAATAGTGATGATAAAACCTTGGAATAGTTTCAATTCCCTTAAAGAAATTAAAGATTCCATAATGTTCATTTGGTGAGTGAATAGCATCGCTATCCAATCCAAAGCCCATTAAAATAGATTTTACTCCTAATTCTTTTTCAAACATTGGAACAATAGGAATACTTCCTCCACCTCTACTAGGGATAGGTTCTATTCCAAAGGTGTCCTTATATGCTTTGTGCGCAGCTTTGAAGCCAACTGTATCGGTAGGGGTAACATAAGCATATCCACCATGATGAGTTATTACATCAACTTGAACTCCTTCTGGAGCAAGAGACTTGAAATATTCAGTAAATAGCCTACTGATTTTATTCCAATCTTGATTGGGTACTAAACGCATTGATATTTTTGCATGTGCTTTACTTGCTATAACTGTTTTAGCTCCTTCACCTGTATACCCACCCCATATTCCATTTACGTCAAGCGAGGGTCTTATTGTGCGTCTTTCTTCGTTACTGTAACCTTTTTCTCCTTGAACAGCATTAATTCCAATTGAGGCTTTAAATTCGTTTTCATCAAAAGGAGCCTTTGCCATTTCATTTCGTGCTTCCTGTGAAAGTTCTTCCACTTCATTATAAAACCCGGGGATGGTTATTCGCTGATTATCGTCTTTTAGTTGCGTAACCATTTCACACAATACATTAATGGGATTTGCAACGGAACCACCATAAAGTCCAGAATGTAAATCTCTATTAGGACCTGTAATAGAAACTTCCAGATAACTTAGGCCTCGAAGACCAGTTGTTATTGATGGCTGTGTTTTTGAAATCATACCAGTATCTGAAATCAGGATAACATCACACATTAATTTTTTCTTATTATTCTTCACAAAATCTTCTAAATGATCACTACCAACTTCTTCTTCCCCTTCAATCATAAATTTAATATTACAAGCCAAAGGTCCTTTACTAAGCATAACTTCTAGAGCTTTAATATGCATAAACACTTGACCCTTGTCATCACACGCTCCACGAGCAAAAACAGCTCCTTCAGGATGTAATTCTGTTGTTTTTATTACGGGTTCAAATGGAGGGCTGTCCCATAAATTAATTGGATCTGGGGGTTGAACATCATAATGACCATAAACTAAAACAGTAGGCAAGGAAGGGTTAATAAGATATTCACCATACACAATAGGGTGTCCAGGAGTTTTAATGATTTCTGTTTGAGGACAACCCGCTTGACTTAATGCGCTTTTCACCCAATCGGCAGCAGAATCAACATCTTTTTTGTAGGCAGGATCTGCGCTAACTGACGGGATCTTTAAAAAATTCATCCATTCTTTTAAAAAACGATTTTGATCATTTGTGAAGGTCATAGTTTTTGTACTAAAAATTATTTACGAAGTTAACCAATGTATTTTTTTTAGAAGAGGAATTTTTATTGGAAAACTTATTTATATTTGTCCTCATTATTGCGGGTGTGGTGAAATTGGTAGACACGCTAGACTTAGGATCTAGTGCTTCACGGCTTGGGGGTTCGAGTCCCTTCACCCGCACTTATAGACCTCATCGATAACTAATAATTAAATAGTTATGAGATGAGGTTTTTTATTTCCCGATTTATTCTTTTTTTATCAATTTATACTTTATGTGCACCATCGCAAAATGGTAGTTTTTGAGATTTCCCACAACCACAAAGAGTAAAGCGTTCACCATGTGAAATTTCATTCCCATGATCGTCAGTAAGTTTAACTGGACCTTCAATAACAATTTGTCCTTTTTCTTTTCGAAATATATGTGTTTTTCTCAATTTTAATTTGATTGTTTTGATTTTATGTAGCCTAGGATTCTTGATTCTAATATGGGAAGAGTTACTGTTCCCTTTTCTAAAATAACCTCATGAAAATCACGAATGTCAAATTGATTTCGCATTTCTTTTTCAGCTTTTTCACGAAGTTCTCTTATTTTTAATTCTCCAATTTTGTAAGATATTGCTTGTCCTGGCCATGAGATATAGCGGTCTATTTCAGTATTGATTTCGTGAATTGATAGAGCAGTATTTTTTGACATAAAATTAACAGCCTCTTCTCGTGTCCAACCAAAGGCATGAATACCAGTGTCTACTACTAATCTACATGCACGCCACATCTCATAGGTGAGTTTACCAAAATGTTCATATGGTGTTGAATATATTCCCATTTCGTCAGCTAAATATTCAGAATACAATCCCCAGCCTTCTCCATAGGCAGAAAGGTATAAATCTCTTCGAAATCGTGGAATGCTTTCAGTAAGCTCACTGTTTAATGATCCTTGAAGGTGATGACCAGGTACAGCTTCATGAGCAGTAAGTGATGGAATTACATACAAAGGTCTACTTGATAAATTATAAGTATTCACCCAATAATATCCAGGATCAGTGCTTGTAGGCGAGGTGCCTACATAACGACCACTAGTATATTTCGGTGCAATTGCATCAGGGACCGGAGCCACTCCATAGGGTTTTCTAGGCAGAGTTTTAAAATAACGTGGTAGTTGTTCATCTAATTTTTTAGAAATATTTCTAGCATGTGCTAAAAGTTGTTCAGAGGTCTTGGCGTAAAACTGAGAATCAGTTCTTAAAAAGGCAATAAACTCAATTAGTGAACCTTTAAATTCAACTTCTTTAACAATTTCAAGCATTTTAGCATTAATCCGAGCTACTTCTTCCAACCCTTTTTCATGAATACTCTGTGGAGTCATTTTTAGAGTTGTGTAAAAATCAATTCGACTTTGATAATATTCTTTTCCATTTGGTATTTCAGATATACCAATAGCGACTCTAGTCTTAGGGAAATAAGTTTCTTCAAAAAAAGTTTTCACCTTTTTAAAGGAGGGAATAACAGAATGATTAATAACTTTTTTTGCTGCTTGAAGTAAAGAGTCTTTTTCTTGTTTTGAAATTTGATCAGGGAGTTTTAGAAAAGGAGAGTAATAAAAATTTTCTTCGGGCGTTTTTGTGATGTGTTGTTCGTAAGTAGAGCTATAACCATTGAAAATAATTAAAGGCTGCCCCATTCCAGCATTTAATCCTTTTTCTATTAAGGTACTTTGTTGATCAATATAAAGGGGGATTGCTTTCAAAAGATTTAAATATTTTAAAGCAGATTTTTTACTGCTAATAGGCCGGACTCTGTAGGTTAGGTTGGAATGAAAGCCTGCATCAGAAAGTATAGGATTCCAGTGAGTGTTATAGTGGAATTTAACCCCTGTTTCTTTAAGTACAAAATGAAGCAATTGATATGAAATCTGATCATTCTCTTCTAGCTCATATCGATCAATTGTTTCAAGCTTTAGTTTAAGAGAATCACAAAAAAGAGCATAATTTTCAAAACGCTCTTCACTAAAATCTCCTAAGGGAAATTCACCGTTTTCATGACCTTTGTAATCATGATAGGAATCAATAATGGATTTTAGTTCGCTCTGGGGATTATTAGTATTGCATCCAAGAATGAGAAGCATTATGCAAAAAAAGACATTATTTTTTATCATCTATGTTTTAAATTACTTAAAGTTTATTTTAGCTTATTGTAATAGCGAAACATATTATTGAAGGATAGTAGTAGCCTTAGAATTATTTTCGATCGATTTTAAATAACCTAAATTTGATATCATCTAAACCTTCATCATCAAATGGGTATTCCATTTGGTCTTGAATATTATATAGAGAAATTAATATAAACTCACTTAAAATAACAATAAAGAAAGTTATCCAACTAGGATTATCTAGACCAATTTTATTAATGATGGTTGGTGTATAAATAATCGGAAAAATATAAATAAAAATAAGACAGTAAGCCTTAAGACTCACAGGAGTCCTGTGTGAATGAATTGCAATTAAATTATTAGCACTTTCAACAGTGTCCTTAAAGAAACGTAATGCTTTTTCACGGGTACCATTTCCAATAGCAACACTATTTTCAGCTAAAAAAGAATAAAAGTCTTCCACATTTTGATCAAAAGGCTGGAAATTTTCATCGAGTGTTCTTAAATGATCAAATAATTTATCATCAACAGTGTTCAAAATTGCAATGGCTTTATCTTTGTATTCAGGCTCAGTCTTAGGGCTACTAACAAAAAAATTAATAACTGTTTTTATACTTGCTCTAAATCTACTTAGATGTTCTAAAGCCTTTTCTCTTCGCCTAAAAGCACCACGAATGGTAAAGACAAGTGGGAATATGATTGCAATGCTTAAAAGGGTAAGATCAATGTCATAAACTATATTAAAGTTATAAGCAATAATTGGCGTCAGAATTGAAAGAAAAAGAGTTATTAAGGTTCTGAAATTAATTATAATGAGGTATCTAGACATTGATTTAATTTATTATATTTAACCAAACATAATCTTTATATATGAAAAATCTATTATTTTCTACCTCCATTTTTTTATTGTCATTATCAGTTAGCGCTCAAAAAACGTTAAAGTCTGATGCTCTCTTTTCAGATCAAATACCTGTAGAAATCAAATTAGGTTACTCTAATAAAGAGATGAATAAAAAAACAAATGATTCTACTTTTATTGATACAACAATGGAGTTTTTACATGAAGGAAAATGGTCTTCAATAAATGTAAATCTAAGAGCAAGAGGAAATTTCAGGCGTAATGAATGTTATTTTCCCCCTATTAAAATGAAAATTAAAAAAGATCAATATAAAGAGACAATATTTGATGGTAACAAAACTATGAAATTAGTTTTGCCGTGTAAAATCGAATCTGAAAATAATGACAATATTCTTCAAGAATTTATTGCCTATAAAATATATGAACAAATTTCTCCGTATCACTTTAAAACGCGAAGGGTAAATATTGATTTTACCGAACCTAAGGGAAAGAAAAAAGTTAAAACATTCAAATTAAAAGGATTTTTAATTGAAGATGATAAGAGAGTTTCACAGCGTCATGAATCTAGGGTTTTTGAACGATTTGTTCATCCTATGGCTATGGATCATTTAACTTCTGTTCATAATGCCTTTTTTCAATACTTACTTGGAAATACTGATTTTTCTGTTGCTTACCAACATAATGGAAAATTAATGTATTCAGAGGCAGATAAGAAAATCATTCCTTTACCGTATGATTTTGATATGACAGGATGGGTTAATCCAAGTTATGCAACAGTTAATACTACCTTAGGTATTAATTCAGTTCAGGATCGAAAATATAGAGGATTTAAACGTGAGCAACAGTATTTTGATCAAGTGCGTAAAGAATTTTTAGATAAGAAAAGTTCACTTATGGAAATGGTCGCTTCCTTTGAATCTGAGTTTTCAGATCCAAAGGAATACAAAAACATGTTTGATTTTATGGGTGACTTTTATGAGACAATGGAAGATGATAGTAAATTTCAAAAATCTATTGTAGACGAATCTAGAACGAAGTAATATTTTACTTCGTTACTGCTTTTAGCATCTTGTCAAAAATTGCTGTGTTTTCGTAAATTCCTTTAAAAAGCTCAGCTTTTGGACCATAACTAAATACTGGCACCATTGCAGCCGAATGCCCTTTGGTACTAAAAGTCCCTTTTGCGATTCCACGTTTAATATTACCACCACTCAACGTTAAACCTCCTGTTTCATGGTCTGCGGTAACAATTACTAGGGTGTTTCCATCAGATTTAGCATAATCTAAAACACGTTGGATGGTTGTATTAAATTCTTTAAATTCTGAGAGAACATAATCCATGTCATTAGAATGACCTCCCCAATCAATTTGAGACCCCTCTATCATCATAAAAAAAGGCTCTCCAAGAGATTCCATTTTTTTAATACTTGATGAAGCCATATCTTCAAGTGCTGGACCCCTTCCCTCTAATTTTGTTGGTGGTTCATCTTTATAGGTTAAATACCCTATTTTATTGGACTCACTTGAAGAGAGTTCCTCTAGATTTTTAACAAAATGGTAATTGTTCATTTCTTCTATTAAATTTCTTTTGTCATCTCTTTTGTTAAAATGTTTTTTCCCACCGCCAATAAACAAGTCGACACTATGTTCTCTTAATTGTAAAGCAATATCTTGGTATTGTCTTCTAGAAGGAATTTTGGCATAAAAGGAAGCAGGTGTAGCGTGAACAATACTTGAGGTAGCAAGAAGTGCAGTTTTGTAGCCTTTATCTTGACAAATTTCTAAAATACTTTTAATAGATTTATTTTTAGTATCAATACCAATCACCCCATTGTATGTTTTTACTCCTGAGGCCATGGCAGTTCCACTGGCTGCAGAATCAGTTATTAGTTGACCAAAAGCATGTGTTTTTGAAAGCCCAATGAATTCAAATCCTTCTAGAGCTGTACTGTTTTTATTAGCATACATTCCAGAGCTAATTTGAGTTAAGCCCATTCCATCTCCAATCATTAAAATAATATTTGGAGCTTTATCTTGTGTGATACCTGATGTGAAGACTAATAAAAGTAATAAAGAGATTAACTTGCGCATGTTGATATTGATTTTGACAAGCAAATATACAATACCATAATTAAATTAAATTTTTTTCTGGCTAAAAACCAAATCCTTACCTTTGGATTGGTTAGTAAATGGAATAAATATGAAGGAAAATCAGCATATTGATATCGTAATAGCTTGGGTGGATGGTGCTGACCCTATTCATAAAAATAAACGTTTAAAATTTTTAAATAAGTCACAAGAAATAATTCTTCCAGGTGCTGATGAAACTCGTTTTCACTCTTCAAATGAAGTGGAATACTGCGTGCTTTCCATATTAAAATTCGCCTCTTTTGTAAGAAATATTTTTATTGTTACAGATAACCAAGATCCTAAAATATCAGCCGTAGTTCAAAAACATTTTCCCGAGCGCTTGAAAAGTATTCGCTTAGTAGACCACACCGAAATTTTTAAGGGATATGAACAGTTTTTACCTACATTTAATAGCATATGTATTAGTAATATGTTGTGGAGAATAAAGGGCCTTTCAAATCAATTTGTTTACTTTAATGATGATATATTTTTACTTCGTAAAATAACACCATCGGATTGGTTCAGAAGAGGACGTCCTGTTTTAAGAGGTACTTGGTCCACTCCACCTTATGAAAGAATTTTATGGGATCAACTCAAGCATTTTTTTTTAAGCTTTTCTAGGTCACAAAAGGAAATCAAATTAGCAGCTTCTTTTCAATTAAATCAATGGAACGCAGCGAATAGATTAGGGTTTAACTTTCATTATTTTAAATCTGGACACACACCATTAGCAATGGATAGAAATCGTTTGGAGACTTATTTCTATTCAAATCCAGAGGTTTTAAAAAAAAATATCTCTCATCGTTTTAGAAATTACGATCAGTTCAATACCGTTTCCCTTGCAAACCATCTTGAAATAAATAGTGGAAACACTAATTTTGAAAAATCTCAAGCAATTTATTTACAACCCCATAATAGAGGGGATAAATATGTGGAAAAGAAATTTGATCTTTGTAATTCTGATAAATCGAAGCTTTTTATTTGTGCTCAAAGCTTGGATCTTGCTAATGAGAAAGATCAAATAAATGTGCTTAAAAGTATGCGAGCAATTTTAAAGCTAGACTAAATGAAACATAAAGATCAAATTGCAGTTATTTCAATGGTAAGGAATGATACCTTCTTTGCGGATAAGTGGATTGAATACTATGGCACTCAATTTGGATTTAAGAACCTTTATTTATTTATAGATGGACTTGATCAAGATCTTCCTACGAAAGCTTATAAAATAAATTATTTTCAGAAACCGCATAAACCTCAGAAGAGAGCAGCTGGAGATCGTAATCGTGCTCGTATGATTTCTAATTTTGCAAATAAATTATTTTCAGATTACCAAGTAGTTTTAGCTATGGACATCGATGAGTTTCTTGTACTAGACCCAATCAAAAACATTTCTTTAAAAGATTATTTACTTCAAGATTTTTCTACCTCCTCAAGATCAGCTTTAGGCTTAGATGTCGGACAACATCCAACATTAGAGCATCCGATTGATCATGATAAAACTTTTTTATCTCAACGTGAATTCGCTCAACTTTCTAGTCGCTATACAAAACCTGTAGTCGCATTTAAACCTTTAACTTGGGGCTCTGGATTCCATAGGGTAAAAGGTAAAAATTATACTATAGACAATCATTTATATCTTTTTCATTTTGGACTGGTAGACTATTTATCTGCAATCAGTAAGGTTTCAGATAAAGAAATAAAAGATGCCGGATGGAAAGATCATTTGGAAAGACGATTTAATTTATATCGTCTTTTAAAAGAAGGGATTATTTACCAAGAAAGCTTTATTGAAAAAGGACGGAAAACCTTACAGAAAAAAAGAAGTTGGTTTTCGTGGAATAAACCAGCTCCATTAAAAGGACACGCGCTTATAAAAATACCAGAACGTTTTAATTCTATAGTTTAGTTACTTTTAAACCTACTTATATTTGTAAATCAATTGCAAAAATTCAGATGAAAAAAATACAAATGGTCGATTTAAAGGGCCAATATGAATTTATTAAAGAAGAAGTTCAAACTTCTTTCAATAAAGTTTTAAGCACGACATCCTTTATTAATGGACCCGCAGTCAAGGAGTTTCAAGAAGATTTAGAGCATTATTTAGGAGTTAAGCACGTAATTCCATGTGCCAATGGAACAGATGCATTGCAAATTGCATTAATGGGGTTAAAGCTTCAGCCAGGGGATGAAGTTATTACAGCCGATTTTACTTTTGCAGCAACCGTAGAGGTAATTTCATTGTTACAATTAAAACCAGTTTTAGTAGATGTTGATCCTAGGACGTTTAATATTGACCCTCAGGTAATTGAGGCAGCTATTTCACCTAAAACAAAAGCTATTATTCCTGTGCATCTTTTTGGACAAGCAGCTAACATGCAAGCTATAAACAAACTTGCAGAAAAATATAGTCTTTTTGTAATTGAAGATAATGCCCAAGGCATCGGAGCAACCTATACTTATGATGATGGAAATAAAATAAAAACAGGTGCCTTGGGTCATGTGGGAGCTACCTCTTTTTTTCCTTCAAAAAATCTTGGTGCTTATGGAGATGGTGGTGCCATTTTCACGAATGATGATGACCTTGCTCATTTTATTAGAGGAATTGTTAATCATGGGATGTATAAACGCTATTATCATGATGTTGTGGGTGTAAATTCAAGACTAGATTCTTTGCAAGCAGCAGTTTTAAAAGTGAAATTGAACTATTTAGATTTTTATAACGAAAGAAGGAAAGAGGCAGCATTAAATTATTCTAGCTTGCTTTCTGGCCATCCAAATATTGTAACTCCCTTTACTTCAGGGAACTGTACTTCACACGTGTTTCATCAATATACTCTCAGAATTATAGGAGCTGACAGAGATGGATTGGTTCAGTATTTAAATGATCATGAAATCCCATGTGGTGTTTATTATCCAGTGCCCCTTCATAATCAAAAAGCCTATTTTGATCCTAAGGTTAATCAAGATAATTTTCCAGTTACAAATAAATTGGTAAAAGAGGTAATTTCTCTTCCAATGCATTCAGAATTGACAAAAGAGCAGATAAAATTTATTACAGGAAAGGTAATATCTTTTTTAGCCTAAATCCCCAATTAAATCATTTGTCAACTTCCAGATTGTGTTTCCACAGACCGATTAATTTTTTTAACTAATCCCTGAAGTACTTTTCCTGGTCCAACTTCTATGAAATTTATAGCACCATCAGAAATCATTTGTTGCACACTTTGTGTCCATTTTACAGGTGCAGTAAGTTGAGCTACTAAATTAGATCTTAATAGTTCGGGATCAGATGTTCCTCTAGCAGTTACATTTTGATAGACCGGACAACTAGGTTTATTAACTCTTGTGTTTTCTATAGCTATTTCTAATTTGGATTTTGCTGGTTGCATTAAAGGGGAATGAAATGCTCCGCCTACCGGAAGTAACAGTGTTCTTTTGGCTCCAGCTTCTGTAAGTGCCTTACAGGCGTTTTTGACTGCTTCAACTGCTCCAGAAATAACTAATTGTCCAGGACAATTATAATTAGCCGCAACAACTATGCCTGGTGTCTTTTGGCAAATAGATTCAACCTTATAGTCTTCAAGACCTATAATGGCTGCCATAGTTCCTTGTACTTTATCACATGCAGCTTGCATAGACAATGCTCTTTCGTGAACTAAACGAAGGCCATCTTCAAAAGAAAGTGCACCAGCGGAAACCATTGCCGAAAATTCACCCAATGAATGCCCCGCTACCATTTCTGGATTAAAACGATTTCCCATCACTTCACTTAATATTGTAGAGTGTAAAAAAATAGCAGGTTGTGTTACTTGTGTTTGTTTCAGTGCTTCTTCATCTTCTCCAAACATAACTTCGGTAATAGAAAACCCTAATATTTCATTAGCCTTTTTAAATCGAATTTTGGCAATAGATTCAGAAGCATATAGATCTTTTCCCATCCCTGGAAATTGAGCCCCTTGTCCTGGAAATACAAATGCGTTCATTAAGATATTTTTTTATATGTTAAATAAGAGTAAGTATGAGGCTGGTCTTTTGTTGGCATATTTTTTTCTTCTGCAATTAATGACCATTTAGTAGTATCAATAGCTGGAAAAAAAGCATCTGCCTCAAAAGTATTATGTATTCGAGTTAATTCAATAGTATGTGATACTTCGAGGAAAAGAGTATAAATTTCTCCACCTCCAATGATAAAAGGTTGTTTATCATCTCCAGTAAAGGCTAATGCTTCTTGGAGTGTATGAGCTATTAAGGCATCAGTTGCGGTATATTCTCTATTCCTAGTTAAAATAATATTCGTACGTTTGGGAAGTGCCTTTGGCATGGACTCAAATGTTTTTCTTCCCATTATTACTGCATGACCTTGAGTCAACCTTTTAAAGCGTTTTAAGTCTTCTGAGATATGCCAGATTAGTTGATTGTCTTTGCCTAATGCGTTGTTTTCTGATGTAGCAGCAATTAAGGTTATATCTTTTGAAATTTCTTTTTCATTCATCTTTTGAAAAGATTAAATTTGTCAACAAAAATACACTTTCTTCTTTTCTTATGTATTCAGATTCACTTCCGTTATTAACAAACTGTACCTATTTAAACACAGCATATGTTGGCCCTATGTCCAATGAACTTGCTGCTTTTAGAAGAAAAGAAGAAGAAATATATGTTCAAGGCGGTGGAGAATATAAAGTAAAAGCATATGATTCTCTGCGGGATACTCACAGAATTATTTCTAATTTTTTTGGAAGCCCAGCAGAACATACTTTTGTAGTTTCAAACTTTTCAATAGGAATAAGAAAAGCAATTTCTTTTTTACCGAGTAAGAGTAAAATATTAGTCTTAGAGGAAGATTATCCTTCATTAGTTGATGCTTTTACAGAACATAAATTTGATATAAAAACTATTCCTCTAAGTTCAACTATAGAAGAATCTATAGAATCATTTCTTTCTTCAAATAAAATTGATGTATTGGCATTAAGTATAATTCAATATACATCAGGGATACTTATTGACTTTTCATTTTTGAATCGAATAAAAGAAAAATATCCAAAATTATTAATAATAGGAGATGGAACTCAGTTTTTAGGAGCACACCCATTTAATTTTTCTAAAGCTCCCTTTGATATAGTAGCTGGAAGTGGCTATAAATGGCTAATGGCTGGATTTGGAAATGGTGTTTTAATAGTTTCTGAAAAATATTTAGAGCAAACCAAAATAACACCATCTTTTTTATACAGTCATATTTTTAAAGGTCACTTCAATATACTCGCTACTGCTAGTTTACGATTTGCAATAGAAGCATTTAACCGTAAAGATTTTAAGGCTTTAATGGAGCAAAAAGCACAAATTACTTTAGCTGTTAAGACACGTTTAATCTCATTACAGCTAATAGCACCATGGGTAATTGAACGCCCTTCCCATAGTAGTATTTTTAATATACCTGGAAATAAGTCTTTATATCATAAGTTACAAAAGAATAAAATCCATTGTGCCTTCAGAGGAAATGGAATTCGTATTTCTTTTCATTATTATAATCAAATGAGAGAATTAGATACTTTAATAGATGTGTTAGAAAGTAACGATCGTTAAATAGCCACTTTTCCCTTAATTAAAGGATGCGGATCATAGTTCAGTAATTCAAAATCTTCATATGTGAAATCAAAAATATTTTTAATTTCAGAGTTTAGTTGCATTATGGGTAATTTTTTTGGCAATCTTGTGAGCTGCTCATCAATCTGTTCAAAGTGATTTGAGTATATATGTACATCACCAAAAGAATGTATGAAATCTCCTGCTTCATAACCACATACTTGGGCAACCATTAGTGTTAACAGAGCATAGGAGGCAATATTAAAAGGGACTCCTAAAAATACATCTGCACTGCGCTGGTATAGCTGACAGGATAACTTTCCACCAGCAACATAAAATTGAAAAAAAGCATGACAAGGCGGAAGAGCAGCTTTATTATTAGCAACATTTTCCGCAAAGGATTTATTAGTGTCAGGCATCACACTTGGGTTCCAAGCAGAAATGAGCATTCTTCTACTATCGGGATTAGTTTTAAGGGTATTGATAACTTCTTTTATTTGATCAATACCTTCACTATTCCAGTTGCGCCACTGGTGTCCATAAACAGGCCCTAGATTTCCCTTTTCATCTGCCCATTCATTCCAAATGCGTACTCCATTTTCTTTTAAATAATTAATGTTTGTAGTTCCTTTAAGAAACCACAAAAGCTCGTGAACCACTGATTTTACATGAATTTTTTTTGTTGTAACTAATGGAAAACCTTTTGATAAATCAAACCGCATTTGATGCCCAAAAATACTTTTTGTACCCGTACCTGTTCTATCTGTTTTTTCTATTCCTGAGGTGTAAACGAGCTTTACTAAATCTAAATATTGTTTCACAAATTTTTATTTACTCAAAAATAGTAGCATTTGAACAATATATTAGCCTGAGTAGATAAAAGGTTATAAAAAAAAAATTAACAATGGATGACTTATTTTTTACGATTAGAGAGTTCATCTCTTAGACGTGCTGCTTTTTCATAGTCTTCATTAGCAACTGAGGTGGTAAGCATATTTCTTAGTTTAGAGATTGATATTTTTTTCAAGTCTTTAATCTCTTCCTTTTTTTCGCTTTGTTCTTTATCAAAATCAGTTACCCATTTATCTTCAGAAATTTTTTTCTCTTTAGAAGAAACTGCTGTTGTAAATCCAGCTTTTTTTAAAATGGAGTCGTAAATAAATATAGGTGCTTTATAACGTAGTGCTAAAGCAATAGCATCTGATGTTCTTGAATCAATAATTTCCTCAATTTTATCTCGTTCGCAAATTAAACTTGCATAAAAAACACCGTCAACGAGTTTTTGAATAATTACTTGTTTTACAACAATTGAAAATCGTTCGGCAAAACTTTTAAATAAATCATGAGTCAAAGGACGTGTCGGTTTAATTTCATTCTCTAAGGCAATTGCAATCGATTGTGCTTCAGAAACACCTATAATAATAGGAAGTTTTCTATCACCCTCGGCTTCTTTTAAAATGAGCGCATAAGCACCAGTTTGAGTTTCGCTGTATGAAATTCCTTTAACATTTATTTTCACTAGCTTCATAGGTAGATTCGATGTATTTTTAATTAAAAAAGAATTTTTAATTGAGTAGTATCTTTACAAACGAATATTTTCCTTCTTTATTGAGTTGAGTTAATAGATAATTATTGATTAAATTTGCACTTCAATGAATAAAATACATGAAGACCTTACAATTTAGACAAGCCATTGCAGAAGCAATGAGTGAAGAAATGAGACGTGACGAAACTATTTATTTAATGGGAGAAGAGGTAGCGGAATATAATGGAGCATATAAAGCATCAAAGGGAATGTTGGATGAGTTTGGCGCTAAACGAGTTATTGATACCCCTATCTCAGAGGCAGGTTTTTCTGGAGTTGGTGTTGGTTCTACAATGACTGGAAATAGACCTATAATTGAGTATATGACCTTTAATTTTGCGTTAGTTGGAATTGATCAAATTATTAACAATGCTGCAAAAATTAGACAGATGTCAGGGGGACAGTTTCCATGTCCCATAGTTTTTAGAGGTCCAACAGGCTCTGCTGGTCAATTAGGAGCTACTCACTCACAGGCTTTTGAGAGTTGGTTCGCAAATTGTCCTGGACTTAAGGTTATTGTTCCTTCAAATCCTTATGACGCAAAAGGATTATTAAAATCTGCAATTCGTGATGATGACCCCGTTATTTTTATGGAGTCTGAACAAATGTATGGTGATAAAGGAGAGGTCCCTGAAGGAGAATATACTCTTCCTATAGGTGTAGCAGCAGTTAAACGTATTGGAAAAGATGTGACACTCGTCTCTTTTGGCAAAATATTAAAAGAAGCAATTATCGCTGCAGAAGAACTTGCTAAAGAGGGAATTGATGTTGAGGTTATTGATCTAAGAACAATAAGACCACTAGATTATGACACAATTTTTGAGTCAGTTAAGAAAACTAATCGCTTAGTCATTTTAGAGGAATCATGGCCTTTTGGGAATATTTCTACCGAGATTAGTTACCAAGTTCAAAATCAAATTTTCGATTATTTAGATGCACCCATTGAAAAAATTAACACGGCAGATACTCCTGCTCCTTATTCACCGGTTCTTTTAAAGGAATGGTTGCCTAATCATCAAGATGTAATTAAAGCAATAAAACGCGTAATGTATCATTAAAAAATTCAGACTTTACCTCAAAACTTATAGAAGGAATTAAGCCTTATTTTTTTAAAGCTTCATTAGATTTTGAAACCGAGTTTGTTTTACTATTTTTACCGCACTTTTCAAACAAAAAATTAAACATGGAATTAATTATAAAACTTTTACCTGCCTTTGGAATTCTGGCATTAATATTTGTCTTTTTCAAGAACAATTGGGTTGCCAAACAAGAGGTTGGGAATGAAAAAATGGCAAGAATTGCCAAGAATATTGCAGATGGTGCTATGTCCTTTCTTAAGGCTGAATATAAAATTCTTTCAATTTTTGTGGTAGCTGTAGCTATCCTTCTATACTTCAAAGGAAGCAATGAAGTAGGATCTAATGGAATGGTTGCAGTCTCTTTTATAGTAGGTGCTGTTTGTTCTGCGCTAGCTGGATTTATTGGAATGCGCGTTGCCACAAAAGCAAACGTAAGAACGACACAAGCAGCTAGAGCCTCTCTAGGCAGAGCCCTAGAAGTTGCTTTTGCTGGTGGAGCTGTAATGGGGCTTGGCGTTGTTGGTTTAGGCGTGTTAGGGCTGAGTAGTCTTTTTGCTATTTATCAAAACATTTGGCCTGGAGCTGATAACCTTTCAATGGTATTAAATGTATTAACAGGTTTTTCAATGGGAGCTTCCTCTATTGCATTATTTGCAAGAGTAGGAGGTGGAATTTATACCAAAGCAGCTGATGTAGGTGCTGACTTAGTAGGTAAAGTTGAAGCTGGAATTCCAGAAGACCATCCTTTAAATCCCGCTACAATTGCTGATAACGTTGGGGACAATGTTGGAGATGTTGCAGGAATGGGAGCTGATTTATTTGAATCATATGTAGGTTCAATTATTGGTACAATGGTTTTAGGAGCCTTTATTATTACACCAGATTTAAATGGTCTTGGTGCGGTATATCTTCCTTTAGTATTAGCTGCAGTAGGTATTATTATGTCAATTATAGGGACTTTCTTTGTTCGTGTCAAAGAGGGAGGAAACCCTCAAACTGCATTAAATGTTGGAGAATTTGGATCCGCTGGATTAATGGTAGTAGCCTCTTACTTTATTATCCATGCAATGATTCCTGAATCAATTGAAGGATTACCCTTTGGGGCCATGGGAATTTTCTTAGCTACTATTGCTGGTCTTGTTGCCGGTTTAGGAGTTGGAAAAATTACAGAATATTATACAGGTACTGGCTCTAAACCAGTAAATTCAATTGTAAAACAATCTGAAACTGGTGCAGCAACGAATATTATTGCAGGGTTAGGTGTTGGAATGATGTCTACAATGATTCCTATTTTATTAATCGCTGCAGCAATTCTAGTTTCACATCATTTTGCAGGTCTTTACGGAATTGCAATTGCAGCAGTAGGTATGCTTGCAAATACTGGAATTCAATTAGCAGTTGATGCTTACGGTCCTATATCAGATAACGCGGGAGGCATCGCTGAAATGGCAGAGCTTCCTAGTGAGGTAAGAGAACGTACCGACACCTTAGATGCTGTTGGAAATACTACAGCTGCAATTGGAAAAGGTTTTGCGATTGCTTCTGCAGCTTTGACTGCACTTGCATTATTTTCTGCTTTTATGAAAGTTGCGAATGTTACAAGTATTGATGTTTCTCAACCTCGAATTATGGCTGGATTATTAGTAGGAGGAATGTTGCCTTTCGTATTTTCTGCCTTATCAATGAATGCTGTTGGAAGAGCAGCAATGGCAATGATTGAAGAAGTAAGAAGTCAATTCAAAAATATTCCTGAATTAAAAGCTGCGCTTGTTGTAATGAAAAAATATGATTCTGACATGACCAAAGCAACGGATAAAGATCGAGCTATTTTTGATGCTGCAGATGGTAAAGCAGATTATCAAAAATGTGTTGAAATTTCAACTAATGCCTC
>CAJQQG010000068.1 GCA_905480425.1 uncultured Flavobacteriaceae bacterium | reverse complement strand
AGAAGAAACTCTGGTAAGTGGAGCAATGCCCCCGATTATGGAAAATACAGAAAAGGCTATATTGGTTTTCAAGACCACGGAAGTAATTTATCCTTTAGAAAAATTAAAATCAAAAAACTTTGAAACAATTAAAAACGGTTCGGTTAGCTATTGAAATATTTGAATGAGAAAGTTGTAATATAAAGAGTCACTTAACAACAATAGGGAAAAATGAATTTGAGATATTTTTGCAGCTTCACTTTGCACTATATTTTATTAAATTTGCGTATTATACAACCAATAAAAAACATACTAAAGACAAAAAATAAATGAAAGAATTGATGACTTCATTCAGGATGATTTTGTTGGACTAATTAATTTAGTATAGTATTTGTTCCTTCCTGCCAAACAGTTTTGGTTTTAAAATGCCTATTTACTTTTTCTAAAAAAAGGATTTCAGATATAAATTGCCAATCAAAATTAACGGATTGATTTGCTGGATGATTGTGATGATCTTGATCGAGAATATAATTTTCAGGCTTATTGAGAATTCTCGATTGGCTATATACTTTTTCAAATTCCTGACGAAACGTTCCAAATTTTTGTATTAGCTCCTGAAGTTCGAATAAAATTTTCATCTCCTCATCAGTAGTAATGGCTAAATCAAAAGCTTCTATTTTCTTTAGTGCTTTAAAATTATATTCCACCAAGGCACCTACTTGCTCATAAATTGCAATGGTATATTGATTCGTGGCATCCTGCGATTTTAATTTGGAAAGGATTTTCTTCACTTTCTTTAAATTTTCACTTTGCTCGGAAATATTTTCTAAACGATCAGCATACTTTTCAGCCCAAGCCCCTTTATCATTAAAATCGGGTAAATCTATAACATGTTGTTCGATCACATTTTCTCTATGCACTAATGAATTACGATGAATCCCTTCTTCCAATAATACATTAGTCCAAAGAGCAACGGGTTTATCCAATGCATCGATAAAGGCATAGTCTTTAGATTCAAAGGACGCTCCAAAGGTACGATGTCTAAAGCTAGTTTTAAATTCTTCTTTGGTACGTTTCATTCCTGCCCAACTATATTCTGCAAAAGCGGCAATTCCGCGTTTATATAGTTCAAAATGTGGAGAGTCGTCATCCCAAAGGGTTAATAGTAATCCGTTGTAATTTCTATCAATAGATTGTCGCGCAAAGATTTTTATTTGATCTATGTTACTTTCTCTTTGTGGCATTAAGGTCCATCGGGTTTGTCCTGCAGTTGCCCCCATTACATTAAACCCATTGGAAGAGAACCAGTCCATGGCCTTGCCATTTCCATAAGATTCTGCCATATGATAATTCCAACGCATATACACACAGTTTTTGGGAAACTGTGTGATAAATTGATTGAGATTGAGTTCGTTTTTAGCCCAAATAGAATCAACAGTTTGCTCACTTATTTTACTGTCATAAATGGGAGACATTAGACCCGCTTCTTTTAGGGGCATATCATCCCAGAAAATAGGGATTCGATTGTGCTCTGCTGCAAAAGCACTTACTTTATTGAGCCAAATTAAATTTAATTCTAAGGATGACATCCCACTATTTCGTCCTGTGGTTTTTACTTCATCACCTCCTACATGAAGGTATTTTCCGTAAGGAAAAGCCTCCATTGCATCCAGATAGAGGTCAAATTGCAATTCATAGGTTTTTGGATCTAATGGATTAAAAGCCCAGTCACTTCGTGGATCGTCACGAAGCGGAAAATTTATTTCGTGTTTTAAGACAAAAGAAGCATGTCCTAAACCTTGTACTAATGGGCTGATATTGATATTTCTCTCATGTGCATATTTACTTATGGCTTTCCATTGTTCAATAGTCATAGCATCCTCACTACCTACTTCTGGACGACGTTTATATTGTAATTTATCTTCAATTTCCAGGATCACCCCATTGATTTTTAATTGTGCCAAATGATCCATTAATTCATAATAATATGTTTTTTTCTCTCGGTGATGTTTGATGTCAATTTGAATTGGGCGAAAGGCAATTTTTGGTGCATCATTGATTTCTAATACAGGCAATGCTTGTCCTTGAGCATCATCTATAATTTGAGAAAGAGTTACAAAGGCATAAAATAAACCAGCTTCATCTTGCGCCTCAATACGGATCTTTTCTTCTTCAATTTTAAGCGAATAACTTTCTGCTTGTTGCCCCGCTTTATGATTAATACTAAAATGAATTTGAGCTATTTCCGCAGTTTCTATTTCAGCTAAATTTTTTAAAACACCATATCTGATAGGGAGAGTATTCTCTTGAGCACTGAATGTCCATTGCAAAGCACTTGCATCGAGAGTTGACTCTCCTGAGTTAATGGAAAACTGTTGAGTAGAGGGAAGTAATTCAAAAGTATTAGACTCTAATTTTTGCTCAGAACAAGAAACGAGCAAAAGAATAATGAATAGCGAAAGTATATTTTTCATAATTAATAAATTTTAGTAAGTATAAAAAGAACAATTATTCTCATTTTATATTTTTATAAAAATTTGCTTTTGATACAACCAATAACAAACGTACCAAAGAGAAAACAAGACGATCAGGCCTAAAATAAAACTTGCTAGCCAAGGAGAAAAAACTCCAATAAAGGTACTAGTAAATGGTTTAGCGATTTTCTGGAATAAATCTCCACCACCAACAGAAGCAAAAAGATAAATAAATAAAGGATTCACACCCACAACTGTAAACACCAAAGTTTTCTTTATGTAGGATTTAATATCAATCACCCAATAACAAACTGCTAAAGCCAAAATAGTCCATCCCCCCGAAAGGAATATAAAAGAAGTTGTCGTTATCCTTTTAATGACTGGAGTAAACATACTTACGGTATAACCAAAAGCTAAACAGATAAGAGCTGCAATAATAAGGCGTTTCAGTTTTTCTGTATTGGTAGAAGTGCTCATCAACAATTGTCCAGCCATTAATCCCCATATCGTATGAGCAGCCGTTGGAACTGCATTAAAGGCCGCCCAATGTCCTCCATATTCATAACCTGAAATAAAAATATTGAACCATGCTCCAAAATTTTGTCCCGCAACAAAAGCTTGATCAAAACCGACAACTGGAAAAAAACGATAGAGTAAGTCGGAAACAACAATACATACCAATGCAACAACAGCCTGTAACATTGGTGTTTTTTTAACTACTATAAAAGCAAGCAAATAGGTAAAAGAAAGTTGTGCTAAAACATTATCAAACTGAAAAATAATCTTTTCAGGATCTATACAGTATAATGCCCATCCAAAAAGCAATAACAGAAAAGCGCGACGAAAAGCGTGATTTCTAATCTGTTTTTCTGAATCTCCTTTTTTCAATCTGTTGGCATAAGAATAGGGAATAGATACCCCAACAATAAACATGAAAAAAGGCTGAATTAAATCCCAAAAATGCAAGCCTTCCCATTTTACGTGATGGAAGAAAAAATCTGCTACAGCTGTAATTGATTCGTTACCTGTATTCATTAATACCTCAAAAAGATGGGAAAACTCGGCTACCAATAAGAACATAACGACTCCTCTAAAAAAATCTAAGGATCGTAATCTTTGACTCAATGGTTCTGTTCTGCTCATCTTAATTTGGATTACATTTTCAACAGCGTGCTCTTCAAAATATTTACAGAAGCACATATCTAAAGGTAAAAAAAACATAATCTTATTCCAAAAGGTACAAACCTTTATTAAAGCATAATTAAAAACCAATAAAGGGGTTTCTAGTTATGGGTTACTCCGCTTTGATTTTTAATCTTAATCTATCTGGAGGGTACCTAGTTAATTTTAAGGAAGTTTTTTCTATATTTAGGTACTATTAAAGAATTAAAATTTAAGGTTAAATGACAATTAAAACTAAACTAAACACACTCTTTTTATGCTTTGGAATATTATTCCTAGTTAGTTCATGTGAGACAAAAATGGCAACGCTTCAATCAGTAGGCTTATCTGAAGACTCTTTAAAAATTGCCACACAAAGATTGCATAATTATGTAGATGACGGTAAGCTTCCAGGAACGTTTGTACGGATAATTAAAGAAGGGAAAGTTGTTTACAACGATCGATACGGCCTTATTGATATTGCTAAAAATAAGCCTGTAGAAGATGAATCTTTATACCGAATTTTTTCAATGACCAAGCCTGTCACTGCGGTAGCTATAATGACACTTCACGATCAAGGAAAGTTGAATTTGGACGACAAAGTCTCCAAATATATTCCTGAATTTTCTAATACTCAGGTTTATGAAAATATTGATGGTAAACACACCACAATCCCACAAAAAAAACAGCTAACGATAAGGCATTTGTTGACTCACACTTCAGGCATTCCTTATGGATGGGAATGGAGTTATGTAGATTCTATTTATAACGCGAAACAACATATGAGAAAGGATTGGACTATTGAAGAAATGACAAAAGATATAGCTACTATCCCATTAAAATTTCAGCCTGGAACCCAATACAATTATGGTCTTGGGATTGATGTCGCAGGCTACATCGTGGAGGTTGTGTCTGGAATGAAATTAGACATATATTTTAAAGCTGCTATTTTTGATCCCTTAAGAATGGATGACACACGATTCTATGTACCAAAAGAAAAACAAGACAGAATGACTGAGTTGTATACTAGAGATGAAAATGATAAACTCACAATTGTTGAAGATAAGGATATTAAGGAAAGAATTGGGGCAGGTGTTCCACCCAAACTTTTATTAGGTGGCGCTGGATTGATTTCATCAATGGGTGATTATGAGAAATTCTGTCGCATGCTTCTAAATAAGGGAAAATTAAATGGGAAAAGAGTCTTGTCAGAAAGAGCTTCTGAAATTGTAATGACTAATCAAAATCCAGAGGGGTTTGAGGGAGCCCCTGGAATGGGCCACGGTCTTTCAGGAACAGTAAATCTAGAAAGTGGAGAATATAGTTGGGGAGGTGCTGCAAAAACATCATTTTGGATAAATCCAACCCATAATCTGATAGTCATATGCTATACGCAGTTATTCTCTCAACCAAGTGAATATGCCCAAGAATTTAAAGCTGCTGTTGATGGAGCAATAATTGATTCAGATAGTAATTAGTGAGACTATAGATTAAACCTTAATTATTGTTAGAATTATGGGATTTAAGGTTCTAATAAATTACATAATCCCATTCTTTAAAGTAAAAAAATATATTGTGTTTTATTTAAATTAAAATACATTCAAGTTTAAAGTAAATATTTTGGGGTTCGACTTTGGGTTTCTCCTGAACTTTTTTTAAGATTTTTTCTTTTAGACCCCAGGCATATCATATTCAGTAAGTTTTATAACTTTGAGATAGAATTAGTAAATTTTTAATAAATGAAAAGACTTCTCCTAATATTATCTATTATGGTTGTAAATTCTTGTTCAAACAAAATACCTGATGGAACTTATCGGGCAATCAATTATAATAATAATTCTTTAGCACATGTTAAACAATACTTCACTTTTGAAGGTGATGAATTTGGTAAATATATTATTCGGTATGGGGAAAAGTTTGTATACGATTCAATAAATATTATTAAATATAATAGGGGTAATAATTTTTTACTTACAAGAAATGATACAATTTATAAGTGTAAATATTTCATAAAACAAGATACTCTGAAACTTGAAATAAATGAAAATATTATAACTTTGCTAAAAGTTGACTTAAAACGCTAAATCTCTTTTATTGATTTTTGTAATATTCTCGTTTAAACCACCTGTATATAATATTCAGTAAGTTT
Source organism: uncultured Flavobacteriaceae bacterium (assembly GCA_905480425.1). Classification (GTDB taxonomy): domain Bacteria; phylum Bacteroidota; class Bacteroidia; order Flavobacteriales; family Flavobacteriaceae; genus MS024-2A. Next base: position 18,269 of record CAJQQG010000068.1, on the reverse strand, counting down.
TGGAATTTTCACTCCCCTTAAATAGGTTAAATTAATATTTATAGAAGAGTGTCTATTAGTTTTTTTAACTTGTTTATATTATCCACACTTTTAAAAATTTTTATAACACTAGAATGACAAAAGCTATAAATTTTAGGTCTTGCTCATATAGCTTTGTGAGCCATATTTTCATTAAAAATTCAAAACATGTCGCTTTTTTATTTATAATTTATAGCGAAGTCCAAGAGTCCAAATAAATTGATTAGAGGATAGAGTCTGATTCATAAATCCCCTCAGGTCAAAGCTTGAGCTCAATCGGTAATTTATGGTTTCAGCTATTCCATATGTGTTATCTAGGTCTAGATAATAAAGTTGAGTAGTAAAGGAAAACTTATTTTGCTGTAAAATTCCAGACAAGCTGAATAAATTGAGCTCAAGATTATTATTTATTCCCTTGCCGTGGATGTAAGTTGTATTAAGCATTATTTTTTTTGAGACTGGATAATTTGCCGCAATTCTCTGTGAAAAATATGTGTTTACTGTATCATCGTCATCAATTTGAATTAATGGAAAAACAACGCCTCCAGATAACTTTAATTTTTTTAGTTTTTTGTCAAGTATTTTGATTTGAGTTACAAAAAAAAGGCTTCTCAGATTTAATGTATTCATCCGAATACTACCTATCATGTAGGCAGAAATAAGTTTCTTATTTCCAGTACCAGCATTGAAATTAATATTTGGGTTTGGATCTGTAAATGCGGGTATGAACGAAAAACCTCCTGTACTAAGCTCTACACTTCCGTATTGGGAAAATCCAAAAATAGGTATTGATATAAATAAAATTAAATATTTACGCATTGTAATAATAGTTTAGTTTTTCAGCAATTTCTGTTGAAATATTTCATTAATTTGGTTAGAAAGTAAGACTTAACTAATAGTTAAAGGGAATAATTAATTTTCAAGAATAACACCCCTAAAATTAGTTAAAGGCCCATTCATAAAAACAACAGAAGATAAGTGTTTGTAATTTTATCTTAATTTCTTAATATCATTGAAAGGAATTATTGCGCTGGTGAATCCATTCTAAATTCTAAACCTACCGATGTTCTTGGTAGAAATCCTTCCCAAGGATCTTGCTCATCAAATCCTTTAGCATCTAGATATGGTAAGTAATCGGTATTATTTTTCAGTTTAATCCCCATAAAGGCGGTAATAAAATGCTGATTGATATTGTTGATTCTACGTTGGTCCCATACAGAGTCCGCATAGCGTAAATATTCATCTATATGTAATCCTGGAGTCATAACTTCTGCAGTAGGAGGATTGGGAGCTATGTTGTGACGTGCATTTAAGTAAGTTAGCATGTAACGTTCACTGTTTACGGCTCCATCATAAATTGCTTTAACTCCTTTTTCATAGCCCGAGATATCATCTTTACCCCCAGCAACAAATAAAGTTGGAATCTTGATTCCTTTAAGTCCTTCTGCATTCCAAAAACCATTTTCCATTCCCCAAGGCGCCATGGCTACTATCGCCTTAAATCGGTTGTCAAAAGAATTGATATAATCAGGGTTTCCCATTTTTCTTTTTTTCAGGGCATTATTCCCTTTGGAGGAAGCTGCAAAAAATTTGACTGCTTGCTCACTATATCCTCCACCGGCAACATTTACTGCCCCGTAGCCACCCATTGAGTAACCTATAAGACCTGCTTTATCGGTATTGACGAGTCCTTTTAGAAAAGACGAAGAATCGCTGCTGAGTCTTGCCATTTCATTTAATACAAAAAGATCATCTAAACTTCGGTTTAAAAGAGTACTGTTAAAATTATTTGCATCTTTAAATGTTGAATCTGTATGGTCAATTGAAACTACTACATATCCTTTCGAAGCAAGATTTTCCGTTAGATAGGTAAACAATAATCTAGATCCTGTATAGCCGTGAGATACAATGATTAAGGGATAAGGACCTTCAGATGAATTTGAAACAGCATCTCGACGGGCTCTCCCTTTAAATTTAAATGGAATTAAGGGTCTGTTGGGATCAGAAAAGTTTCCCATAACTTGATCGTAAATGACTTCCTCTTTTTCTTCAATTCCTAAACTAGCAGGGTACCATATTTCAAGTGTTAATGGGCGGTCGTATAAAACTGTTTTCTCTTCATCGCTACTTAAAATATCTATTTGATTAGGGTTAACAACCTGAATAGTTTTAACACCGACTTTAAGCTTTCCTCTGGCTGCTAGTATTGGAGCATCAGGAAGGGGATCACCTATATAAAAAGAATTAAATTCAGATTGTCCAAAAGAAAAGAAAGGAATAATAATTGAAAGTAATAGTTTGTTCATTTAATGTGTTTTTAGCAATTTCCGAATTGAAATATGCCGTTAATTTAGTTAGACAGCAAGACTTAGCATTAGTTAAAATGAATTGATAATAATTTTTTGTTTTTAATGTTTATGTGACTGATACTTCATTTTTTTTCCTCTTCGGTGACTCAAAATCGGTCACTTACATATATGGCTTTTACAAAGCGTGTCGCCAGTCACGAAGTTTTAGTGCAGAAGAAAATAGACTAATAAATAAAATTAATTATTAAAAAAGTTAAACGTATTACTAATAAATACATTTCATACTATTATTTTTAATAAAATAGGATTTATAGTTTTTTGCCTTTTTATCCATACAGCCACAAAGGTCTAGCAATTCAATGTTTTTGAAATCAATTGGATGGCTTTCTGCTTGTAAAGCAATATATCCCTCTCCAATTGGTTTGCCTGCTTTGTCAAGCCAGATTTTTTTATTGGTCACCCCAAAGTTATCCCAATCTATTCCTTTATAGTCTTTAGATAAAAAACTTGAATCTATTTCTGGTCTAGCATATTTTAAAACAGTATCGTTTTCAACAATATGTAAAATCGATTCGTTACCTAATATTATGGCTTCAATATGAACCCATTGATCTCCATTGTAGGTTTTAGATTCGGAAGTAATACAATGTGTGTAATCCAATTTACCGTTAAAATATACTGCTGTTCCTGGGGTGCACAAATTTGCTGTAGTTCGCACGCCCTTGTTAAGACCTCCTAGGAGCTGAATCTCTAACGATACAGGAAAATGCTGCTCTAATGCATTGCTTTTAGCAGATTGTGAATGAATCATAACACCACTATTTCGAACATTCCAATTTTCACCTCCAGATGTTTGTTCCTCTAAAAAACGATAATCAAATCTAAGCTTGTAATAAGAATAAGGTGTTTTATAATACATATGCCCATATTTGTCATCAAAATCTTCATATTCATCATAAACAACGCGAATCATACTATCTTGAACTTGAAAAGTATTATTAAAATTATCATTTAAACTATGGTTAGCAATTTTAATATTCCATCCGTTCAAGTCTTTGCCATTGAACAACGAAACCCACTCTTCTATTGAATTTGAATTCTTTTCAACTTTACATGAATAAAAAAGAAAAAGTAGTATAAAGATTTTTTGAAATGATTTCATATTTTATATTTAAGTGAATATAAAATTAATATAGATTCAGATCTTATTAACTAAAGACGATTTATTTATCTTTTAACTCGAAGTAATAAAAAATTTGAAACAATTATGGAGGACTTTAGTGAATTTCGGATTAATTATACAATTGTTTAAAAACATTACCATCAGTGTCAAAACTAAAGTAATAAGTGTGTTTCTCTTCCTCATCCAAATTACTAAGAATCGTAAAATCAACTTTGGCTATCTGATAATCGACGTCTGTTAACAATGTAATTTGAATGGGATCAAAAGTTTCAAAGTCTCTACTCATCAATGAAGACTTTAATAGAATTTGCATTAATGCACGATTCACACGTTGTTGTAAAATTTTAACTTTTAAATTGTTTTCAACCGGAATTTCATATTGATCACCATTAGCTTTTTGCCACGAAACGAAAAAGCTTTTTGGAGTCACTTTAGTTTCCTGAGAAGCCAAAGAATTTAAAGGGACTACGATACCTAAAAAAAATATGAGATAGTATTTAAAATACATAATTGTCATCACAATAAATTTAACTAAATTTAATAAAACTCATACAATTTCTATTGTATATCTATAATATTAATGAATAAGAGTAATCAACTTTTTTATTTTCTTACGATCTCAATCCTAATTTTTGCTTGTTCAAAACAAGAAGATGAGGGCAAAATAAATCATTATAAACTGACTACTGAGATTTGGCCAAATAAATCAAATGGTAAAATCACTCCTAGTAAGGGAACTTACAATCCCTTTACCATTAAGACTATTTATGCTCGACCTGAGCCGGGTTGGGTTTTTGATCGCTGGGAAGGAGCCCTAAATAGTATAGACAATCCTACATCCATTTCATTTTATGATGATCTTGCAATTCGTGCTGTGTTTAAAAAAGATACGTTTAAAGTTAGAACTATTGCTGGAGGAAAAGGAAAAGGAAATGAATTAGACCAGCTTTTTTACCCAACAGGTATCGCCCTAGATCCCTCAGGTGATTTGTATGTGAGTGATATGTACAATCATCGTATCCAAAAATGGAGACCTGGTGCTACAGTAGGTGTTATCGCAGCCGGAGGCAATGGTTATGGATATGGACCCTCACAACTCGATGAACCTGGTAAAATAGATATTGATAGTCAAGGCAACTTATATATTGCAGATACAGGAAACAATAGAGTTCAAAAATGGGAACATGGAGCCCTTAGAGGATCAACTGTAGCGGGAGGTAATGGAATCGGTGACGAACCTAATCAATTAAATCAACCCTTTGGAATAGCTGTTGATAAAGAGGGAAGCATTTATATCTCTGAATTGGGAAACCACAGAGTGACTAAATGGGAGTTAGGAGCTTCTACAGGGAAGGTAATTGCAGGAGGTAAAGGCGAGGGGAGTAATTCAGATCAACTTGCAATTCCCCTTGGGATTACTGTGAATGATGACGGTGACTTATACGTTGCTGACACCTATAATCATCGTGTACAACTTTTTAAAAAAGGATCAACTAAAGGGAAAACGATCCTTTCTGAAAAAGATTTTAAATCTGATTTTCAAATTAATTATTTTAGTGGGATCAGCTTAGTTGACAATTCCTTTCTGTATATCACTGATTATCAGCAAGGAAGGATTATTAAATACGATATTAATTCAGACACCTTTGAAATTTTATTAACTAAAGATTCATCTGATAATGAAGAAGATAGGCTCTCACAACCCTATCAAACTACAGTTGATGTTTTAGGAGACCTTATAATAGCAGATGCAAAAAATAACCGCGTACAAAAACGAAAAATAAATCTTGATTAAAACAACCATAAGGGTATTAAATGATTTATATCCTACAAAATAATCCCCTATCAATTAATTATAGTCTCAAGACTTAGTTTTTTTTCTTGCTCTTTTAAACTTCAATTTAAATAAAAACAACTTAAATCTTGAGTTAAGTTAATAAACTATTCTTCTTTATAAATTGCAATTTTATGGGTGCGAACCAATACTTGGCTGATACTATCAGAGTTAATTTCAATTTTCATTATCTTGCTAGCCTTCATAGGCATATGACATTTTATACAATCCCAAGTATTTTCAGGCAGCAAATTCTTATGCTGTTGACTTGGATGACATTCAATACAACGAGAATTAAACTTAACCACATTATTTCTTTCGTTTGAATGGGGGTCGTGACAAGTCATACAATCCATCCCTTCAGATTTTATAAAACACTGACTCATTGCAAGTAAGCCAACCTGATTTGAGTGAACGTCAGGTTCGTTTGTGGTTTGGGTAGTGAGGTAGTTCTTTAAAACATCTCCAGGAGTAAATGAAAAAGCAGGTTGATTTATATTGTTTCCAACTCCAGAATGACATAAAGCACACATATCGACGCGTTGTTGCTGGCTAAAATCTGTGTAAGAAAGAATTTTTCTACCTACACTATCCATAGGATTTTTCCGATGATGCTTCACATGATCTACAACAGGGCCATGACATCTTTGACAATCAATTCCAAAAACAATATTCTCTTTGTTATATCTATTCGTGGGAATACCACTTTTCCAATTTTCTGACTGACTGAAGGTGGTGTGACATTCCAAGCATCTTGGAAAAATTGGCCTTTTTGGCTGAAAAAAAGATGGATAACCCGGACTGTTTATCCACTGTGAATTTGGCTTGTAGTAGGATCCTTGAAGCTGAAATAAAGAATTTTCATCCCAACTTAAAAAAGAATTTCCAATTTTAGTTCCTGAGCCTATATTAATATCTATGGATTTTGTGAAAAAAGCAGACTCATAAGGTATTCTGTAAGCTTCCTGGAAAAGTGTATCATTCTTAAAAGAAAAAGATAACCGGGTCTGATCTTTCAGGTCAAAATAATTTTTATCTGAGTTTAAAAAAGGAATTACCATACCAGAAGTAATTTTAGAGGAAGTCAACCAATGAGCTGTTTGCTTATGTGCGTTGACGATATCCAAATGACATTGATTACAGCTTTGCATACCAATAAAAACGGTGCCATTTGGATGCAAACTTAGTTTTTCAATAGGGATATACTCTGAGGTATATGAATTACAAGCTGTAATAGAAACAGTAATCAAAAGTCCGAAAACAAAAGCTAAACGCATAAATGAAAAATTTACTTACTCATATTTATAATTTAATTAAAATTTCCAATTTAATTAGTAATGCGCTTAAAAAGTACTTCTCTAGCACCATCAAATGCTTTTATGCGGTTTTCATCTAAAGGAATGAATTTAAAAATAGTTTCCCGAGGTTGCTTCACTATCTCTACTACAAAGGTATCTATGGATTGTCCTTTACGAACTTCATTTAATTTCCATCTACCGTATTCTACTAAAGAATCTAGTTCATAACTGTAACGATTACCAAAATAAGTTGTTTTTCCACTTACTTCAAATCTAATATAAGTTTGAAGGAATTTGTTTTCTATACGCCAATCACCAACAAGATAGTTTTTGAAATCTTGCGATTTAGAATTTGAACATCCCGTTATTAAAATAACAGCAAAAAATGTGAGAAAGAAAAATCGCATTAATTGATTCTTATTTGCTGTAAAGCTTCATCATTTTTAGCAACAAGTAAATGGGTTTGTTCTCCCACTTGTATTGTTTTCATATTTCTTACATCACCACGCATGACAAGTCCAGATTCTCGTGGTAATTGAGTGTCAAATCCACCTTTTCCGTCTCCTTTAAGCCATAATCCGAAGCTAGCATCATTTCTTGGGGTTTCTACTTCTGCGTTGTAGAGATTACCTCCAAGTATAGCATCTAGATTCCCATCACTATCTACATCTTTAACCACGATAGAATTGATATTTGAAAATTGTGCTTGATAGGGTAGTGGTTTGGCAATAAAAATCCCATCTTTATTTTCTAAATAAACACTCTGAAAGGAAGTAATCTCATATTTTAAAGATTCTTCAAGCATTTTATCAGAATAAATCTCTTCTAGCGACGCACTGGCAAAGGTGTTGTAATTTTTAAACTTATCTTTAATAGCAGGCATTTGCTGAGAAGAACATTGTCTTCCACGAACAGGATATTCTGTATCGTCAGACTTATAACTCAATACGATATCATAAGTCGCATTTTCATCAAAGTCGTTTAAGTAGACACGAAATGGCTTTTCTTCTGACGCTTGGTATTTATAATTTAACCCTAAGTTACCTAAGATCAAATCCATATCACCATCATTGTCAAAATCCCCTTTTTCAATGTCGTTCCACCAACCACGCTGATCAGCTGTGTAGACCTTATCAGTCACTTCGGTAAAACTTTTTCCTGAATTATTTTTAAAGAAGCGGACAGACATCCATTCTCCAGTCACAATTAAATCTTCCCAAGAATCACCATCAATATCAATCCATTTTGAAGTTGTTACCAATCCAATATCTTTAAGTTTAACTAATTTTTGATCCGTTACATCAATAAATTTGACCAATCCATCAGTACTTTGATTTTCTAGAATTCTTGAACTTGTAGGATAGGGGTATTTTTTAGGACTCAGTCTACCCCCAACAAAAAGGTCTAGGTCACCGTCTTGATCAAAATCATTAATAGAAACTTCAAGTCCGCTAATACGTGTATCGGGTATGGCAGTTCTATTTCTTTCAAAGACTAGGTTGCCTTTGTTTTCATAAAAACGATCTTCATAACCCATTGATCCCTCATCAAATTCGTTTCCTCCGCTAGCGATGTAAATATCTTGATCCCCATCATTGTCTGCATCAAAAATCTGGATGCCTAAATCTTCATAAAACTTATCTTTTTCAAAAACAGGTACTTTAACTTCTGTGAATGTTCCATTTTGTTGCTGGATATAGAGCGAAGTAGGTTGTGCAATGGCACCTCCAATTATATAATCTTCAAGCTTATCATTGTTTAAATCTCCAACAGATAGAGCTGGACCTAAAGTCGAGTTTTTATGAGGTAACAAGACTTCATCTTTAAAATCATTATATGGATTTTCATGATGAATAAAGGGTTCTTTTTGTATGATTGTCTCAAATTGTTTTACACTACTTTCTCCTTTTTGCTCTTTTGTAAATCTAGCTTGTCCATTGTATGCGATAGTATTGTAAGTATTTACTGTACCATTTTCTACTTTGGTCTGAGTTCCATCAGGCCATTGGACTACTATTTCATCAATTTGGGTGGAAGTACCTAAGCCAAAATGAATTCTTGGAGAGACAGAAGAAAGGTATCCTCGACTTAGATTCAATTCTTGCATTTGGTATTGCCCATCTGCCTTTAAATGTACTCTTGTGCCCATAGGAATTTGATTATTTTTTCCTTCTAACTCAAATCCAATAAAATTGGTATTTATACTGTTGTTTCTGTAAATACTAGCGAGGTCTTCCAGGTTGTTCACAACTAAATCTAAATCACCATCATTATCTAAATCACTGTAAACGAATCCATTAGAAAAAGTTTTTTCATCTAATCCCCATTCAATATTTTTATTTTCAAATCCTCGATTTTGTTGGTTTTGAAATATATAGTTAGATAGCTTTTCAGAAGGTAATTTTTCTAGATAAGACAATAGTTTGACTTCCTCTTCTTTGTTTTTATAGTTGGGATCATTTTCCATCTTGTCGAAAAATGCTCTGTGTTCGGTATAAAAATCTTTATTATTTACGTCTCTTCTAATGCCATTGGTAACATAGAGGTCTTTCCAGCCATCATTATCAAAATCGGCAAATAATCCACCCCAGCTCCAATCGGTGGAAGAAACACCACTCCAGCGAGCAATGTTACTAAAAGAAGGAGAATCACTAAATAGATTTCCTTGATTTGCTTGTAGGGAGTTTTGCATATACTGATGGTGCAAGCCCAATGATACCGATTGATAAAACACCTCGGGATTCATAGAAGACATATTGGCTTTAGATCTAAAATTATCAGCTGCATTCATATCCAGTTGGAAAATATCTATCCAGCCATCATTATTGAAGTCAGAAGCATCAACACCCATCCCAAAAAAAGAGGTTTGCTGAAGTGTGTTAAGGATATCATTTGAAAACGTTCCATCTCCATTATTGATGTACATAAAATCAGGAGCATTAAAATCATTGGAAATATAGATGTCAGGATATCCGTCATTATTAAAATCAGAAGCTACAATTCCTAGGCTTAATCCAAAATTACTGATACCCGCTTCTTGAGTCACGTCAACAAAATGATCTCCTTCATTACTGTACAAGTGATCTGATTCACGTTCATTATGATTATCAATCTTATACTTGTAATAATCAACTGGGGCTGTAAAGCTAGTGGGAGGGTAATTTGCTACATAAAGATCTAAGTCTCCATCTTTATCATAATCAAAAAAAGTAGCATGCATGCTGTAACCATCATCGTCAATGCCGTACTCTTTTGCCTTTTCAGTAAAAGTGTTGTCTTGGTTATTAATGTATAATACGTTATTGTTAGGTTCGTTTTTCCCTGCTACAGAACAATAAATATCTAGGAAGCCATCATTATTGATGTCAATTAAAGTAACGCCCGAATACCAACGGTCATCCCCACTGATTCCAGCGGATTCGCTAATATCATTAAACTTTAGGTCCTCTTGATTTAAATAGAGTTTGTTTGGAACCATATTCCCTATAAAAAATAGATCTTCGAGTCCATCGTTATTAAAGTCTCCAGCTGCTACACCACCACCCAAATACATATATGGATAGGTGAAATAGTTTTGAGTATGTGTCTCGTTCAGCTTATTAATAAAGTTAATATTAGTAGTACTAGAACTTAGTTTTGTAAATTGTTTATTTTCTGATTCGCAAGCATTTAAAAAAATAAAAACGATACATAGACCTAAAATTCTTTTCATAGGTTTTTTTTTAAAATTAAAAAAACCCCGCAAAATTGCGAGGTTTTTAATGTTAAATTAATGATATAAACTTAGTATCCAGGATTTTGTAAAAGTGAAGGATCTCTATCGATTTCATTTTGAGGGATCGGCATGAAATATACATGATCTTTCCAAGCTCTATTTTCAAAAACAATATCGATAGGCTTGTAAGAGTATTCGAAGTCTGCTGCACTTTTTCTGTAGTTAGAAGGCGTCATAGAACTACCTGCCTTTTGCGTTGCTGTAACTAGTATTTTTCGAACTTGCTTATTTAGTGAATAAGGTCCTTCCAACCAACGCTTCATGTCATATAAACGAAAACCTTCATTAGCAAATTCCTTATCGCGTTCTCTTCTGTGTAACTGAACCAAATCATCTCCAGATTCTGTTACAGCCGGAAGACCGTTTCTGAAACGTAATTTATTTAACCAAGCTTTTGCATCAGCTTCTTGTCCAAGAGCGATACTCGCTTCAACATAGTTTAAAAGAAATTCTGCATAACGGAAGTAAGGAACATCAACCTTTTGAAGGTTTTTAGGCCATGTAGCGGGCATATTAGGGTCTGTATATTTTTTGAAATATATTCCAGTTCTTGAACCGTTCCAATCCTCAATAGGTCCTTGACGTGTATCAACACCATTAACAATCGTTCCGTCATTAAAGGTGTAATAACCAGTCTGAATTTCATTAAAAAGATCAAACTTTACTACGTCACTTGATCTTGGTTTCCATGGTGAACCGTCAGCTAATAATGTAGAGTAAAAACGTGCCTCACGATTTCCAAAAGGATCTTTAGCATGCTCAGGATTATTCCAGTCGAAAGTTGTACCGTCAGCTAAGGTGTACTTAGCAGCTAAAGCTTCAGTTGGAGTTGTTCCTGCCCATTCATGGTAGCCGTTAGGCCCTTGATTAAGAGCAAACATACCTGGTCCTTGATGCCATCCGTTTCCACCATCGTAGGTTCTGGATGCAAATCCAAAATCTTCAATTAAACGCCCCCAGATAAAATCTTGGTTTTGATCACCTTGTAACCAGATGTCTTGATAGTTTAGTACCGCTTCATCAAATGGAGCTGGCGCACCATAGTCTAGTTTGTATCCTGAAGTGGCATCTAAAAGTGCTTTTGAGGCTGCTTTTGCAGCTTGCCAGCGTTGTTCTTGTGAGCCACTGGTGTATCCAACAAGCTCTTTATTAGCATAAGAAGATAAAGTTGAAACTGCACCATTTTTAGAAGGTTCGTACAAATCACTTGCGGCGTGAGTCAATACCCTAGATTTCAATGCTAAAGCAGTAATTTTATGTGCTCTTGCCTTATCTACCGGTGCATCATCTAATAGATTAATTGCCTGATCGACATCAGAAATAATTTGATTGACAGTAGCTTCAAAACTAGATCTTGGATTTTCAGCCTCGCTTTCAAGAGTAAGTGGTTCTGTCAAAAGAACTAAACCTCCATACTCACGCATTAACTGGGTATAAAGATATGCTCGCATAAAATAAGAATCTCCTAGGAGTCGCTTGGTAAGTGCAGCATCTAAACCTGCCTCATTTTCAGTAAGCTTTTGAATGGCAATATTCGCACCACGAATAAATGGGTACAAATTACCCCAAGTATGCCATCTAAAATTAAAAAAGCCTCCAGAAGGATTCATCTTTCCTTCAGTCCATCCATCCATTCCACGGCCAGGGTGTGTAAACACCGCCTGATCAGTAGTTGCATCTGTAGTCTCTTCTCCGGTCAGTTCTCCTGCCCATGTTGCACCATACAAGTCAAGTACAGCAGCTTGAGCGAGTTTAGGCGAAGACCAAACATTGGTCTCAGCGACTTCGCTTAGTGGGGTAGTAGCTAAGAAATCATCTTGGCAACTTATTATTGCCAGAGAAAACATAATTACACCCGTAATTCTCATTAAAGTTTTTTTTATATTCATCATCATTTTTATTAGCATTATTTATTAAAAAGTTATTTGTACTCCAGTTGTTATTGTCTTAAGTAAAGGATATGCACCACCATTGTTGACAGCAGCACCGCCTGAATTTCGCGTATTGTTTATATCCACCCCACTTTGTATTACTTCAGGATCAAAAGGGAAATCTGTAATCGTTATCAAGTTTGTACCTGATACAGATAGACGAATACTTTCTGCTCCAATTTTACTACTTATATTTTCTGGGAAATTATAACCCAACTCTAAAGATTTTAATCGAATAAAATCACGAGTAATTAAAGCGTAATCGGTTTGACCAGAATACCATTGATCACCACGATCCGCTAAACGAGGTGCAGGAGCATTAGTATTGTCTAATGACCAAGCACGATCGTAAACATCACGCTGAACATTTGCGAGTGTTCCAGACATAAAGCTCCACTCGTAGGTGTTGAAACCACCAGCAGCACCATTCCAGAACATATTAAAGTCAAAGTTTTTATAGGATAATGCAGTATTGAAACCCATCTGTGTATCTGCAAAAACACTACCACCTACACGTGTTTTATCTTCAACTGTAATTTTTCCATCATTATTGATATCAACTACTCGCGCATCACCAGGTTTCAGTACAGGAGCAATAGCGCTATAGTCTAAGCTTTCAGAATCAACCTCAGATTGTGAACGGAACACACCGTCAAAAGAATAAAGTAAAGGGCGACCTATTTCTCCACCTGTTTCACGTTGCCACGGACGATCTGCAAAATCAGGCTCGTCAACAAAGATTAACTTATTGTTTGAATCACTTACATTAAATGAGAAATTATAAGTTAATCCAGAGTTGGTTTCACCATTATATCCTAGAGAAATTTCGATTCCTGTATTTTGAAATTCTCCAATGTTTTGAGCTGGTGGAGTAATACCACTGTAAGCGGGTAACGTTTTGTTTGGCAAGGTTAATATATCTTCTCTTAAATTTTTAAATACTTCAAATCCTACAGAAAGTCTATTATTAAGAGCTCTTAAATCAAAACCAAAGTTTTGTGATGTTTGAGTTTCCCAAGTAATGTTTGGATTTGGAACCTTCGTTTCATAAGCTGTCGTATAAACATTTCCTAAGCCAGTAGCTGCGAATCCGTAAGAAGCTAAGAATTGGAAAGGAGCAACATTGTCATTACCCAACTTTCCATATGATCCCTTTAACTTAAAGTAATCTATGAATGACACATTGTCTTTAAAGAAATCTTCCTTAGAAAGCACCCAACCTGCAGAACCTCCTGGAAAAAATCCATAACGTTTATCTTCTGGAAATAAATAAGATCCATCATAACGGAAAACCATCTCTAAAAGATACTTTTCTTTAAAGTTATAGTTTAAACGACCGTAGTAGTTTAAACGAGCAATTTCATAAGCGCTACCCGCACTACTCTGTCCGTCTTGTCCACCAAAACTCAATTGATCTAAGTCATTAGAAAGGAAAAAGCGTTTGAAGGCCGTAATATAGCTCTGTTCAGACTCTTCACGTGTAATACCACCTAATAATTTAATGTAGTGATCACCAAGGTTTTTCTCATACTCCACATTAATGGTAGCTGTAATATCAGTAAGTGTTGTGTGACTATTTCTCAAACTTGGATCACCAGGACCTCTACTTGCTGCAGTTAAACCTGAAGAATTCTGGTTAATACCGTCCCAAGTATACAATTCCCAGGGTCGCTCCCATCTTTTATAATCTAGGTTCATTTTGTCATAAGAAATATTTCCTCGGATCAACAATCCTTCAACACCCGGTACTTTTAAATTAAGTGCAATATTACTTTGAACAATATTCGTACTATTGTCACTGTACCCAGGTTCATCAGTTACACGGATAGCAGGATTGTTACCGTTTTCGATATCAGGACCGTATTCTCCTGAAGGCCAATAAGCTGGGAACCAAGGATACTGACGAACTAAATCGTTAAAAATACCCCTCGGTTCATTTGTCGACGTATAGTTTTCTTCTTGTCTAGAATATAAACCAACATCAAGACTAAGGAAATCATTAATTTTAGCATCTAAATTTAAACGTAAATCATACTGAGTAAATCCTTTAGGTGCATTTTTAAAGTTGACATCTTGTCTTAAATATCCGGCTGAAGCTAAATAAGTAACATCTTCGTTACCTCCAGTCACTTGAATATTTTGTCTCGAAGTGGGCGCATTTCTACGTTGCACTTCTTCCATCCAATCTGTGTTAGGATAGTTCCAAGGATCAGCACCTAGAGCCGTATTTTGTATACGGTCGGTAGGATAGGTAGGTTGAATAACCTCTCCGTTAGGGCGCGTAAAAGCTTGTCCCCGTGAAGCGTTGGCAGAATTCCACTCTGGAACAGGTAATTTATATACATTTAAAACGTTAACTAAATCCATGTACTCCTCACCTCTCAACATATCAGGCGTGGTAGTAAAGTTTTGCCATCCATAGTTGGAGGTAATTTTCACTTTAGCATCTCCTGTTTTACCTCTTTTAGTGGTAACAAGAATTACTCCGTTTGCCGCTCTCGCTCCATAAATCGCAGCAGAAGCATCTTTTAATACGGATATACTTTCAATATCTGCAGGATTAATACGCCCTAGACCTCCAGCACGATTTGGAATTCCATCAATTACAATGAGTGCAGAGGAATTGTTGAATGTATTTGTTCCACGAATACGAATAGCTGGATTGTCAAAACCAGGTGCTCCGTTTCCAGTATCAATATAAAGTCCAGCGACTTTTCCTGCTAAAGCAGTTCCCAAGTTGGGAGAAGCTGATTTTACCAAGGCTTCACCGCTAATGGTCGCAATAGATCCAGTTAAGGTTGCCTTTTTCTGTGTGCCGTAACCTGTCACTACAACTTCTTCAAGACCTTGAACATCTTCAATTAGTTGCACATCAATAGTGCTACTTGTTCCAACGGGAATCTCCTGTGTAAGGAAACCTATATAGGTGAAAACTAGAACAGCATCTTGCTCCGAAGTTGTTAGAGTATAATTACCATCAAAATCTGACGTTGTCCCGTTATTAGTTCCTTTCTCTATAATAGTTACTCCAGGCAACGGGCCAGCTCCATCAACAACTGAACCTGAAAGGCTTTGCTGAGCATAAACAAGTGAAGCTCCCAAAATGATAAAGGAAAATAATAAGAGTTGTTTCAATTTTTTCATTAGTTTTTTTGTTTAGTTATATTTAGTTTAATTTGAATATAAAGTTAATTTTTTTTTTTAAAGTGAGATTAACAATTTCTTAATAATTAAGACTAAAAATATATATATTGATAAACAAACATATACAAAACCTCATTATTCGTATACATTATTGTGATTATTTAAGAAGCTGATTCACCTTTTTTGTATAACTTTTACCAATTTTGAAGGAAATATCATTTTTTGTGTAAATAATATTTTTCTTAATTCTATCAATTTGATTGATGTTTATGGCTTGAGATTTGTTTACACGAATAAGTATATTCTCGGGAAGTTGTTCAAGAAATACTTTTAGATTATTTCTAACCAAATAAGAATTATCAGTTGTAGATATTTTCACATAATCCTTTTTTGCTTCAATTAAGGAAATGCTATTAATTTCAATGTTATGATCAGTACGGCCAGACCTAATTAATATACGGCTTGATAATAAATTATCATTGGAGCTAAAGTTTGTTTGATCCTCTTTTTTGTTTAATTTATATGTGAAATTTTTATAAAGAAAAATCGCTAGCACTATAATTAGGATTAAAGTAATTGATAATAGTAGGAAAAAGTTAGCTCTGTAATCATCGCCGAAGTTAATTCCTATAATTTCAGCCAATTTTGATCTTTGGACAGCATTACCATCATAATCAATAAAACTGTAATTTATTGATTCAAATGGATTTGAAACCTCTTTATGATCCTTAATAAAAAGAACAATATTTAAATCAAAAATTAATTTAAATTTCCATCCATTCGAAATATCTATTGATTGTTTTGAAGCTTTAATTTTAATTGGACCCCTTACTCCTCCGGGTCCGTGATTATCTATTACAAGCAAAGTAAAGATATTTTCTTTCTGCATATATTCCTTAGGAATTATATATTGTCGTGGACAATTAAAGCAATTGGTGTTGCCTATCAATTGTCCATTGACGTACAAAAAGTCAACATCATCAATCCCATCTAGGACCTCAAACACATAGTCTTCTTTTGGTTTTTCGTTAAAGTTTATTTTTTTCCTAAACCAAACAGCTCCATCTAATTGCTGCCTATTAAAAATACGATAAAATGAATTTGGAAAATTAGTGGTGCCCCAGTTATTATCGTTAAAAGAGCTACTTGTAAATTTTTCTTCATTAAAGTTATAATGAGAGAAAATAACTGTGGCATGTGAAGGAAGTGTTTTAAAATTTGACAAGTTTTCAGAATAAATAGTGTATGTCCAATCTCCATTCAAATTGATTTCTGTACCCTCTAGATCTTCTAGTTCACTATCTTTTATCAGATAGATATCGCCATTAAAAACAGGAGTTAATGAAGTTTTAAGCACAAAAATTTGTATTGTGTTGACTCCATTTATTATAATTGACTGAGGGATGATGAATTCAGAAAAGCGTCCAGTGTAATGCATTGATTCCCCGATTTCATTAAAATCTTTTTGATTGTTTGTATTTTGTAATATAGCATCATTAAATTTTATAACTACCCGGTCACTTATTCCGTTTTTTGCAATAAAGAAATAGTCTGAAATCGTATCATTAAAAATGAAATTTTTCTCAAAAAGTACTGCTATCTCGGGATAATCAGAAAACGTATCACTAGGAAATTTGGCTACACCTGTATTTTTTATAACCCCATAATCATCTTTAAAAATAATAGAGATTAAATCATTGTAACTTTTTTCATCATTATAACTTTCTGTCTTATTAACCAGATTAGTGGATTCGATTACCGGCCAGGTTTTTTCACCTGAACTTTGGCCAATTAAATGACTAGATTGAATTAAAAGTAAAAGGATTAAATGCAATTTATATTTTATTCTTAAGAGCACGTTATTTAAAATTTACAAGGTTTCTTAAATTATTTTAGGATTTCACAGATCAATCTAATTTAAACTAAATTATATAAGTTTTCCAAAAGTTTGTTTAAATGGACATATTAGGCTCTTAAATAAATTCATTCTCGTATACATAAAATTCCTTTTTGTATATGTTTTTTTTCAACTTCTATTTTTTTAATATTTAATAATAATAATAATAATTCCGAAGTTTAATTTTTAAAAAAAAAACATTAATTTAATTATTTGTAATATAAATTTAATGCTCTAGAAGCCATTAGTTTGCTTTTAGCATGCCTTAAATATTGCTAAAAAAAACATTAAATAAAAATTATTTTAGTTAAGACTATTTTAATTTGTTTGCCTTTTAGAAAAATCAAAAATCTATAATTTGATCGATTTTTTTTTAAATTTAAATATCCTAATGTAGTATGCGGCTTTTTTTGACACAGTCCGGTGTTTTTTCTTTTTCATTAACTTGGATTCTAATTACCTTGTTTATGGGAACTAGCGTTGGGATGGCTCAGTATGAAAACTACCAGGAACAAGTTCCTGGATCAAATGCAATGCTTCCGATGGTCTATATTGAGGCAGGAACTTTTAAAATGGGTAGTCCAAAGTCTGAAAAGGGTCACTTTGGAGATGAGGGCCCACAGCACACCGCTTCTATTGACGGTTTTTGGATGGGACAATTTGAAATCACTTGGGATCTATATAATCTTTTTGTAAGTCGAGAGATAGATGGAAATCAGGTAATAAAAACTACTAGTAGTGAAGTTCAAGTAAATGTAGATGCTGTTTCTGGTGCAACTACTCCATATGTAGAGATGAGTTTTGGGATGGGAATTGATAATTATCCTGCAATCTGCATGACCCAACTGGCGGCAGTAAAATTTTGCGAATGGTTGTCAGC
>CAJQQG010000067.1 GCA_905480425.1 uncultured Flavobacteriaceae bacterium | reverse complement strand
ACAACGAAAAACATCAATTTCTACACCGTCAACTCCAAGGCTAATAGCTTTAGAAATCGAAGGAAGTGTGTTTTCAGCAATATGGCCTCGAGCTCCACGATGTCCAATAACTAAGGGATTTATAGAAGTAGAACATGCTGTCATGATCACACTAATGAAAATGGCTGAAAAATGGAGTTTCTTATTCATTTTATTAATATCCAAAACTCCCAAGGTTTCATGTCATACTGATAGGATGCAGAAAGACGCTTTGGTTTATAATCTTCGTAGCGTCTATACATTCCCTCTAATGGCATAGTAAATTGGGCATAGTCTTTACTTAAATTTGCAATAACCACTAGGGTATCGCCTTCTTTTCCACGTTCAAAAGAAAAGACTTGCTTATTTTTAGTGTTTAATAATCGTTTATATGAACCACCATTTTTACCAGAAGCAAGTGCTTTATGATTATTTTTTAATGCTCCCAACTGCAACAATAACTCCATTGTCTTCCCTGTATTTTTGGGAAAACTGTCTTTTTCGAAAAAGCGAAGTCTTTTGTTTAAATCATATTCTTGACCAGAATATATCAAAGGCATTCCAGGGGTAGTATAGTTTAATGCCATAAAAACGTGGCTAGCAGGTCCATAACTTTCTTTAATTGTTCCATTCCAAGAATTTTCATCATGATTAGAAACGAAATTTACAAGTATATTTTCTTTACCATATCTTTTTAAAGTAAGGTCTATATGTTTTGCGAAATCGTTTGCTGACTTAACACCCTTTGCCACATCTTTAGATAAAGAATGTCCGGGCCAATCATAGGAAGCGTCAAACTTACTTATAAGACCTAAACCTCCAGGGTGATAAATATCTGTTTCCGCCAAAAGAAAAATAGGCTTTATTTCACGTAACGCCTTAAAAGTTTTGTCATAAAAGGCTTGCGGGACGGCATAGGCTTGATCAATTCTATAACCATCAATATTGATTTCTTTAACCCAATAAAACATTGCTTTACCTAAAGCTTCTTGCATTTCTAAATTATCATAATTTAAATCTGCTACATCCGTCCAACCAAAAGATTTCCCAGTTCTAAAGTCTATGGGATCAATTATTTCTCCTTTTTTGTTTTTTAGATAAAAATCGCTATTATCTTCCATCCAAACATGATCCCAACCAGTATGTCCAGGAACCCAATCTAAAATAATATACATACCAAGGCTATGTGCTTTTTTTACTAAAAATTTGAAATCTTCTAAAGTTCCAAACTCTGGATTTACTTTGGTATAATCTGAAATAGCATAATAACTCCCCAAAGGTCCCTTACTTTTAGTTGAAGAAATCGGATTGATAGGCATTAACCAAATAACTTTTACTCCCATTTTTTTTAAAACAGGCAAATCTTTTGTAAAAGCATTAAAAGTTCCTTCACTAGAATATTGTCTAATATTTGCTTCGTATAGTACTGAGTGTGCAATGTTTTGTTTTGAAATTGGAGTTAGAATATCATTAACCTCAGGACGTGGCTGAGGAGATCTAGCTTCTTCTTTAGTTGACTGGCAAGAAGCAATAAGAATAGTGATTAAAAGTATGGTGATATTTCTCATTGTTTTAATTCAATTATTTAGCTAAAGCTAATATATCTTTTAATATGAAATATTGTTTTAAATTATTTTGTCTTCGCAAAATACATTTAATTCAATATTGTTATGCTTAATTTTAGTGCCGTCTTTTGTTTTTTGAACTTTAATTAAAGTACCTCTAAAATTGATTTTAAAAGAATATTCTTTCCATTGTACAGGTAATTTTGGATTGATATGAAGTTCATTATTTTTTAAACGAACACCACCAAAACCTTCAACAATACTCATCCAAGTTCCTGCCATACTAGTAATATGTAGGCCTTCTTCCACTTCATTGTTGTAATCATCCAAATCTAAACGTGATGTTTGTAAATAAAAAGAATATGCCAGTTCCATTTTATCTAATTTCGCGGCCAATATAGAATGAACACATGGTGACAGAGAAGACTCATGGACAGTAAATGGTTCGTAAAAATCAAAATGTCGTTCCAAACTTTTAATATCAAATTGATCTTCAAAAAAATAAAATCCCTGCAATACATCGGCTTGCTTTATATAAGGAGAACGTAAAATTCGATCCCAAGACCAGTGCTGATTAATAGGACGTTCTTGTTTAGATATTTTAGTGGTAGGAAATAATTCTTTATCTAAAAAGCCATCCTGTTGTAAAAAAAGATCTTCTGTAGGATGTTTTGGAAAATACATTGCCTCTGCAATAGCTTCCCATTGATTGACTTCATCTTCTTTCCAATTAATTTTACTTTTTACTTCCTCAAAGCGTTTTGGATTTGTTACAGCAACTTGTAATACTTGCTCTTTAGCATAATTCAAACACCACTTTGCAAGATAATTTGTATACCAATTATTATTTACGTTATTCTCATATTCATTTGGGCCGGTTACACCCAAGATCACATAAGCTTTTCTAAAATCAGAATAATGGACCCTTTGTGTCCAAAAACGTGCAATTGCTATAAGCACCTCAAGTCCCATCTCCGGAATATAACTGGTATCACCTGTAAAACGCTCATAATTAAAGATTGCAAAAGCAATAGCTCCATTTCTATGAATTTCTTCAAATGTAATTTCCCACTCATTATGACATTCTTCTCCGTTCATTGTTACCATTGGATATAAGGCAGCACCATTATAAAAACCTAATTTTTCAGCATTTTCAATGGCCTTATCTAAATGTTCATATCGGTATTTTAATAAATTACGTGCTATATCTTGGTTTTTTGTGGCCATGTAAAAAGGCAAACAATAAGCCTCGGTATCCCAATAAGTACTCCCACCATACTTTTCGCCAGTAAATCCTTTTGGACCTATATTTAAACGGGCATCTTTTCCGTTGTAGGTTTGATTGAGTTGGAAAATATTAAACCGTATTGCTTGCTGAGCCTTATCATCTCCTTTTATTACAATATCGGATTGCTTCCAGACTTTTGCCCATGAGGCTTTTTGATCAGTAATTAGTTTGTCAAAACCTTTTTCTTTTGCGTGGTTAATTACTGCAAGTGCTTTGATATTAAATTGAGAAGCGGAATGATTCATTCCATTGATATATCCTCCAAATTTTAAAAGAGTGAATTTTTCTCCCTCAGCTAAAGAAATACTACTACATTGACTTAATCGCCATGCTTTTTCTTTGGTTTTAAAGTTAGAAGAAATGATTTCATTTCTATTTATTAGATTAGTTTGGGCAAAAGTACATACCTCAAATTCGGTTTTTAATGTTTTTGAATGTAAAGCAATAAACTCATTAGAAACTGTCTTTTGTTGATGTTCCCAAAAAGGATCATCCCAGTTAGAGTCTTGATTGGTAATATGTCCATCTACAAAAGAATCAATAGAAATTTCACAAGCTCCCTTAAGTGCTTTCACTGAATAATGAATGACCCCAAGTGCACCTTCATCCATTGAAAGAAAACGCTTAGCTGTTACTTCAATTCTACAGTCATCCGTAATTTGAGCTTCAAAAAAGCGAGTATAAATTCCCGTTTTCATGTCTAGTTCTCTGAAGAATCCATTTACTTGTTTACACGTATTTAAATCTAAAGGAACCTTATTAATTTCTAGATGTATTCCAATCCAACTTGGTGCATTCAAAACTTTAGCAAAATAGTCTGGGTATCCATTTTTCCACCAACCTACACGTGTTTTATCTGGATAATAAACACCACCAATATAACTTCCCTGAAAAGTATTCCCTGAGTAATATTCTTCAAAATTTGCGCGTTGCCCCATGGCACCATTACCTAGGCTAAAAATACTTTCAGAAGACTTCACCCTGTTAGGATTAAATCCTTTTTCAATAATCTTCCATGGGTGAACATCTAAATATGAGTTTTTCACAAGACTTTATATTAATTAAAAAATGAATTATTTTAGTTTAAAATTAAAAAAGATTTGAAAGTACTTTTATGTTTAATTGCGTAAAATCTGAAAAACAAAAATCTGCATTTGAAAAAAACTTT
Source organism: uncultured Flavobacteriaceae bacterium (assembly GCA_905480425.1). Classification (GTDB taxonomy): domain Bacteria; phylum Bacteroidota; class Bacteroidia; order Flavobacteriales; family Flavobacteriaceae; genus MS024-2A. The sequence continues at coordinate 4,184 of CAJQQG010000067.1, read as the reverse complement.
TTGTCTCCCAATGCAACGGCAGTCATTCCTGCCTCCTTAGCGGCTAGTATCCCTGCAAATGCATCTTCAAAAACAATACATCTATCCTTGGGAACATTTAATGCGCTGCAGCCTTTTAAAAAAACCTCTGGATCTGGCTTACCCTTAATAACTATATTTCCATCTATAATCACTTCAAAATAATCCATTAATTGTAATTTTTGAAGTATAATTTTTGCATTTTTACTTGCTGAACCCAAACCAATTTTAATCCCACGTTCTTTCAAAAAAGTTAATGCTTCAGATATTCCCGGAAGAATATCATTAGGAGATATAGATTGAATAAGAAGCAAATAATCATTATTTTTCTGAAGCAAATAATGATTAAAAACTTCTAAATCTATAGTAACATTTGCCAAATCCAAAATAATATTTAAAGAATCCTGACGACTTACTCCTTTTAACTGCTCATTGTCTTCATGGGTTAATTCATAACCAATATTTTTTGCTATTTTTTTCCAAGCTAAAAAATGAAATTTTGCTGTATCAACGATAACCCCATCCAAATCAAATAAAGCACACAAATGTTTTTTTTTATTCATTTTGTCAATATCTAATAAATAGTTTTAATAAATTAAATAACTACCACATTATTCAGAAGGAGCCAAACGAACTATCAATCCATCAATAGCATTTGACATTTGAATTTGACACCCTAACCTACTATTATCTTTTACATAAAAAGCTTCCGAAAGCATTGCTTCCTCGTCAGCAGAACGTTCTAAGATTGAGTGGCTACTTTCAATATAGCATTGACATGAGGCACACATTGCCATTCCTCCACAGGTACCTTCTACAGGAAGCTCATGTGCTTTGCAAATTTCCATTAGATTCAACTGCATATCTAAAGGAGCACTTAGAGTATGAGATATTCCTTCTCGATCTATCAAATGAATAGTAATATCTTTTAGCATTTTATTTTATTGCTTTTATAAAAGATTTTGAAGCTTCTTTTAGAGAACCGTCAAAACCAGCCACACCACTCACTGTAGTATATTTCAAAACATTTTTTCTGTCCGGATGTATTCTTTTAAATGCACTCTGACACATTAAAGTAGCTTCATGAAAACCACATAATATTAATTTTAACTTACCAGGATAAGTATTCACGTCTCCAATAGCATAAATACCAGGAATATTTGTTTGATAGTCTAATGAATTATCAACTAGTATTGCATTTTTTTTAATTTCTAAACCCCAATTTGCAATTGGACCTAACTTGGGTGTTAAACCAAAAAGAGGTATAAAGCTGTCACACTCAATAGATTTTGAATCACCTAAATGATTAACTATAACTGAGTCTAAAAAATCATCCCCTTCTAGGGCGATTACCTCAGCTGGTGTTAATAATTGAATGAGTCCTTTATTTTTGAGTTGTTGTACTTTTTCAACTGAATCTAAAGCACCTCTAAATTCATTTCTACGGTGAATCAAAGTAACAGAAGCTGCAATATTTTCTAGAAAAATAGTCCAATCTAAAGCGGAATCTCCTCCTCCTGCTATGATTACTTTTTTATTGTGATAAACCTCAGGATCTTTAATAATATAATTTACTCCCTTTCCTTCAAAATTTTCTAATCCTTCTATTGGTGGTTTCCTAGGCTCAAAGGTGCCTAAACCTCCGGCAATTACAACTACAGGTGCTAAATGTTGGGTTCCTTTATTAGTAGTTACTAAAAAATTATTGTCGTCTGCCTTTACAAGACTTATAGCACTTTCACCCAATGTATAAGTAGGTTGAAAAGGTGCAATTTGCTTTTTTAAATTCTTAACTAAATCACCTGCAAGAATTTCTGGGTGTGAAGGAATGTCATAAATTGGTTTTTTGGGATAAATTTCAGCACATTGACCACCCGGCATTGGGAGAGAATCTATCAAATGGCATTTAAGTTTTAAAAGCCCGGCTTCAAAAACAGCAAATAAACCTGTAGGTCCTGCCCCAATAATTAGTATATCCGTTTTAATCATTTAGATTTGGCTCTATACTTGTCACTGTTTCAATTTGTGGTAAATACTTTTTGATGGTTAATTCAACCCCTGATTTTAGTGTCATTTGATTAACACTACATCCCACACAAGCTCCATGCAATTGAACTTTTACGTGCTTATTATCTTCAACAGAAACCAAAGAAATATCTCCTCCGTCAGATTTTAAAAAAGGTCGAATCTCTTCTAAAGCTTCTAATATTTTTGCTTTTACTACTTCTGATTCCATGGTTTAATTTTTAATAGCTTCACATCCTACTAAATTAGTTATCTCAACTGCTTTAGTTGGAGGTAAATTATTATTTCTTAATAAAACTTGAGATACTAATTTTCTAGTTATTTCAGCAAAAGCTGTAGTTAAGGCAGTCCCTTCTTGAAGGGCTGCAGGTCTTCCGAAATCTGCAGCCTCTCGCACACTCTGTTCTAGCGGCAAAGAACCCAAAAAAGGGACTTCTTTGTCTTTCGCTAAGTATTCTGCACCTTTTTTTCCAAAAATGTAATATTTATTATTTGGAAGTTCTTCAGGAGTAAAATAACTCATATTTTCAATAATTCCCAGTACAGGTACTTTTATATTTTCTTGTTGGAACATTGCAATTCCTTTTTTAGCATCAGCCAAGGCTACATTTTGTGGGGTGCTAACGACTACAGCTCCATTAATTGGAAGCGACTGAACTATACTTAAATGAATATCACCTGTTCCCGGGGGTAAGTCAATTAAAAGAAAATCTAGTGCTCCCCAAGCAGCATCAAAAATCATTTGATTCAATGCTTTTGTGGCCATAGGACCACGCCAAATGACTGCCTGCTCGGGTTTAGTGAAAAATCCAATAGATAAAATTTTAACACCATAATTTTCAACAGGCTCCATTTTAGATTTACCATCTACTTGAACCGAAAGAGGCCTAGCACCTTCCATATCAAACATTGTTGGAATGGAAGGTCCATATATATCTGCATCTAAAACACCTACTTTACATCCCATTTGGGCTAATGTTACTGCTAAATTTGCTGTGACAGTAGATTTTCCTACACCACCTTTTCCAGAGGAGATAGCAATAATATTCTCTATACCCGATATTCTTTTCCCTTTAATTAAGTTTGGCTTAGATGCTACTTCAGGAGTAACAACTTTAATGTTTATTTTAATTTTAGCTTTTTCATAAACGTATTCATGAATTATTTTCAGAATAGTTACCTCCAATTTTTTACGTGCCTGTAAACTAGGATTCTCAAGCTGAATATCAATATCAATTTGATCACCAAAAATCATAATATTAGATATAGCACCTTTATCAATTATATTACCGCCTTCTCCTGGAAGAGAAATTTTCTTAAGTGCTTCAAATACAGCTTCTTTAGTGATTTTCATAAATGTATTAACATAAGCTACAAATATACATTTAAGGTTTTAATATCAAAAGGTAAAATATTTTAAAAAGGAGGAAGTGCTTTGGATGGATCCCAAAAATATTTATTTAATTGTTGAATCTGATTTTCTTTAATTTTAACACCTTCGTTTTCTAATAATTGCTCCATTATATTATCTGCTCCAAAGTGATGCTTTCCTGTTAATAATCCCAAACGATTTACCACCCTATGTGCAGGAACGTCAGAATGAACATGTGAAGCATTCATCGCCCAACCAACCATCCTCGAACTCTGAGGAGATCCTAAATATTTTGCGATTGCACCATAAGTAGTTACTTTTCCTTCAGGAATACATTTAACCACTTTATAAACATTATAAAAAAAAGAAAATTCTTTTGGCATTTTAAAGTGTAAAATTCATGTAGCTAATGGCTTTCTTCTTTTCTAAAAATTGATTTTCATAAAAAGTTTGAATTTCAGTTGCAATATCTGGTGCATCACTATTATTATAAATATCATGATGGGCATATTTAATTACTCCCATTTGAGATACAACACCTAGAGTATATCCAAATAAAAACTCACTATCAGTTTTAAGATGAATCAATCCTCCAGATTTCAAGACAGTTTTATAGGTTTTTAAAAGATCAGGTTGAGTTAGCCTATGTTTAGTTCTTTTATATTTAATTTGAGGATCTGGAAACGTAATCCATATTTCGTCTACCTCTCCCTCGGCAAAACACTGAACAATTAATTCAACTTGCATTCTAATGAAACAAACATTAGTA
>CAJQQG010000066.1 GCA_905480425.1 uncultured Flavobacteriaceae bacterium | reverse complement strand
GGCAGAGATACCTCTTAAAACTTTCGTTTCGTCAAATGATTTCGTAATATTTTCTACATTAATCATTTAAGTGAGTAATAATTGTGTTATTAAATAGTTTACCAAAATAATTACAACACTAGTCCAAACAAAAGAAACTGTACTTGCTTTCCCAACTTCTAGTGCCCCTCCAGTCATAAAGTACCCATGGTAAGAAGGTATGGTGGCTAATATGAAAGAGAAAAATAATGTTTTAATAAATGCATATCCAACATGAAAAGGTATAAAGTCCATTTGAATACCTTCTACAAAGTCAGCGCTAGAAGAAAACCCTCCATAAACACAAGCAATGTATCCTCCAAAAATTCCAAGAAACATAGAAACACAGATAATAAGTGGGTATAGTGAAAGTGATATAATCTTAGGAAAAATTAAATAATTATAGGTGTTGATACCCATTACTTCTAGAGCATCTATTTGTTCAGTAACTCTCATAGTCCCTAAACTTGAAGTGATATAAGACCCTACTTTTCCGGCCATTATAACAGAAATAAAAGTTGGTGCAAATTCTAGAATTACCGATTGCCTCGTCGCAAAACCAATCAAGTTTTTTGGAAGTAAAGGATTTTCAAGATTAAGGGCTGTTTGAATAGCAACAACACCTCCAACAAAAAATGAAATAAAGGAAACAATCCCAATAGAACCTATTATCAAGGTATCAATATCCTTTAAAATCAGCTGCTTTAGTATCCTCCACTTGGTAAATTTACCGAAAGTATTGCGCAACATGATAAAGTATTTTCCGATATGTGTAAGGATCTTCATGCCTTATAAAGGTAATGTTTTTAACTAAAAATGAACTTTGATATAAGCTTGAATTTCTAATCAGTTTAATAAAGTTAAACTCTGTAAGTAATTGCATTAATATTCATTCCTGCACCAACAGAAGCAAAAATGATTAAATCACCTTTTTTTATGGAGTGACCAGCATAATTTTGTTTAGAAACCAAATCAAATAACGTCGGGATTGTAGCCACTGAACTATTACCAAATTCTTGAATATTCATAGGAAGAATATTTTCTGGGGTTGGTTTTTTGTATAAACGGTAAAAGCGTTTAATAATTGCTTCATCCATTTTTAAATTGGCTTGGTGAATGAATATTTTTGACACACTATCAATTGATTCTCCTGATGCTTCAAGGCAGGATTGAATTGCAAGTGGAACTTTATTTAAAGCAAATTCATATACTTTTCTACCATACATTTTAATATATTTTTTACCCTTTCCTAAATTGTTTGAGTGGCCATAAAAAATGAATTCTGCTTCTCCCTCTGAGGTGTATGTTACAGTTTTGTGTGAAAGAATCCCTCCTTGGTCATTAGTTTCTTCAATTATAGTGACTCCAGCGCCATCTGCATAAATCATAGAATCTCTGTCACTATGATCAAGAACACGTGAAAGTGTGTCAGCACCAACAACCACGCATTTTTTTGCCATTCCAGCTTTGATAAATGCTTTAGCTTGGATTACTCCTTCTATCCAACCGGGACATCCAAACAAAATATCATATGCAACGCATTCGGGATTTTTTATTTTTAAACCAGCCTTTAGTTTAGAAGCTAAACTAGGAAGTGTGTCTACTTGATTTGAGTTTAAGGCTATGTCACCTACATTGTGAGCGAAAATAATATAGTCAATTGTTTCCGGATCAATATTTGAATCAGCGATTGCTATTTCTGCAGCTTCAATTGCAATATCAACAACAGTTTGATGATCTTTGATGTATCGTCTTTGATCAATACCAGTAATTGCTTTGAATTTTTCAATAATTTCTATATTCGGATTATCAATTGGCAATCCAGATGCATCAAAAAATGAGTGTTTTGAAAATCCAGCATTAGGTTGAACCTTTTGTGGAATGACACTTCCCGTACCTGTAATTTTAATATTTAGCATTAGAAGTTAAAGGTATCCTTTTGATTTTTTTTTAAGTTAAAAATCGTAAAAACCCTACGATGTTCATAAGTACTATTTCTATTCATTTTTAAAATCTCAAAGAGTATAAAGGCTTTATTATTAATTATTTGAGTAAGATTCAATAGGAATACAGCTACACACTAAATTACGATCCCCATAGGCTTCGTCAACCCTTCTTACTGTTGGCCAAAATTTATTTTCTTTTACAAATTCAAGAGGAAATGCTGCTTTTTGTCTGCTGTATGGATAATCCCATTCATTTGCAGAAATCATTGCCATTGTGTGCGGCGCGTTTTTTAATAAAGTACGTTCTTTTTCTCCAGCATCAATTTCCATTCTTATAGATATCATAGCATTACAAAAGCGGTCCATTTCACCCATATTTTCACTTTCAGTTGGCTCTATCATCATAGTCCCAGGAACTGGAAAAGAAACAGTAGGGGAATGAAAACCATAATCCATTAATCTCTTGGCAATATCAACCACCTCTATACCTTGTTCTTTAAAGGGACGACAATCAATTATAAGCTCATGAGCAGCACGTCCGTTAGTGCCAGTATATAAAACACCGTAAGCACCTTCGAGACGTTTTTGTATATAATTTGCATTTAAAATTGCAATCTCAGTAGACATTTGCAATCCCTTGCTCCCTAGCATTTTTATATAACCATAAGAAATTAAACATGCTAAAGCTGAACCGAATGGTGCACCAGAAATAGCAGTAATTGCCTGCTCTCCACCAGTTGGTATTACTGGATTTCCCGGCAAAAAAGATGCTAAATGTTTAGCCACACAGATTGGACCCACACCGGGTCCACCACCTCCATGAGGAATAGCAAAAGTTTTATGTAAGTTTAAGTGACATACATCTGCACCAATCATTGCCGGACTGGTAAGGCCTACTTGTGCATTCATATTTGCACCATCCATATATACTTGTCCTCCACAAGCGTGAATATGCGCCGTAATATCTTTTATTTTCACTTCAAATACTCCGTGTGTACTCGGGTATGTGATCATTAATGCAGAAAGGTTGTCTTTATGAAAAAGTGCTTTCTGATGTAAATCCTCCCAATCAATGTTTCCATTTTTATCTGTATCTGTAACAATAACTTTCATTCCAGCCATAACAGCTGAAGCTGGATTCGTACCGTGAGCAGAAGCAGGAATTAAACAAATATCTCTATGAAAATCTTTTCTAGATTCATGGTAAGCTCTAATAACCATAAGACCAGAGTATTCTCCTTGTGCTCCAGAATTAGGTTGTAATGAAGTGGCTTCGAATCCAGTTATAATATTAAGCTGTTCGGTAAGTTGTGAAAGCATTTTTTGATATCCTTCTGCTTGATTAATTGGGACAAAAGGATGAATTCCTCCCCAATTTGCATCACTTAACGGAAGCATTTCTGCAGCTGCATTTAACTTCATCGTACAAGAGCCCAATGAAATCATGGAATGATTTAATGCAAGATCTTTTCGTTCTAATGATTTAATATATCGCATTAAAGCAGTTTCAGAATGATGTGAATTAAATACAGGATGTGTTAAGAACCTTGTCTTTCTGGTACCTATATCAGACAAAAATTTAACATTTAATTCTTTAATATTTAAAGGAGCTTTTTTTTCTGTAAATTGAGCAAATAGTTCAATTATTGAATTAATATTTTCTGTAGTTGTAGTCTCGTTTATTGAAATGCAGACAGTTTCCTCATTTGGGTAGTAAAAATTAATTTCTTTTTCTTCTGCTATTTTTTTAATTCTATTAGCGTCTAGTTTTATTTCAAGGGTATCAAAAAAATATTTATTTATTTGGTTAATTCCTAAATCAATTAATGCGTTATTTAATTGTATTGTTTTCTGATGAATTCCGTTAGCAATGTATTTAAGTCCTTTTGGACCATGATAGACTGCATACATTCCAGCCATAACAGCCAAGAGAACTTGTGCGGTACAAATATTTGAGGTAGCACGATCTCTTTTTATATGTTGTTCTCTTGTTTGCAGGGCCATTCTTAGAGCAGGATTTTCATCTAAATCACGAGTTTGTCCAATAATACGACCTGGAATGTTTCTTTTATAATGTCCTCTTGTCGCAAAAAACGCAGCATGTGGCCCTCCATAACCAAGAGGAATTCCAAAGCGTTGTGTAGTGCCTACTACAACGTCTGCTCCAAATTCTCCAGGAGCTTCAAGTAAAACTAAACTCATTATGTCTGCTGAAACCACTGTTGAAATTTCATGAGATTTCACGATTTCAATCCATTCTTTTAAATTTGGAATAGAGCCATGTTTTCCGGGATATTGAAAAATAGCTCCAAAAAAAGCTTCAGTAAAAAATTGATTTTCAGTTATTCCAACTATTAAGTCAATACCAAGTGGGGTAGCGCGAGTTTTAAGCAATGATAATGTTTGTGGTAATACATTTTCATCTACAAAAAATTGTGAAGAATTATTTTTTTTTTGATCTCGAGTACGTGCACCAAATAACATTGTCATAGCTTCTGCAGCCGCAGTACTTTCATCTAATAGTGAGGCATTTGCAAGTTCCATTCCAGTTAGATCACAAATCATGGTTTGGAAATTAAAGAGGGCTTCTAGTCTTCCTTGAGCAATTTCAGCTTGATATGGGGTATAAGCAGTATACCACCCCGGATTTTCTAAAATATTACGCTGAATTACAGCTGGGGTAATTGCAGGATGATATCCTAAGCCGATGTAGGTATTGTAGGCCTTGTTTTCTTTTCCTAAACTATTTATAATTTCAGAAAATTTATACTCACTAATTCCTTCTGGTAAGGCTAAAGGTTTTTTAAGGCGGATGGTTTCTGGAATGGTTTCTTCAAGTAATTTTTTTATTGAAGTTACACCTATGGTAGCCAACATTTTTTTTATTTCTTCTTCGTTTGGTCCTATGTGTCTCTCAACAAAAGCGTCCGTTCTCATTGCGTTTTAATTTCCTCAAAAATAGGATATTAAAGGGATATTTTTTAAGCTATTTTTTGAGAAACAAAAATATTTTTCAATAATCAATAACAACTACATTAAAGTTTCGATATTTACATGTGAAAACTTGGTTGATTAAAGGTTTTGAATTTTATGTTAAGTCTAGCATTCACCTAGCTTTTTCAGTCACTTGCCTTGGCGGATTATCACTTGTTGTTTCACAAGATAAAGTTTCTGAAAATGTGTTAATATTTATTTTTTCTAGCGCTCTTTTTAGTTATAATTTTATAAAATTTTCCACCTTATTTCATAATTCTCAAAAAGATAAAATTCCAAAAAGTATTTTGTTTATTTCCCTTGTAAGCTTTGTAGTTGCTTTAGGAATGCTTTTCACCTTTTCCTTTATAATGAAAGGGTTCGCTTTGATTGGGAGTATTTTGGTGGTTTTATATAGTATTTCTTTTAATGGATTTTCTAATTGGAGGAATAAAAAAGGATTAAAAATATATTTAGTAGCTTTAAGTTGGATTTTATTAACAGTTGGAATACCATTAGCTTCAGACAGTTTTTTTTCAATAAGTCTGTTTTTGAAATTGAGTTTTATACAATTTGTGTATGTTTGGGTTGCCATATTACCTTTTGAAATTAGAGATGTTACAATTGACAGCTCTCACCTAAAAACACTTCCTCAGCAGCTAGGTATTTATAAGACTAAAATTTTAGGCATTATATTTTTAGTATTGGGCGCCTCGTGTTCATTATTGTTTTTTGGAGCCAACAATGAAATGTTATTTTCAACCCTTTTGATTTTTGTGCTCCTAGGAATGCTTTTATATTATTCAGACCCCTCAAATTCTTTTTATTATACTGCCTTTTGGGTTGAAGGAATTCCGATAGTTTGGTTGGGTAGTTATTTTTTATTTCTTTATTTTTAATAAAAACATAAAATGAAAATTTTTCTTTTCCTCTTATTTATTGGGTTTAACTCACAAACATCATCTGTCAAAGTACTAGAAAAAGAGAATTTTCAAGTTTTCATGGAGCAAGAATCTCAAGTCATAGATGTTAGAACCCCAGAAGAATATGCAATGGGTTATATTAAAGGCGCAATTTTAATTGATTATAAGGCCTCAGATTTTCAAGCTACTATTTCTGCATTAAATAGAAATGTTACTTACTTAATTTATTGCAGGTCAGGGAATCGGAGCGGTAAAGCTTCTAAAGTCATGGATTCCTTAGGTTTTAAAAATATATATGACCTTAAAGGAGGGTACATGAATTGGTAGTTTAACTTTTTTTGTTGCCTTAAAAGTTTTTCCTAAACTATTTTAATTAATTCACTATGCGAGTCCAGCTCTTCTAATCAAGGCTAGAGGGTCAGGTTTTTTTCCTCTAAAACGTTTGTATAAAGTCATAGGGTGTTCTGTACCTCCTTTTGATAAAATATTTTCTAAGAAAGATTTGGCTGTGTTTTTATCAAAAATCCCTTTTTCTAGAAATAATTCAAAAGCATCAGCATCTAAAACTTCGGCCCATTTATAACTGTAATAACCTGCAGCATATCCACCTTGAAAAATATGTGAAAAAGCTGTGCTCATACAGCTATCAGGTGGATCTTCTATGAATTTTAGGGATTCAATTTGTCTTTTTTCATGATTTTTTACAGCTTTAATTAAGTGTGCATTTTTATCATGAAATGATAGATCTAAGTAGGCAAAGCTAAGTTGTCTTAAGGTTTGGATTCCTTGTTGAAAGTAAGCAGCTTTCTTAATTTTATCTATGAATTTTCTTGGAATTACTTCGTTAGTTTCATAATGTTTTGCAAATAAGTCTAATGCCTCTGACTGGTAACACCAATTTTCCATAATTTGACTCGGTAATTCAACAAAATCCCAATAAACACTCGTTCCACTTAACGCACTATAATTAGTATTGGCGAGTATGCCATGTAGTGCATGTCCAAATTCATGAAATAGTGTAGTTACTTCTTGGAAGGTTAGTAATGAGGGTTGAGTTTTTGTAGGTCTTGAAAAATTGCACACAATCGATACATGAGGTCTTTGTGAAATATTTTGGGATTTATAACTGGTCATCCAAGCACCATTTCTCTTTCCTTTCCGAGGAAAAAAATCTGTGTATAAAAGAGCATGAAATTTTCCCTCTTTATACACTTCATAGACCTTAACCTCATCATGATATGGATCTATTTCTTTAGTTATTATAAATCTTAGGCCGTATAATTTTTTTACGATTGTAAATAAACCATCTAAAACATTGTTTAAGGAAAAATATGATTTTAGCAGTTGTTCATCTAGGTCTAAGGTTTCTTTTTTTAGTTTTTCGGCAACGTAAGCAATATCCCATTTTTCAACTGTCTCTATACCAAGCCTTTCCTTCGCAAAGTTGACCATAATATTCCATTCATTTTTTGCAGCTGTTTGCGCTTTTTGATTTAAATTATCTAAAAAAGATTTAACATTTTTTTCAGATTGTGCCATACGCTCTTCAAGAACAAATGCTGCATGAGATTCATATCCAAGAAGTCTTGCACGTGTTTGTCTTAGTCTTACGATTTGAAGAATTATAGTTGAATTATTATGTTTATTTTCTTGAAATCCTCTTTTTCCAAAAGCACTATTTAATTTTTTTCGCAATCCCCTATTTTCTGCATAGGTTATAAAAGGAATATAACTTGGATAATCTAGGGTAAAGAGCCAGCCCTTTTTATCTTTCTCTTGTGCAATATCATGTGCTGTTTCAATGACATTGTCAGGTAATCCTTTAAGGTCTGATTCATTTACAATATGTAAAGAATACGCTTGGGTATCTGCTAACACATTTTCACCAAAACAAAGACTTAGCTGGGCTAGTTCAATATCTAAAATCCGCAGTTTTTTTTTGGCATCGTCATTTAAATGCGCACCATTTCGAATAAAAGTTTTATATTCTTTTTCAAGTAACGTAAATTGTTCGGGAGTTAGAGAGTCTTTAGTTTCATTCTTATATAAATAACTAATGCGTTTAAATAGCGTTTCATTTAATATTATATCATTTTGAAAACGTGTTAACAAAGGTGCAGCATCCTGCGCAACTTTTTGAAGCTCTTTATTGGTTTCTGCACTATTAAGATTAAAAAGTAAATTACTATTTCTACCAACTAGAGTACCAATTTCCTGTAAATTTTCAAGAGTGTTTTTAAAAGTGGGCGTTTCTATTTGTTGAGTAATCCCATCTATTTCTTTTAATGCTATTGAAATTGTTGATTCTAAAGCTGGAATAAAGTGATGAGCTTTAATTTGATGAAATGGTGCTGCTTCAAAAGGAGTTTTAAAGGAAGTTAATAATGGATTATTCAAGGAGTTATTTTTTTAATTGTTCACTGTTTTTTAGTACTTTATTCTTCAGACTTTCTTTATATAAAACTATTTCATTAAGCACTTTTTCATCACTACTTCCAATAATTTGAGCAGCTAATATTCCAGCATTTTTCGCTCCATTTAGCGCTACTGTCGCAACTGGAACACCACTAGGCATTTGAAGAATTGAAAGAATACTATCCCATCCGTCAATTGAATTACTGGATTTTATGGGAACTCCAATAACTGGAAGAGGTGTAAGTGAGGCTATCATACCTGGAAGGTGTGCAGCACCTCCAGCCCCAGCAATTATAACCTTGAGCCCTCTTTTGTGGGCTCGCGTTCCATAGTTCATCATTTTTTCAGGTGTCCTGTGTGCAGATACAATATCTACTTCAACTGTAATGTTTAATTCTTTTAAGAAAGCAATAGCTTCTTCCATTACCGGAAGATCTGATTGGCTTCCCATTATTATACCTACTTTTATCATATTATTTTGTAATTACTTCAATAGTTTCTTTTACATGCTCTGCAATCTCACGTGCAGTTTCAAGATTTTTATTTACGATGGTTATATGTCCCATTTTACGAAAGGGACGCGTTTCTTTTTTGCCATAAATATGAGGATTAACTCCTTTAATGGCTAATATTTGATCTAAGTTTTTATAATGAACTGGGCCATTATGACCTTCTTTTCCTACAAGATTTATCATTACTCCAGCTACTTTGTTTTGAGTGTTTCCTAGCGGAAGGTTAAGAATAGCCCTTATATGTTGTTCAAATTGTGATGTATATGAAGTTTCAATACTATAGTGACCACTATTATGTGGTCTAGGTGCTACTTCATTCACAATTAATTCGCCTTCTTTTGTTAAAAATAATTCTACAGCTAGTAAGCCAACATGTTCAAATGCTTTAGATACTTTTAGTGCTAATACTTCTGCTTTTTCAGCTAAAGATTTTGAAATTCTTGCGGGACTTAAAACATACTCTACTTGATTGGTACTGGTGTTAAATTCCATTTCTACACAAGGGTAACAGACAGATTCTCCTTTTGGACTTCTGCAAATAATAATTCCAAGCTCTTTGTCAATAGCGATGAGGTCCTCTGACATACATGGACCATCATTAACTTTTTCTAGATCTTGGTTTGAGCGTATAATTTTAACTCCATATCCATCATAACCCATTGATTCAGATTTCCAAACAAAAGGAAATGAAACTAAGCCTCGAACAACTGCATCTTTTAGGGAATTTCTACTATCAAATAATTGGAAGGGAGCTGTTGGGATAAGATGTGTTTTATAAAATTTTTTTTGCCGACATTTATTTTGTATTATTTTTAAGACACTAGCTTGTGGATATACCTTAACACCTTTTTTTTCTAAAGTTACTAAAGCATCTGCATTTACATTTTCAATTTCAATGGTTAAAACTTCAAGATCTTCTCCAAAGGCAACCACACTATCATAATCCATTAAATCACCATTCACAAAAGTATTACAAGCAATTCTTGAAGGTGCAGTCGGACTTGGATCCATTACCTTAGTATTAAGATCCCACTGACGAGTTATTGTTAGCAACATTTTACCAAGTTGCCCACCACCTAAGATTCCAATTGTTTGTGTACCGGAAAAATATCCCATTCATTTGTTTTTGCAAAAATACGCATAAGTTTTTTGGAATCTAAAAAAGCCACATAAAATGGATATCTTTATCAAAAAATTTTTCAATTCAATGATCAATCTAGTTTTATTTGGAAAGCCAGGCGCAGGGAAAGGCACTCAAGCGGCATTCTTAAAAGCCACCTTTAATTTAGTCCATATTTCTACAGGTGATTTATTTCGATATAATATTAAAAATAAAACTGCTTTAGGACAACAGGCTCAGTCTTTTATGGATAGGGGTGATTTAGTTCCTGACCGAGTTACAATTGAGATGTTAGAGGCTGAAGTTGATAGAAATCCAGAAGCAAAAGGTTTTATATTTGATGGCTTTCCGAGAACAAAGGCCCAAGCCCAAGCACTAGATGTTTTTATAGAATCTAAGAATATGAAGATTAACGCTACCATAGCTTTAGAGGCGAGTGATGATATTTTAGTAAAAAGGTTATTAGAAAGAGGTGAAACAAGTGGACGTTCAGATGATCAAGATGAATCAAAAATTAGAAATCGTTTTGATGAATACAAACTAAAAACAGCACCCCTAAAAAATTATTATGAAGGTCAACATAAATTCTATAGTGTTAATGGAATTGGTTCTATAAATGAGATAACAGAACGTTTAACAAACTTAATAGTTAGTTTAAACTAGATTATGACTGAAGGAAATTTTGTTGATTATGTTAAATTGTCTGTTAGTTCAGGAAAAGGGGGTAAGGGCTCTATTCACTTACACAGAGAAAAATTCATAACAAAAGGTGGACCCGACGGAGGAGATGGAGGCCGAGGAGGCCATGTTATCATTCGTGGAAATAGCCAACTATGGACCCTCTATACCTTTAAGTTTAAAAAACATTTTTCTGCTGGACATGGTGGTGATGGAAGTAAGAATAGAAGTAGTGGTGCTCAAGGCGAAGATATCTATATTGATGTTCCAACAGGAACAATTATTAGGGATACTGACACTAATAAAATTTTATATGAAGTAACTGAGGATAAACAAGAGGTTATAGTGATGAAAGGGGGTCTTGGAGGTCGAGGAAATTGGCACTTCAAATCATCTACAAGACAAACTCCAAGATATGCTCAGCCTGGAATTGAAGGAGAAACTCTCCAGATTACATTAGAGCTAAAAGTACTAGCTGATGTTGGATTAGTTGGCTTTCCAAATGCGGGAAAATCAACCTTATTATCTGTTTTGACATCAGCAAAACCTAAAATAGCAGATTATGAGTTTACTACTCTAAAGCCCAATCTAGGTATTGTCGAGTATAGGAATTATCAATCCTTTGTTATGGCAGATATTCCCGGGATCATTGAAGGTGCTGCTGAAGGAAAAGGTTTAGGACATTATTTTTTGAGACATATAGAACGAAATTCAATTTTATTATTCTTAATTCCAGCTGATACTAAAAATCTAAAAAAAGAATTTGACATTCTTAAAAAAGAATTAATCAAGTATAACCCAGAGCTTCTGGATAAACAATATATGGTAGTTCTCTCTAAAGTAGATTTATTAGATGATGAGCTCAGAATGGAATATTCAAAAGAGTTAAAAACACATTTTAATGGAGTACCTCATCTTATGATATCAAGTGCCATTCAATTTCAGTTAACAGAATTGAAAGACGAACTATGGAAACTTTTAAACACTTAAAATTTAAATAAGTTATGATGCGCCTGCATTTTATTTCAATTGGAGGAAGTGCCATGCATAGTTTAGCACTGGAAATGAAACGTATGGGTAATGAAATCACAGGGAGTGATGATGCGATCTTTAATCCATCAAAAGCCAAGCTTAAAGCTGCTGAAATCTTACCCGAAACCTTGGGTTGGTTTCCTGAAAAAATAACAAATAAAATAGATGTTGTGATTTTGGGAATGCATGCTAAAATCAACAATCCAGAACTTTTAAAAGCTCAATCTTTAAAACTTAAAATTCAATCGTATCCGGAATTTTTGGCCGAGATAAGTCAAGAAAAAACCAGAGTTGTTATTGCAGGAAGTCATGGGAAAACTACCATTACTGCTATGATTTTACATGTGTTGAATTATCATGATATTTCCACAGACTTTATGTTGGGAGCTCCTGTTTCTGCTGTTACTGAAACTCTATTTGTTTCAGAAGAAAATGATTTTATCTTGTTAGAAGGTGATGAATATCTGTCATCAGCTATTGATTTACAACCTAAATTTTTGTGGTATCAACCTGAAATTGCACTTATCAGTGGTATTGCGTGGGATCACATAAATGTTTTTCCAACGTTTGAGACATATGTTTCTCAATTTGAAAAATTTATTTTTTCAATACGTGAGGGAGGTGTTTTACTTTATAATCAAGAAGATTTAGTGTTAAAGGATCTAGTGGAGAATAGTCCGCATGCAGTAAAAAAAATACCGTACATAGCTCCTATCCACCATATTGAAAATGGTATTACCTTTTTAGATACCTCAGAAGGAAGTTTACCTCTTTCTGTATTTGGAGAGCATAATCTGATGAATCTGTCTGGTGCTCAGTGGATTTCACAATTAATGGGATTAGATGCTGTTGAGTTTTATGAAGCAATCCCAAGTTTTACAGGTGCTGCAAAACGTTTAGAAAAAATCTCACAAGGTTTAACCGCCGTTTTGTTTAAAGACTTTGCGCATGCACCAAGTAAAGTAATGGCTACTGCTAAAGCAGTAAAAGATCAATTCAAAGGTTTTGAAATCCATATTTGTCTGGAACTTCATACCTATAGTAGTTTAGATATCTCTTTCATTAATCAATACAAAAAAACTTTGTCTTTAGCAGACAAGGCAATTATTTTTTATGATCCTGAAGCATTGAAAATAAAAAACAGATCCCCTATTTCAACTGAAATTATTCAGGCTGCTTTTGATCATGATTTTTTAAAAGTCATAACTAAGACCTCTTCTTTAGAAGAATATCTATTTAGTCAAAAGTATGATAACAAGATTATGGTAATGATGAGTTCAGGTAATTTTGGAGGGTTAGATTGGGATGAATTAAAAGCTCTTATTTCAAAATATTAAACTTATCCTAACGAAAGGTTTCATTGTTGATTTAATAAACAAAAATACAAGAATTCAAGCTTGGTGTTTTGATTATTATTGTTTTAAAATTTAGATTATTTAATTGTTTTAGAAAAAGATTACTTTAGCTTCTCTAATAAATATATCTTATTAATGGTACTGGTATATACTCATAAAATAACATCTAGACTTACTTATGTTTTTAAACATATTTTTGAAAATATGCTAGGAGTTTCAGTTGGGTTCACTAAAACTATTGAGACATTTGTTGCACATTCTGGACCTAAATTTAGTTACACTAAAAAACAGTTAGGAGATGAGTATTTTATTCCTGCACATACTTTGCTCTATGAACAAGGTGTAAAACTTCAAACACTTGATGTTGAAAGATTAGATGGATTTCCAATCTTTTTTAAAACACAAGGAGATAGTTTTTTTTCTTTTGATATTTTTGCAGCAACCTTTTTTCTTTTATCGCGTTATGAAGAAGTATTACCCCATATAAAAACACCTCAAGGATTTTTTGATCCGGCGCAAAGTATAGCTGGTCAATATGATTTTTTAATACTTCCCGTAGTAGATCTTTGGGTTGATCATTTACAAAAAAATCTTACCGTTGCATTTCCAGGGTTTTTTAATACAAATGATGAGAAAAAAAAATCAATCAAAAATGTGCTTATTGAGGTTTTGGTTCCTTTTCGATATAAGCATAGATCATTACTAGTTTCTTTAAGTGATTTTTTTAAATCCTTGTGGGCATTTAATTTACTTCACCTTTTTGAGCAATTAGTAGTTTTATTTCGAATAAAAGAAGACCCTTTTAATACTTTTAATACTTGGAAATCTTTTTTTAAATCTAGTACTGTTTCACCAAAAATATTTTTTTTATTTTCGGAAAGTTCTTCTTTTCAATCCACGGTTTCAATTTTTAATTTAAGTTATCAAAGGATAATTAAAACAATGAGTGATTTGTTTTCTCTTGGGCTTTTAGTTTCGGTTAAATCTCAATTAAAAGCAAGCGAGTTTTTAGGACTTGAAAAAAATAATTTTGAATCACTTACTCATAAACCAATTTCGGGTGTAAGAATGAGTAGTGAAATCCATAATTTGAATAATGTATATGAAAGTTTAGTAGTTCAAGAGTTTAATTCAGATTATAGTATGGGGTATCAAAAAACATTTGGTTTTAGAGCTGGTACAGCTAGTCCATTTTATTTTTATAGCTTATCTAGTGAATTTCAATTACCCTTGAAAATCAATCCAATAATAACCACTGAAAAGGGATTAAAAAAAATGTCTCCTGAAAAAGCCTTTCAATTGTTGAACGATATTCATGAGAACTTACCCTTATCTTCCAGCTCTCTTACAATTGTAATATCAAATGGATTTTTCAGTCCGATTGGTAAAAACATAAGTTGGCTTAAGGAATTTGAAAACTATATTAAATGATAAATACTCATTCGGTAACAGATATTTTTTTTGATCTAGATCATACACTTTGGGATTTTGAAAAGAACTCAGGACTTGCCTTTAATAAAATATTTATAGAATTAAACTTTCCTTTTTCATTAGAGATTTTCCTGAAATTATACAACCCTATTAATCATGCTCAATGGAAATTATATAGAGAAAATAAAATAACTCAAGATGACCTACGTTTTAATAGGCTAAATAAGACTTTTGAAAAACTGAATTATTCTGCCTCTGTCGATCTTATAGAAAATATTTCAGAGAAATATATTACATATTTATCTACTTTCCCTCACTTGTTTGAGGGTGCAATAGAGCTTTTAGAAGGATTAAAAAATAGGTTCAGATTACATATTATTACCAATGGTTTTGATAAAGTTCAGCAGTTTAAAATTAAGAATTCTGGAATTGAATCTTTTTTTGAATTTGTTTTTACAGCAGAAAAAGTTGGTTTCAAAAAGCCTCATCCAGAAATATTTATTGAATCATTAAAAACTGTTAATACAACTGCAGAAGCCTCTATAATGATTGGAGATAGTTTTGAGGCTGATATTTTAGGTGCTTTGAGTCAGGGTATGCAAGCAATTCACTTTAATTCACATAATGAAGAGATTCATCATAAATGTCCAATTGTTTATTCTCTTGCTGAGTTAAAAGCATTATTTTAAGAAACGCTAGAATTAATCGATAAGGCTATAATCAACATTTATAGTTATTTTTGAATATGGATTTAAAAATAGTACAGCAATCAGTTGATAATTGGATTAATGACCATGGTGTTCGTTATTTTGATGAATTGACTAACATGGCTCAGTTGACTGAAGAAGTAGGGGAAGTTGCCCGAATTATTGCAAGACGCTATGGTGAACAATCTGAAAAAGAAAGTGATAAAAATAAAGATTTAGGCGAAGAATTAGCTGATGTTATATTTGTAGCTGTTTGCTTGGCAAATCAAACAGGTGTTGATTTACAAGCTTCTTTTGAAAAAAAGTTAGTTAAAAAAGCTTCAAGAGATCATGATCGCCATCACAGCAATCCTAAATTAAAACCATAACACTTAATGAATATTAAAATAGATCATCTTTCGCTACGGTGTGAAGGCTCTTTGCGTATAACTGGCTCCAAAAGTGAGACAAACCGATTACTATTGTTGCAAGCTTTATTTAAAGGCTTTAAATTAGAGAATATATCTAATTCTGACGATAGTAAGGTAATGCAAGAGGCGCTTGAGTCTACTTCAGAAGTGGTAGATGTTCATCATGCAGGAACAGCAATGCGTTTTTTAACAGCATATTTCTCTCATCTAGAAGGTCATGAAGTTGTGCTTACCGGCTCAACTAGAATGCAAGAAAGACCTATTAAAATATTGGTAGACGCCCTTCGCTCGATTGGTGCTTATATAGTCTATGAAAAAGTGGAAGGATTTCCTCCCATTAGAATCAAAGGCAAAAAACTTTTAGGGGGGACCATATCATTAGCTTCTGATATAAGTAGTCAGTACATATCTGCCTTACTTCTATTGGGACCTGTTTTAGAGAAAGGACTCAAATTAAATTTGGTTGGAAAAATCACTTCGATACCCTATATAAAGATGACCTTAGCATTGTTAAATAACATAGGAATTACAACCAGTTTTAAAGATCAGCTGATTAGGGTTGGTTCAGTAAATAAAATTAAAAAAATAAATCAAGTAGTAGAGTCAGATTGGAGTTCTGCTTCATATTTTTTTAGTATTGTAGCCCTTGCCAAAAAGGCTAAAATAAGTTTAACAAGTTTTAAAAAAGCTAGTTTACAAGGTGATGTCGTTCTATTAGACATATATGAGCAGTTAGGTGTTTCTGCTCGTTTTGAAGAAGACATCTTACATCTAAAAAAAGAAAGTAAGCCGCTTCCTGATTCAATACAATTAGATCTTTCAAAAGCACCTGATATTGCTCAAACTATTGCGGTGAGTTGTTATGGGCTTGGTGTTGGATGTGATATAGTGGGTTTGCACACACTTAAAATTAAAGAAACCGACCGACTAAAAGCACTTTATATAGAGCTCACTAAGCTAGGGGCAAAAATTAAAGTTACCAATGAGAGCTTACATCTCTCACCTCACACAAATTTTATAAAAAACTGCTCGATTTCAACCTATAATGATCACAGAATGGCAATGGCTTTTGCTCCTTTGGCATTGAAAATTCCTTTGAAAATTGAAGAATCCTCAGTGGTTTCAAAATCTTATCCTGACTTCTGGAATGATTTAAGAAAGCTTGATTTTGAAATTAAATAGAGATAAATGCGTTTTTACTTGACAACGCCTATGTTGAGATGTTATATTTGCAGACCGAAGGAATTAATTTAATCTAATTAGGCTATGATCTAGTTTAAATTAAATTTTTCTCAAAACATGAATTAATAATTTCATCTTCATGTTTATAAATTAATTTGTATTAATTATAAAATTTTAATCTGTGAAACTCTCTAATTTTCAATTTGAACTTCCTAGCGAATTACTGGCTCAACGACCGGCCCAAGATCGTGATGAATCTAGATTAATGGTCCTAAATCGTAAGGAGGAAACCATAGAACACCATGCTTTTAAAGATGTTATCAACTATTTTGATGAAGGTGATGTAATGGCCTTAAATAACACAAAAGTTTTTCCTGCCCGTCTTTTTGGAAATAAAGAAAAAACAGGCGCTCGAATAGAAGTGTTTTTATTGCGTGAGTTAAATCAGGAACAACGCCTTTGGGATGTATTGGTTGACCCAGCTCGTAAAATCCGAATTGGTAACAAATTATATTTTGGTGAAGATGAAAGTTTAGTAGCTGAAGTAATCGATAATACCACTTCTAGAGGTAGAACCCTTCGTTTTCTTTATGATGGAGAATATGTTGAATTTAGAACAAAGCTTAAGGAACTTGGACAAACCCCACTTCCTAAATATATTAAAAGACCTATAGAGGATGAAGATCGTGAGCGGTATCAAACGATTTACGCCAAACATGAAGGTGCTGTAGCCGCACCAACAGCAGGTCTTCATTTTTCAAAACATCTTTTAAAACGATTGGAGATAAAGGGTGTTAATATTGCAGAGTTAACATTACATATTGGATTAGGAACTTTTAGTCCGGTAGAGGTTGAAGATTTATCAAAGCATAAAATGGATTCGGAAGAATTGATTATTGACACTATTGCTGCAGCAAAAGTTAATAAAGCGATTGCAGAACGCAGGAAAATATGTGCGGTTGGAACTACCGTAATGAGGGGTTTAGAAAGTTCTGTGTCTTCTGCGGGTTTGTTAAATGAATACGATGGATGGACTCATAAATTTATTTTCCCTCCCTATGATTTTTCAATTGCAAATTGTATGATCACTAATTTTCATACTCCAAAATCAACATTACTGATGATGGTTTCTGCTTTTGCAGACCCTGATTTCATTAAACATGCATACAAGCTTGCTATTAAGGAGAAATATAATTTTTACTCCTATGGTGATGCAATGTTGGTTATTTAATAAAAATTAAAACCGTAGCATTGCGTTTTTTTTATAAATAAATTTTGGAAAAAATCAATAAAAAAGATATTAGATTACAAACTAAAGAGGCCTTACAAGACTTTTTTGTAAGCCATGGAGCACCTTCTTTTAAGGGAGGACAAGTTTATCAGTGGTTATGGCAAAAAGGAGCACATGATTTTGATTTAATGACAAATTTGTCTTTAGAACATAGAAATATTTTAAAATCATATTTTGAAATTAAACACATTAATATTGCCGCTCAGCAATGCAGTTCAGATGGAACTATTAAAAATGCTGTAAAACTTTATGATCAATTAGTTGTTGAATCTGTATTAATACCCACTGCTTCTAGAACAACAGCCTGTGTTTCATCTCAAGTAGGATGTAGTTTAGACTGTGTTTTTTGCGCTACAGCTGCCCTAAAGAGAATGCGAAATTTAAATGCAGATGAGATTTATGATCAAGTTGTGGCAATAGATCAGCAAAGTAAATTATACCACAGCAGACCACTTTCTAATATTGTATTTATGGGGATGGGAGAGCCTCTAATGAATTATAAAAATGTAATTGCAGCAATAGATAAAATAACACATCCAGAAGGTCTGGCAATGTCTCCAAAAAGAATCACGCTCTCTACTTCGGGAATTCCAAAGATGATAAGGAAAATGGCAGATGATAATGTTAAGTTTCGGTTAGCAGTATCATTACATAGTGCTCGACAGGAAGTGCGCGAAAAAATCATGCCTTTTGCAAAAAAGTTTGATTTAAAAGATTTAGTCGACTCATTAGTTTATTGGAATGAATACAGTAAGAAGCAAATAACTTTTGAATACATAGTTTGGGAAGGAATTAATGATCAAAAAGAGGATATTCAAGCTCTGGTAGCTTTGTGTAAACGTATCCCCTCAAAGGTTAATATTATTCAATACAATGCAATTGATGGTTCATTAATGAAACAAGCTCAACAATCAGTTATTGATGATTATATAGCTACTTTGACAAGGGCTAGGGTTAAAGTAACCTATCGTCGTTCAAGAGGTTTAGATATTGATGCAGCATGTGGTCAATTAGCCAATAAATTAGATATCAAAGGAGCTCTTACCTGAGATTAAAAATTACTGCTTATTTGATATCTTTACTATGCATATGAAAGTCGTTGAACGAATTAAAAAACCTATTTATCAGGAAATGGAGCTTTTCGAAGAAAAGTTTACTCAATCAATGTATTCAAAGGTTGCATTGCTCAATAGAATTACTCACTTTATAGTAAATAGAAAAGGAAAACAAATGCGTCCAATGTTTGTTTTTTTGGTAGCCAAACTTTTGGGTGAAGGAAAGGTTAATGAAAGGACTTACAGGGGTGCTGCAGTAATTGAACTTATACATACTGCAACCCTTGTTCATGACGATGTAGTTGACGACAGCAATAAGCGTAGAGGTTTTTTTTCAATTAATGCACTCTGGAAAAATAAAATTGCAGTTTTAGTAGGAGATTACTTACTTTCTAAAGGATTATTGTTATCAATTGAAAATGAAGATTTTGATTTATTAAAAATCATTTCAGTAGCTGTTCGTGAAATGAGTCAAGGGGAGTTGCTTCAAATAGAAAAAGCGCGAGACCTTGATATTACCGAAGAGGTTTACTATGAAATTATTCGTCAAAAAACAGCAACCTTATTAGCAGCATGTTGTGCTCTAGGTGCTCAAGCCGTTGATGCGTCTCCAAAAGAGGTTGAAAAAATGTATAAATTTGGAGAGATTTTAGGGATGGCTTTTCAAATTAAGGATGATCTTTTCGATTATGGTGAGCACAAAATAGGAAAACCTACTGGTATTGATATAAAAGATCAGAAGATGACACTTCCATTGATTCATACCCTAAATATTGTATCGAAAGCCGAAAAGAGGGTAATAATCAATATTATAAAAAACCACAACAAAGACAAAAGTAAGATTTTAGAACTTATAGTGCTTGTTAAAGAAAAAGGAGGTTTTGATTTTGCAATTAGTAAAATGGAAGCCTATAAAAAAGAAGCATTAGGATTGTTATTTGAATTTCCTAAAAATCAATTTCGTGATGCTCTGGAATTAATGTTAAATTACGTTATCGAAAGAAAAATTTAAAGAAAAATCTATTGATATTTTTCATTTACACAGAAAATTATAAATTTATCAAAACACTGAACTTTGATTACAAGAACCACAATTGACCAAGTCTATGAAACCGCCCGAGTTGAGGAGGTAATTGGAGATTTTGTTGTTTTAAAAAAATCAGGATCAAATTTTAAAGGATTAAGCCCTTTTTCCCAAGAAAGAACACCAAGTTTTATGGTCTCTCCTGTAAAGCAAATTTGGAAAGATTTCAGTAGTGGAAAGGGTGGTAATGTAGTTGCCTTTTTGATGGAGCATGAGCAATTCACTTACCCTGAGGCAATTCGGTTTTTAGCTAATAAATATAATATTGAGATTGAAGAAACGGAACAGTCTGATGAGGAAAAAGAAAAAGCAAATGCAAGAGAAAGCCTTTATTTAGTTAACCAATTCGCCCAAGAAAGTTTTACCCAAGATTTGTGGGAGTTTCCTGAAGGAAAAGCGATAGGCCTCAGTTACTTTAGAGAGCGAGGGTTTACTGATGAAATAATTCGTTTGTTTGGTCTGGGGTACGCTGCGCAACAAAGAGATCGCTTTTATAAAAAAGCAGCTAAGGCAGGTTATACAGAAAATTATATTGTAGAGACAGGCTTAATAATAAAAAATGAAAGAGGTGCTGTTGATCGTTTTCGAGGAAGAGTAATATTTCCGATTCGGAGTATGGCTGGAAGAGTGCAAGGTTTTGGAGGCCGAATTTTGTCTGCCACCCTAAAAACTGCAAAATATATTAATTCTCCAGAAAGTGAAGTGTATCATAAAAGTAAGGTTTTGTATGGTATGTTTGAGGCGAAAAAAGCAATTGCTAAGGAAGATATTTGTTATCTAGTTGAGGGTTATACAGATGTAATTCAGATGTTTCAGCTAGGAATTGAAAATATTGTTTCTTCTTCCGGAACAGCTTTAACACCTGAGCAAATTAGACTTGTTAGACGACTTACTTCTAATATTGTTGTTTTATTTGATGGTGATCAAGCTGGACTTCGCGCTGCAATAAGAGGTATTGATTTGATATTGGAACAAGGAATGAATGTAAGGGTGTGTTCTTTTCCAGAAGGAGAAGATCCCGATAGTTTTGCTAAAAGTCATAGTAGAGAAGAAATAATTAAATACTTAAAAGAATCAGCAAGAGATTTTATTCAATTTAAAACTGATTTACTTCTCAAAGAATCAGGAAATGATCCTGTTAAAAAAGCAAATACTGTTAGAGATATTGTGAAAAGTATTTCAAAAATACCAGATGCAATTCAACAGGAAATTTATTTGAAACAATGTGCAAGTTCAATGGAGGTTTCAGAAACAGTATTATTTAATGCTTTGGCACAAGAGCAGAATAAGAAAAAGCCTCCCACTATCATCAATATTCAAAATAAGGGATTGAATGAAATCTTGATTCAAAAAACATCTTTTCAGGGTAAGCAGGTAAATCCCTTACTTGTTTTAGAAAGAAAAATTATTGGAATACTGTTAAAATATGGAAATCAAGAAGCGGATTTTGATGATCTCTATGTGAGTTATGACGAAGAGGGTAATATTACTGAAGAGCCTAAAATAGTTCATTCTAAAGTACATGAAAAGATATTTCTTGATTTGCAACAAGATGAGGTGGAATTAATTCAGCCAGAATTTCAAATTTTATACAAACAACTTATTGAGCATTTTCAATCAGAGAGAGATGTGAAACCAGAGAAAATAATACAACAAGAGAATCCAGAGTTAGGTAAAATTCTCAGTGATATTTTATTTGAGGATGAAGTCCATCAGTTGCATGATTGGGAAAAGAAAAATATCTTTGTTAAAGACAGGAAAAGTGCAGTAGGACAATTAGTTAGCGAAACCATACTAACTTTTAGGAGACATTTGATCGATCAGAAAATACAAAGTTTAATGGATGTTGCTAAAAAGGAAGATGCTAATGAAGAAGACGTGTCATTTTTAGAAGAGGTAATTCAATATCAGAATCTTAAAAAAGTGCTTTCTAGAAAGCTCAATCGAGTACTTTAAAGCTCTATATGCCATATCGAATTAGTTAATTGAGTTTGTTTTTTGATAAAAACCATTTCCAAATTATTTTTTTAAAAAACAAACACGATATATTAAAAAGCTAGTCGATCTAACATAGAAATTTTGAATATCATTCGATCAGGATTTAAATTGATTATTTTTATAAATAATTTATTTATAAAAACTCCACAGGTATTCTGCAAACAGGTATTGGATTCATCTTATGTTGATTCTGTGAATGGTGATTGAGGTAGATTTTAAAAACAATTTTTTGTCTTTCTGTAAAATTATTTGGAGAAACCCCTCCTTTAACTGCATTCATTGCCCATTCTAACTCGGGATATGTTGCTCCAAGTTGGTCTTCATCTGTTCTATCATCTTCCCAAAGTCCATCAGTAGGGGCTGCTTTTTGGATAGACTTAATAATTTTTAAATGACTGGCAATTTGAAAAACTTCTGTTTTCATTAGGTCAGCAATTGGACTTATGTCTACTCCACCATCTCCATATTTAGTGAAGAATCCTACACCAAAGTCTTCTACTTTGTTACCAGTTCCAGTCACTAAGTAGCCATTTAATGCAGCGAAATAGTAAAGACTTGCCATTCGAAAACGAGCTCTAGTATTTGCTAAACTTAAAAATTGACTTTTTTTATTATTAGTTTCAGGAGTCAATTTTGTGAAAGAATTAAAAACTGAATCCAAACAGAAGGTAATAGATGATACATTTTCAAAATTTGCTTCTAACCATTTAATATGATTTCGAGCTCTTGAAGCTTGTCCAGACTCCTGTTTAATTGGCATTTCTATGCAAAGAACCTTTTTTTTTGTTTTTGCACAAAGAGTAGAAGTTACAGCTGAGTCTATTCCGCCAGATATTCCTATTACAAATCCATTTAAACCTGCATTTTCAACATAGGTTGAGAGCCACTTGATAATATGTTGCGCTACTTTTTCAGGAGATTTCATCATTAAATCATTTATAGCAATTAAATTTGTATAAAATTAAAGTATTTGTTAATATGAATAAAAATCTTAGGCAAAGACTTATTTGCTTTTTTGAAATTTCTCAAAGAACGTCTCTTATTTTATTAATCTTTCTATTTTTTAATGCATGTCAAGACGAATTCACTAATGAATCTGATATAGAGTCAATATCTGTTTCTATCTCTTTTGATCGTTTTGATTTAAAATTCTATGATCAACCCTCTGAGGTTATTCCAGAGCTCAAAAAAAAATATCCTTTTTTATTTCCAAAACAGTTTTCGGATAGTGTTTGGATTAGTCGTCAAAAAGATAGTCTTCAGTTACTTTTGCAAAGTGAGGTAAATAAAACTTTTAAGGACATTGAACTTTTTGAAAGAGATGTGGATCATCTTTTTAAACATATTAAATACTTTTTTCCTTTTGCCAAAACCCCACGAGTAATAACCCTCACAAACAATGTTGATTATCAGATTAAAACAGTGTATTCGGATAGTTTATTGTTGATTTCTCTTGACACTTTTTTAGGATCAGAAAACCATTTGTATGATGGTATACCCACTTATATAAGGAAAGAGTTAGACCCAAAATATATTACAGTTCAAATTGCAGATAAATTTGGAGCTTTTATTATTCCTCCTGTAGAGGATCGTACTTTTTTAGCTCGTATGATTTATGAGGGTAAAAAGTTGTATTTAAATGATCTTTTACTTCCACATGTGCCTATAGAAGACAGGATAGTATACACTAAAGAAGAGTTCAATTGGGCTTTAGAGAATGAAAAGTATGTTTGGCAATATTTTATTGAAAAACAGGTTTTATATCAAACACAGTTAGAATGGGTGCAAAGGTTTATTGAGCCCGCACCTTTCTCCAAATTTTATTTACAGCTTGATAATGAAACACCTGGAAGAATTGGTTCTTGGTTGGGGTGGCAAATTGTAAATAGTTATATGATTCAATTTCCAGAGACACCCCTTGATGAGTTATTGAAAATTTCTCCACAAAAATTATTTAATCTTTCAAAATATAAACCAAAGCGATAATGGCTATTACAAAGAATACTGAAATTAAAATTGAAGTTAGTTTAGATAAAAATAATATCCCAGAATACATGAATTGGACTGCTGAAGACGGAGGAATTTCACGCCAAGAGACTAAGGCTATGCTTTTGTCTTTTTGGAATTCAGAAGCACAGGAGACACTTAAGATGGACCTTTGGGTAAAAGACATGCCTGTGGATCAAATGCAGCTTTTTTTTCATCAAACATTAGTTTCTTTAAGTGACACTTTTTACGAGGCGACAAAAGACGAAAAAATGACCGCTACAATGAAGGATTTTTGTGATTATTTCGCTGAAAAGTTAGAATTGAAAAAAGACTAAAGAGGATTGGTTTCAGTAAAATCTTTATTTAACGAATTTATATATATTAAAATTTTTTCACTCCCTGTTTTATGTAAAGATGAGGTAATAAATATGGGAGGTAATTCTTCCCAATGATTTTCTAGTATTTTACGGGTATAATTATTAATATTTCGTTCTCTAGCAGCGGGCTTAAGTTTGTCTGCTTTGGTAAAAATAATAGAAAACGGAATGTAATTCTCTCCAAGCCATTGCATAAAATTTAAATCAATGGACTGTGGTTCATGGCGAATATCAATAAGTAAAAAGGCACTAACTAGTTGTTTTCTTTGTTTAAAGTAATCAGTTATAAATTTTTGAAATTTTTTTTTATGTGTTTTCGATACTCTAGCATATCCAAAGCCTGGCAAGTCAACTAAATGCCAATTTTTGTTGATCAGAAAGTGATTAATGAGTTGAGTCTTTCCAGGTCTAGAAGATGTTTTTGCTAGATTTTTTTTATTACAAATAGCGTTTATTAATGAAGATTTTCCAACATTAGATCGTCCAATAAATGCGTATTCAGGAATAGCAGTGTTTGGACATTTTGAAACATCTGTGTTACTTATTATAAAAGTTGCGGAATGAACCTGCATTATGTTTTTTAGAAAATTGTACTAACTAACCATTGCTCTAATACTTTATTAAATTGACTGGGGTGTTCCATCATTGGAGCGTGCCCACAATGATCAATCCAATACAAGGTTGAATTTGGGAGTAATTTATCAAATTCTGTTGCTACATTTGGAGGTGTGACACTGTCCTGGGCCCCCCATATTATTGCTGTAGGGGTTTGCATACCAGGTAATTCACTTGCCATATTGTGGCGAATGGCACTTTTGGCTAATGCTAAGGTGCGTATTAATTTGTTTCGATCATTAACTGCTTCAAAAACTTCATCTACAATTTCTTTTGTCGCTACTTTTGGATCATAAAAAACGGCTTCACTTTTCTCTCTAATATAGTTATAGTTACCTCTCTTTGGATATCCGTCTCCCATGTTGTTTTCGTATAGCCCAGAACTTCCGGTGAGAGCTAATCCTTTCACTAATTCAGGATAATCTCTTGCAAACAATAAACCAACATGACCTCCCAAAGAGTTTCCTAAAAGAATCACATCTTTCAGTCCTTTGTATTTAATAAATCTATTAAGAAATTCAGATAATGCTTTTACAGAAGTGTTTTTAATTGCCATACTGTAGACGGGCAATTCGGGAATAATTACTTTATATCCTTTGGGAGGAAAGTATTCTAAAACTCCCTTGAAATTACTTAATCCACCCATTAGACCATGAAGAATGATAATCGGTTGGCCCTCTCCAGACTCTATATAATTAAACTCTTTTTCTTCAATAATCTTATTATCCATAGTTAAAATGAGCAATATTAAGGAAGTAAATATAGACATTTCAACATTAGGGATAAACTTTTATTTGTGTGCTATTTTTAATGGTTTCTTTTAATGGTCGTCAAAACTTATTAACAATGTGGTAATTAGTGGTAATTAGTGGTAAATATATTTTATATTTGAATATAGATAATGATACCACACTTGCAGCACTTAATTGGAACATACGAATGTAAAGCAGATATCAAAGGGCGTATCATGCTTCCTATTGCTATAAAAAAGCAACTGGCAGCAGTTACTTCTGGTGGTTTTGTTTTAAAACGAGCTGTATTCAATCCCTGTCTTGAATTGTACCCTATTAAGGAATGGTTAGGATTAATGGAAAAGATAAATGGTCTAAATAGATTCAATAAAAAAAACAATGATTTTATCAGGCGATTTACAGCTGGCGTAAAGACTATTGATATGGATGTGTCTGGACGTCTTTTGATACCAAAAGATCTTGTTATTCATTCTAAAATATTAAAAGATGTGGTAGTTTCTTCCACGGTTAATATCCTTGAAATATGGGATAAGTCGCTCTATGAAAAAGCGATAGATGAGGCAGCTCTTGATTTTGGAGCCTTGGCTGAAGAAGTTATGGGAGGTAAAGATGATGACTCAGTATCATAACCCTGTCCTCCTCGAGGCGTCTATTGAGGGGCTAAACATTATTCCCAACGGAACCTATGTTGACGTAACTTTTGGCGGTGGAGGTCATTCTAAAGCAATACTCGATTGTTTGGATGTTGGTGGAAGACTCCTTGGTTTTGATCAAGATACTGATGCTTTTAAAAATGTACTGGTAGATTCTCGTTTTGATTTTATTCATTCCAATTTCAGTAATCTCTCACAATATTTGAAATATCATAAAGCAGTTCCTGTTGAGGGTATTTTGGCAGATTTTGGAGTTTCTTCTTATCAATTTAATACTCGTGAACGAGGTTTTTCAACTCGACTAGATGCCCGTTTAGATATGCGAATGAATCAATCACAACCTTTAGATGCATTTGAAATCATAAACAATTATTCTGAAGAAGACTTAAAAACCTTGTTTTATGTATATGGTGAATTAAAAAATTCAAAAGCAATAGCCTCTAAAATTATCGATAGAAGAGAAAAAAAGACAATTGAAACTTCTATGGATTTAATTGATCTATTAAGTCCTTTAGTGCCTATGCGTGTAAAAAATAAAATTTTTGCGCAAATTTTTCAGGCACTACGAATTGAAGTAAATGATGAGCTTGAAGTGTTAAAATCTTTTTTAATACAAGCGACAACAGCTTTGGCTAAAGGGGGACGATTGGTGTGTATTTCATATCATTCTCTTGAAGATCGATTAGTGAAAAGATTTTTTCAAACAGGAAGTTTTGAAGGGGAGCTAGAGAAAGATTTTTATGGAAATCCAATAAAGCCATTAACTAAAATCGGAAAGTTAATAGTACCAAAAAAAGAAGAGATTAAATTAAATGGAAGGTCACGAAGTGCTAAATTAAGAATTGCAGAGAAGCTATGAATAGACTCCGTTCCATATTAAATATTGAATTCCTTACTAAAGAGGATGCCTTTAGGAATTGGAGGATGATTTTGTTTGTTTCCATATTAGCAATTATTATGATTTCAAGTGGACACAGTGCAGATCGTAAAATTTTCAAAATAGCAGCTCTTAATTATAAAATTAGATTGCTTAAGAGTGATTTTATTGAAGGTAAAAAAACACTTTTAGTCTTAAGAAAAGAAACTTATATAACACAAATCTTATCTATTAAGGGAATAGGCCCAGCAAGTACTCCTCCCATTAAAATAATAATTAAAGATGAATAAAGAGACTTCAAATTCATCTGTTTTGCCAAGATTTTACCTTTTAGTAGTTGGATTAACACTCTTTGCTTTTGTGCTTATTGGAAAACTGATATATATCCAGTTCTATATAGGTGAAAAGGGAGTGAATGTTGGGTCGGGCACTATTATAAAGAATGTTGTTTTAGAGCCAAGCAGAGGAAATATTTATTCAGCAGATGGTAATATTTTGGCAACTTCAATCCCTAGATATGAGTTACATTGGGATGCTGTTGTGCCATCTGAAACAGTTTTTAAGGTTAATAAAAAAATATTAGCAGATTCTTTGAAACTTTTTATGGACGGGAGTTCTGATGAAATTCTTAAAAAAATTGAAGAGGTAAGATTTAGTAAAAATAGATACTGGCTAGTTGCCAAAAACCTTTCTTATTCAGAATATATTCGTTACAAAAGTTTTCCTATTTTCAATAAAAGTTCTTACCGTGGCGGACTCATTGCTGAACAACAGATTGTTAGAGAACATCCATTAGGGAAAATAGCAGAACGTACTATTGGCTATGAGAAAAAAGATAAAAGCGGTAGGTTTATAACAGTTGGTCTAGAGGGTGCTTTCTCACAATATCTAAGGGGTAACTCTGGCTTACGTTTGAAGCAAAAAATCGCTAATGGCCAATGGAAGCCTATCAGTGATTCTAATGAAAAAGAACCTACAGAAGGCTATGATTTACACACTACTATAGATGTAAACATACAAGACATTTCACACAATGCCCTATTAACACAGCTCGAGCAATTTGAAGCTGAACATGGAACGGTTGTAGTAATGGAAGTGGAAACAGGAGCTATAAAGGCAATTGCAAATCTTGGAAGAACTCAAGGGGGAAAGTACTTTGAAAAATTAAATTATGCAGTTGGAGAATCACATGAGCCAGGATCCACATTTAAGCTTATGGGGATGATTGCAGCTTTAGAGGATAAGGTAATTGATGAAGATACGCCTATTGAAACAGGTAACGGTAAAATGATCTTTTTCGGAAAGTATAAAGTAACAGATTCTAAAAAAGGAGGTTATGGAACTATAAGTGCCGCAAGAGCATTTGAGGTTTCTTCAAATGTAGGACTAGTTAAAATTGTTTATGATAATTATAAATCAACACCAAAGCAATTTGTAGATCGTTTATACAATATGGGCTTAAATAAGCCATTAGGGCTCCCAATTACTGGTGAAGGTTTGCCAAAAATACCATATCCATCTGATGCTGATTGGGATGGTTTGGATTTGCCATGGATGGCATATGGTTACGGAATTAGCTTGACACCTTTACAAACGTTAACATTTTATAATGCTGTTGCTAATGGGGGAGAAATGGTTAAACCAAGATTTATAAATGAGATAAGTAATTTTGGAAATATTCCTACAAAAGTATTTTCAAAGCAAATTCTTAATCCCTCGATTTGTTCTTCACAGACTTTAAATAAAGTTAAAAACATGATGTTTAATGTAGTTGATAAGAAGTGGGGTACTGCTCACCGAATTAAAGACCCTATGTTAAGTATGGCAGGTAAAACAGGAACTTGTCAGTTAGACTACACTTCAGACAACATACAGTATATCTCAAGTTTTGTAGGTTATTTTCCTGCGGAAAAACCCAAATATTCCTGTATCGTTGTTATTCATAGACCTAATAAGTCAAAAGGATATTATGGATCAACAGTAGCTGCACCAGTTTTTAAAAAAATCGCAAAAAAAATATTTAATGATATTCCAATGAAAGTAATCATTAAGCATTCGGATTTAAAGAATTTGGAAAATAGTTTAAAGAATAATATTATTCCAAATGTAGTTGGAATGTCAAAAGAAGATGCAAAACTATTATTAGATGCAATTGGATTAAAGATAATTTTAAAAGGAGAAGGAAATGTGAAAAGGCAATCAATAGATCCTGGAGTTAAAGTAGGTACTTCACAAATGATAATTTTAGAATTATCATGAAAACAGTCCAGGATATATTATATAAGGTTTCTGTAGAAGGTGTTTTGGGAACAACTTCTAATGCTGTTAGCGGTATTTATTTTGATAGTAGAGATGTTAGAATAGATTCTTTATATGTTGCGCAAAAAGGAGAGCTATTCGATGGCCACGATTTTATTTATCAAGCAATAAATAATGGTGCAAAAACAATTGTATGCGAAGAATTTCCAGATGTTATAATAGAAGGGATCGTATATGTTTTAGTATTAAACTCATCTAAAGCTTTGGGTACAATTGCAGCGAATTTTTATGACAATCCTTCACAGAATATGATTTTAGTGGGGGTGACGGGTACTAATGGAAAAACAACAATTGCAACCCTACTTTATGAATTGTTTTCGAAAGAAGGTTTTGTGACAGGATTATTGTCAACTGTAAAAATAGCTTATGGCCGTAAAAAGTTTGAAAATTGTCACACAACCCCAGATGCTGTTACCTTAAATAAATATTTACATAAAATGTTGGATGCGGGAGTTTCTCATTGTTTTATGGAAGTATCATCTCATGGAATTAATCAGAATAGAATTGAAGGCCTTTTTTTTTCTGGGGGTATTTTTTCAAACCTCACACATGATCATTTAGACTACCACCGGGATTTCAAAACTTACCGTGATGTAAAAAAAATATTTTTTGATTCTTTACCAAAGACAGCTTTTGCTTTAATCAATTTAGATGATAAAAATGGTAAATACATGCTTCAGAATTCAGTTGCCAAAAAATATACATATGCAACAAAACAAGATGCTGATTTCAGAGTTAAAACATTAGAATGTGAGTTTACAGGTATGCTCTTAAAGATCCAGTCTTTTGATGTTTGGACAACTTTAGTTGGTAATTTTAATGCTCAAAATTTATTATCAGTTTATGCTACAGCAGATTTATTAGGATTGTCTAGCTTATCTATTCTGAGGGGAATAAGTGAATTGAAGAGTGTAGAGGGAAGATTTCACGTTTTTCAATCAGTTGACAAGATAACAGTGGTAATTGATTATGCCCACACACCTGACGCATTGTTTAATGTTTTAAGTACTATAAACATGATAAGGACACGAAATGAAAATTTAATAACTGTGGTTGGATGTGGAGGAAATCGTGATCAAGATAAACGACCTGTAATGGGAGAAAAAGCAGTTCTACTGAGTGATAAAGTGATTTTCACTTCTGACAATCCCCGAGATGAAGACCCAGCAATTATTATTTCAGATATGATTAAAGGGGTGCCACCAGAACATTATAAAAAAGCAATCAAGGTGACTCTTCGTGAAGAGGCAATTTTAATGGCTGGACAATTGGCAAAGCCAGGAGATATTGTCCTTATTGCGGGTAAAGGTCACGAAAAGTATCAGGAAATTAAAGGGAAGCGAAATCATTTTAGTGATCTGGAAATAGCTAAAAAAACTTTTTTAAATACGGATTAATTATGCTCTATTATATTTTTGAATTATTAGAAAATAAATATCAGTTTCCCGGAGCTAGTGTCTTTCAATACATATCATTTCGAGCATCAATAGCCATTATTTTATCTATGGGATTTTCTTTGATTTTTGGGGAAAAAATCATAAACTTTTTAAGAAATCAGCAAATAGGTGAATCCATACGTGATTTGGGCTTAGAGGGACAAAAAGAAAAAGAAGGAACTCCTACTATGGGAGGTATTATCATTTTGCTTAGCACACTTATTCCTGTTTTTCTACTTGCACGTTTAGATAATATTTATATCCTATTATTAGTGATAACAATGGTTTGGACAGGTCTCATCGGTTGGATAGATGACTATATTAAAATATTTAAAAAAAATAAAGCTGGTTTAAAAGGAAAGTTTAAAGTTATAGGGCAGGTTTTATTAGGAATTTTTATTGGTAGTGTATTATATTTTAATGAGCGTGTTACTGTAAGAATAAATGTTTCCCTTCCAAATGGAATTGAACATGGAACAGGTAATCAAGATATAAGTGCAACGTTAACTACAATTCCTTTATTAAAAAACAATGAATTTGATTACCATTCTTTAATTGGTTGGATGGGATTAGAATCAGAAAGTTATACTTGGCTAATTTTTATTCCAATTGTAATTTTTATTATTACGGCCGTTTCAAATGGTGCTAATTTAACAGATGGGATAGATGGTTTAGCAGCAGGTACTTCAGCGATTATAGTTTTTGCACTGGGTATTTTTGCTTGGGTTTCTGGTAATGTGAATTTCGCATCTTATTTAAATATTATGTATATACCCAATGTTGGAGAAATTTCTGTTTTTATCGCAGCTTTTCTTGGGGCATTAATAGGGTTTTTGTGGTATAATACTTTTCCAGCTCAGGTTTTTATGGGCGATACTGGTAGTCTTGCCGTTGGCGCTGTAATTTCAGTTATAGCTATAATTGTTCGAAAAGAATTGCTGGTTCCTTTATTGTGTGGTGTTTTTTTTATTGAGACACTTTCTGTAATTATTCAGGTTAGTTATTTTAAGTACACACGAAGTAAAACTGGAATAGGTCAGCGAATATTTTTGATGTCTCCTTTACATCATCATTTTCAAAAACAAGGCCTTCATGAAAGTAAAATAGTAGCTCGTTTTTGGATTATAGGAATTGTATTGGCGGTATTAACAATTGTAACTCTTAAATTAAGATAATGAACCAGGAAAAGTTGATTGTTTTAGGTTCTGGTGAAAGTGGAGTAGGAGCAGCAATACTTGCTAAAAAACAAGGTTTTGATGTTTTTCTCTCAGACTGTAATGAAATCAATAAAGATTTACAATTTTTGTTGAAGAATGAATCTATAAATTGGGAAGGTGGACGCCATTCTATTGAAAAAATGAAAGGTACACGTTTGGTGGTGAAAAGCCCAGGAATTCCACAAGGAAGTCAAGTAATCCAAACATTAATAAAAAGTGGTAGTACCATTATCTCAGAAATTGAATTTGCTTCTCAATTTACTTCTGCAACTTTAATTGGTATTACAGGAACTAATGGCAAAACAACCACAACTTTATTGACATATGAGATTCTTAAAAAAGCTGGTCTAAATGTTGGTGTTGCTGGTAACATAGGAAAAAGTTTTGCTTTGCAAGTTGCTCAATCTGATTTCGATTATTATGTTTTGGAAATCAGCAGCTTTCAATTGGATAATATTAAAGATTTTGCACCTCATATTACTTTAATAACAAATATTACACCAGATCATTTAGATCGATATAATTATAGTTTAAATAAATATAGAGACGCCAAGCTACGAATTACTAAAAACCAAACTTCTAGCGATTTTTTTCTTTTTAATACAGATGATCCAATTCTGAAAGAGGCAATTCAAAATCACCAAATAGTAGCTAAAAAAATTTCTTTTGGATTTGGCAACATAACCGAAGGAACTACTCACAAAAATGATCAAATTATAATTAAACAACAAAATAAAAAAACAATGATTCAATCGGCACAATTTCCATTATCGGGAAGACACAATCTTTTAAATGCCATGGCAGCGGCCACAATCGGTAGTTTACTAGATATTAGCAAAGAAAGTATTAGAGAAAGTCTTGCTCATTTTAAAGGGGCACCACATCGAATGGAGAAAGTATTAACAATTCAAAGGGTTAGTTATGTGAACGATTCTAAAGCAACAAACGTTAATGCTACCTTTTTTGCTCTGGATAGTATAGATACTCCCTTGATTTGGATTGTAGGAGGCATTGACAAAGGAAATGAATATGAAGCTTTACTTCCAATGATTAGATTAAAATCAAAGGCAATTATTTGTATTGGGGTTGATAATGAAAAACTTAAAGAAACCTTTGATGGAACTACTGATGTTTTTATGGAAACATTATCTATGAACGAAGCTGTGAAAATTGCACACAAAATAGCAGCTCCAAAAGATACTGTTCTATTATCTCCAGCATGTGCTAGTTTTGATTTGTATGAAGATTATGAAGATCGTGGTAATCAATTTAAAAAGGCTGTTAGAAATTTATAAATTATGTTTCACTCACTAAAAGGCGATAAAGTATTATGGGGAATTTTGGCATTTTTAGCTATTTTTTCATTCTTACCTGTATTTAGTGCAAGTTCAAATCTTGCCCATGTAGTTGGCAAAGGGACCCCTTGGGGCTATTTAATCAAACATTTTATAATATTAATTATTGGCTTTTTTTTGATGTATTCAGTACATAGAATCCATTATACTTATTTTAAAGGAATTTCAATTTTAATGCTTCCTGTGGTAATCATTTTATTAATTTATACTTCTAGTCAAGGAACTTTAATAGAAGGGGCAAATGCAAGTAGATGGATTCGACTTCCTATTATAGGATTGAGCTTTCAGACGTCTACTTTAGCTTCCTTAATAACTATGATTTATACTTCATATTATTTTTCAAAGTATAAAAAAGATGAAGTAACCTTTAAATGGTCTCTACTTAAATTTTGGCTTCCAATATTTAGTATAGTATTATTAATTTTCCCTTCCAATCTTTCTACAGCAGCTTTACTATTTTTGATGGTATTGATTGTCTCTTTTATTTCTGGTTATCCTCTAAAATATCTTTTTACAATTTGCGGAACAGGTCTGGCGGGAGTAGTGCTATTTTTCTTAACAATTAAAGCTTTTCCTGGAGTATTTCCCAATCGTATAGATACATGGTTAAATAGGATAGAAAATTTTAGTAATGGAACAAGTTCAGACGGAAATTATCAAGTTGAACGTGCAAAAACAGCTATAGTTAATGGTAAAATTTTTGGAGTTGGAGCTGGAAAAAGCCGCATGAAAAATTTTTTGCCTCAAAGTTCATCTGATTTTATCTATGCGATTATAGTTGAAGAGTTTGGACTTTTTGGTGGGGTAGGGTTGATCATTATTTATCTCTTATTACTATTTAGGATTGTTATTATTTCATATAATGCATCTAGTATTTTTGGAACATTATTAGTTATAGGTATGGGTTTTCCTTTAATAACTCAAGCTTTCATAAATATTGGTGTTGCAGTTCAAGTACTCCCTGTTACAGGACAAAATTTGCCTATGATAAGTAGTGGTGGTACTTCTGCATGGATTACTTGTGTTGCTATGGGAATTATTTTAAGTGTTAGCTCAAAAAATGAACAATTACAAGTGGATATAGATTCTGAAACTTTAAAAAACACTAACCCAATAAGTATTCTCAGTGAAAGCATTTAAACTCATTTTTTCGGGTGGAGGAACTGGTGGACATATTTATCCTGCCCTTGCCATAGCAAAGGGTATTAAAAACATAAAACCAGATACAAATATTTTATTTGTTGGGGCTATTGATAAAATGGAAATGAAATTAGTTCCTAAAGCAGATTTTAAAATAAAAGGGCTGTGGATTAGTGGATTTCAACGTTCCTTATCATTACAAAATTTATTATTCCCATTTAAAGTATTCATAAGTCTTTTACAATCATTGTTTATTCTATTAAGATTTAACCCCGATGCAGTAATTGGAACAGGCGGTTTCGCTAGTTGGCCTCTTTTACAAGTTGCACAATGGCTTGATTATCCAACTTTAATTCAGGAACAGAATTCTTTTCCTGGAATTGCTAATCGCATATTAGGTAAAAAAGCAAATAGGGTATGTGTTGCTTATGAAAAAATGGAACACTATTTTCCTCTTTATAAATTAAGGTTAACCGGTAATCCAATCCGTTTTAATATGTTGAGCTCAGCAATAACAACTGGTGCTGCAAAAAGTTTTTTCGGACTAGACCCTCAGAAGCCAACACTTGTTGTCATAGGTGGAAGCTTGGGAGCAAAGAGGATTAATGAACTAGTAGCAAAGGAATTATTTTTTTTTAAAACTCATGATTTTCA
The DNA here is from genome assembly GCA_905480425.1 of uncultured Flavobacteriaceae bacterium. GTDB lineage: Bacteria > Bacteroidota > Bacteroidia > Flavobacteriales > Flavobacteriaceae > MS024-2A. The sequence continues at coordinate 12,193 of CAJQQG010000066.1, read as the reverse complement.
AATTTTATGGCAGTGTGGGGAACTTTATTTTAATAAATATAAAACGCTCAGTTGTCCAGAAGTGGTTATAAAATCTTTTGTGTATGAAATGGAAAAATTATATGCTGCAGCAGATATTATTATTTCAAGAGCTGGAGCCGGAAGTTTATCTGAACTAAGCTGTGTTGGAAAGCCATTAATATTGATTCCTTCTCCCAACGTAACCGCAAATCATCAATTTCACAATGCGCGGATATTAGTTGATAAAAAAGCTGCGTTTTTAGTTGAGGAATTTGATGTACCGAAGTTTTTTAAAAGAACCTTTAAAAAACTAGCGACAGATAAAAGTCTTCAAAAAGAAATGGGACAAAATTTGAAGGCTCTTTCAAAACCTTATTCTACCAATGAAATTGTTAAAGAAATAATGGAATTAATATGAATAATAAGAATTTACATAGCTATTATTTCATAGGTATTGGAGGGATGGGAATGTCGGCTCTAGCTCGACTTTGTTTAATAAACGGCCATCGTGTTTTCGGATACGATGTAACGCCATCTCAGATAATTAATGATTTAATTTCAGAGGGTGCTCAAGTAACATACCATCTTTCGGCCGATGCACTCCCCAGTGAGGTACGTAATAAGAATACTGAGGTTGTTTATACTGCTGCAATTTCTAGAGATCATCCGCAGTTGAAATATTTTTTTGCTCAAGGAAATAATGTTAGAAAAAGAGCTGTTTTTTTAGCAGAATTAACCTCCAAAATCAAAACTTTAGCCATTTCAGGAACCCATGGAAAAACGACAACTTCCGCATTTTTGACACACATATTTTCTGAAACTAGTCAGGAATTTACTTCAATAATGGGTGGTTTTTTTAAAAACCAAAAATCAAATTTAATTGTGGAAGGGAGTAACTTCATGATAGTTGAGGCTGATGAGTATGACCGTTCTTTTTTACAACTTCATCCTGCTATTGCTTGTATAACCTCCATGGATGCAGATCACTTAGATATATATGAAACAAACTCTTCGTTTTCAGAAGCATTTATAAAGTTTTCTTCACAGGTTAGTCACGCTTTAGTTGTTGCATATGGTCTTCCAGTAAATGGAATTACCTATGGTATTGATGTTCCAGCAGATTATCGGGTTGAAAATATTATTAAAAATAAATTGGGTTATAATTTTAATATAATAACTCCATTAAGAACCTATGAAAATGTGTATTTAAATCAATTAGGTTTACATAATATCTCAAATGCACTTTGTGCAATTGCTATGGCTGATCAAATAGGTGTTTTTACCGAAAACTCAATAAAAGCATTAACAACTTTTCCGGGAGTTCAGCGAAGAATGGATATAATGAAGTATGGTGATGCGATTATTGTTGATGATTATGCACATCACCCTACAGAGATTCAAAATGTACTAAAAACATTAAAAGAATTTTATCCTGAACGTAAAAATTGTGTTATTTTCCAACCACATTTATTTTCAAGAACTCAAGATTTTATGAACGAATTTGCATTAGTTCTGAGTGAATTCGATGAGGTTCTTTTACTGGATATTTATCCAGCTAGAGAATTACCTATTTCCGGAATTTCTGCTCAAGTATTATTAGATCAATTAAATCACCTTAATAAAAAATTAATTGTAAAATCAGCAATTAAAGAGTCAATTGATAGAAGCAATGCAAGACTATTTGCATTTTTAGGAGCCGGGGATATTGGACTAGAGGTTGAGAAGTTAAAAAATCATTTTACAGCGTCATGAGATTTAAAAAAAATATTATTTTTTTAGTATTGATGCTATTTTTATTAGCAGAGATCGTATATTTTTCAAACCAAAAAAACATCGTCAGAGTTGTTGACAATGTTAAGATTTCATTCACACATTCTCCACGTTTTTTAGACACTATTTTGGTTAATAAATTGTTAACACAAAACTTTACAGGAAAGTCTGTTCAGCTTAAAGAAAGTTTAGATTTGAATATGCTTGAAAAAAAGTTGAATCAAATTCCTGAAATTCAAAACGCAGAATTATTTGTTTTGCCAAAAGGACAGCTTTCTGTTTCAATAACAGAAAGAATACCCACTTTTAAAATCAATTCAATTCCTTCTTTTTATGCAGATGCATCGGGTGTTACTTTTCCATTTGTTAAAGTTGAAAACAATCAGCTTCCTGTTTTCGAGGCAGATACTATTGATGCGTCAATTATAAATGCCGCAATTATAATTGAACGTTTAAAAACAGATACATTTATTAAATCTGAACTCAAGACACTCTATTTAGAAGGTGATTCTTATCATTTAAAATTAAAATCTTACCCTTTTGAAATTGTTTTGGGAAATGAAAATGCTTTAAATGAAAAAATAGAAAAGCTTAAAGTTTTTTGTGCTTTTCAGAATATACAAGACAGTTTAATAAATTATAAGAAAATAAATTTAACCTACACAAATCAAGTAGTGGCAACAACATTATAAAATCATGAAACAAACAAATATTTCAGTTGGACTCGATATTGGTACTACCAAAATAGTCGCTTTGGTGGGAAAAAAAAATGAATTCAATAAAGTTGAAATTTTAGGGATGGGGAAATCCAAAAGTCTTGGTGTGCACAGGGGTGTTGTAAATAATATTACACAAACTATTCAATCCATTCAGCAAGCAGTTGAGGATGCTATAATTAATTCAAAACAAGAAATCAATGATGTAGTTGTGGGTATTGCTGGGCAGCATATTAGAAGTATTCAACACAGCGATTATATTACTCGAGAAAATCCTGAAGAAGTTATTAACGAAGAGGATATTCAACAATTAATTCAACAAGTTTATAAGCTGGTGATGCTTCCAGGGGAGGAAATTATTCATGTTCTACCACAAGAGTATAAAGTAGATGGGCAAGGAGAAATTAAAGAGCCAATTGGAATGCACGGAGGTAGATTGGAAGCTAATTTTCATGTAGTCGTTGGACAAGTATCTTCTATAAAAAATATTGGACGATGCATAAAAAGCGCAGGACTAAATATGAAAAATATAACTTTAGAGCCCTTAGCATCGTCAGAAGCGGTTTTGAGCTTTGAAGAAAAAGAAGCTGGTGTTGCGTTGATTGATATTGGAGGAGGTACAACTGACTTAGCTATTTTTAAAGATGGAATTATTCGGCATACAGCAGTAATTCCTTTTGGAGGTAACGTTATTACTGAAGACATAAAAGAGGGTTGTTCCATCATAGAAAAACAAGCGGAACTCTTAAAAATAAAATTTGGCTCTGCATGGCCGGGTGAAAATAGAGATACAGAAATTGTGTCTATTCCTGGACTGCAAGGAAGAGATCCAAAAGAAATTTCACTTAAAACTCTTTCTAAGATCATTAATGCTCGTGTGGTTGAGATTGTTGAGCAAGTATTTTTAGAGATTAAAAATTATGGCCATAACGAACAAAAAAAGAAATTAATTGCTGGAATTGTTCTTACTGGAGGTGGAAGTCAATTAAAACACCTGAAGCAATTAGTGGAATATATTACTGGAATGGATACCAGGGTTGGATATCCAAGTGAGCATTTAGCAGGTGATACTCAGGAGAGTGTTTCAAGCCCACTTTTTGCAACTGCAGTAGGACTTTTGATGAATGCATTAGAACATAGCAATCCTTCTGATGTAAGTTCTCCTAATGAAAGTATTAATGAAGAAACACAGGAAGGAGATACTCCTACAAAAGATATTAATGTTGCACGAAAGTCAATCTTAGATCGATTTGGAGAACGATTAAAAGAATTTTTAGATAATGCATAATCAATATCAGAACATGGATCAAGAAGAAACAAAAGGTATTAATTTTGATTTGCCAAAGAATAGAAGTAATGTAATTAAGGTGCTTGGTGTAGGTGGAGGAGGAAGTAATGCTATCAATTATATGTTTCAACAAGGAATAAAAGGGGTAGATTTTATTGTTAGTAATACAGATGCCCAAGCTTTAGCAGAGAGTGGAGTACCTACAAAAATACAATTAGGGGCAAGTTTAACTGAGGGATTGGGTGCAGGGGCAAATCCTGAAGTAGGAGCAAGTGCTGCTCTAGAAAGTCAAGAAGAAATACAATCGATACTTTCTACCCAAACTAAAATGATATTTATTACAGCAGGAATGGGTGGTGGAACAGGTACGGGTGCAGCTCCAGTAATTGCCCAAATGGCCAAATCACTTGATATATTGACGGTAGGTATTGTGACTATGCCATTTCAGTTTGAAGGAAAATTAAGGTTGGAACAAGCACAGAGAGGGTTAGAAAAAATAAAAGCTTCTGTAGATGCTCTTATTGTAATTAATAACAATAAGCTTAGAGAAGTTTATGGAAATCTTGGGTTTAAAGCAGGCTTTGCAAAAGCAGATGAAGTTTTAGCAACTGCTGCCAGAGGAATTGCAGAAGTTATTACCCACCATTATACTCAGAATATTGACCTTAAAGATGCAAAAACGGTACTTACAAATTCTGGTACTGCCATTATGGGATCTGGTCTGGCTTCAGGAAGTAATCGTGCACAAGAAGCTATAGTTAAGGCTTTAGATTCTCCACTTTTGAATGATAATAAAATAACAGGATGTAAAAATGTACTGTTGTTAATTGTTTCAGGATCAGATGAAATTACTATTGATGAAATTGGAGAGATTAATGATTTTATTCAAGCTGAGGCTGGTAATCACACTAATATTATTATGGGTGTAGGGGAAGATGAAAGTTTAGGAAATGAAGTATCTGTAACCGTAATTGCTACAGGTTTTGGACAGGAACAACAAAATGAAATATCCAATACAGAGGCTAAGAAAATAATTCATACTCTTGAAGCTGATCAAAAAATAACGCATGACTTGAGTGATGAAAATCTTCTTTCTGGACTAACTAATTCCAGTGAAAATAATGACTTAGAAAGACAAAATATCCAAGCTATACCAAATAAAATTAATCAAACTTTAGAAGAAGCCTCAGAAGAACTTTTGATAGAAATGAACACCATATTATATGACTTAGATGTAGACTATGAAGTTGTCAGTAATCATATTGATTTTCATGGAATTAATGAAACTCATGTTAAAGAAGAATCTGAAGCTTCTTCTAAAGCAAATACCTTTGTCCCAAAACATGAAGAAATTAAGACTGAAAAAACAGCATATAAAAAAGCCTCTGAACTAGAAGAAATTAATTTAGATGATTCGTTTTTTGAACCCAAATTTGAAACAGATTCATCAGTAGTTAAGGATACTTCACCCTCATTAAATGTTAATTTTTCAGATGAATCTTTGGCTGAAGAATTTATTATTAATGATTTAACAGATTCCCTTTCTGATATAGATGTAGTAGATCCTGAAGTTTTAGATCAAGAAAATCAAATTCAACTTGATTTTGAATTACCTCTTAGAAAGGTTAAAACTGAAGAATCTCAAATGCCACATTTAGAGGAAGAGCAAATTCTAGAAACTTCAACTAATCTAACCCAAGATTTTGAGGAAGCTTCTATGGAGGTAACTTTTGAAAGCAAAGATGAAACTTCTCTAGATAATGAAAAATTAATTATTAATGAGAATGATTCTGAATCCAATTCAACAGGTGAAATAGATCCCTTTGAGAAGTCTATAAATGAAAGTAAAACTTCTCAAAGTGAAAAGCGACGAGAACATTTAAAAGCTTTTAACCACAAATTCAAACACCAATTACAACGTATTGATGATATAGAAAAAGAGCCTGCTTACAAAAGGCAAGGCATAGATCTAGATTGTGATATACCAGATATACCGTCACGAACTTCTTTGAGCAATGACGAGAATAATGATTTACAACTTCGCTCCAACAATTCTTTTTTACACGATAATGTCGACTAATTAATATTATATGGGAATTTTAAGTAATCTTACTGATGAAATTAAAAATGCAATGCGAGCAAAAGACAGTTTGCGATTAGAGGCATTACGCGCAATTAAATCTGGAATTCTTCTGTCACAAACTTCAGGCTCAGGCAATAAAGAGCTTAATGACGATGAGTCTATAAGACTTCTTCAGCGTTTAGTGAAACAACGCAAAGAAAGCGCTGCTATTTATAGAGAGCAAGATAGAGATGATCTGGCAGAACCTGAAGAAGCTCAAGCTGAAGTGATTACTGAATTTCTTCCCGCTCAACTTTCAGAAACAGAAGTTGAAAAAATCATTTCAGAAATCATAACCAAAACAAAGGCAGATAATATGAAAGATATGGGAAGGGTAATGGGTGTGGCTTCAGGTCAATTAGCAGGTAGAGCTGAAGGAAAGCTAATAGCTAGCCTAGTTAAACAAAAGCTCGGCGCATAACTAGATAGGATGATTATAAAAGATTAATTAGATAAAATCAAATGGCCAACAAATAAAAACCCGTTCATAGAGTGGGATTTATTAAACACATAAAAAAGAATAAGATTCTAAGAATACTTTAAATATTATACAGCATGATCAAATAATATTTTTTAATTATTAGGATGTTTTTATATCAATTCATTTATCAATAATATATCATTTAAAGGCGAAATAGTTAGAAATTGGGAGCAATAGATCCGCTTGTTATCAAATTATTTAACAAGTATTTATTTTGTGAGCCCTTTTTGATTTATCTCGATACTTGTCATTAATCACATGTATCTTTTTCATTTATTAGCAACCCATAATTAATTTCAGTCGCTTTTCTATTATACCAAAGGGATATTATCTTAGAATTGTTTTAACAATTTTTCATAATGGATTGATTATTTATTGACCTTCAAAAAAAACTAAAGAAGCATTCACATTGCTCAAATAATCTTTACTTTTGATCCTAATTGGCCCAGTAGTTCAACTGGATAGAATATCAGATTTCGGCTCTGACGGTTAGGGGTTCGAATCCCTTCTGGGTCACTTTTTCGCTAAAGTTTAGTCATGAAAAAAACAATTCTTTTTTTACTGGTCATCTTTTTTTATCAATGTGAAAAGAACATTCAGCAAAATTCTTCGCAAAACAGAAGAATTAGTAATGGTGGATTAATTTTACCCACAGGATTTAAAGCATTAGTTTTAGTAGACAGTATTGGTCCTTCCCGCCACTTGGCGGTTAATGATAATGGTGATGTATACGTTAAACTCAGTATAGAAAACGGAACCAAAGGAAATGTTGCGCTGCGTGATGAGAACGGAGATGGTATAGCGGATATCATAAAACGATTTGGTAATTATCCTAACGATGGAAGGTTTGCAACAGAAATGCGTATTCATAATGGGTATTTGTATTATAGCTCAGAGTTGGTTGTATATCGTCAAAAACTTATAGAGGGACAATTAATCCCAGAAGGAGAGCCAGAGGTAATAATGATTGATGAATTTCCTATTCGATGGCACAATTCTAAATCGTTAGCGTTTGATAATTTAGGTGGTATGTATGTAACTTTTAGCGCTCCTACAAATGTTTGTGAAGATCAATCCATTACCTACACTAATTCAACATCTGTAATTAAAGGAGAGTATCCTTGTTCACAGCTTGATATATTAGGAGGAATCTGGAAATTTGATGAGGCTACTCCAAATCAAAAGCAAGCAGATGGAGAGCTCTTCGCTACAGGTTTAAGAAGTATTGTTGCCTTATCATGGAATACGCAAGATAATCAATTATACGCCTTAAATCATGGGCGAGATTATTTGCATAACCATGCACCTTTGTTTTATTCTGAGTGGGATAATTCTGTTTTACCCGCTGAAGAATTTTTAATAATTAAAGAGGGTAAAAATTATGGTTGGCCTTATACTTATTATGATCCTTTTAAACAGAAACGAATGTTAGCACCCGAGTATGGTGGTGATGGTTATCGAGAATCAGAAGAAGGCTATGAAAACCCTATCATGGCATTACCTGCACACTGGGCTCCAAATGATTTATTGTTTTATAAAGGAGATCAGTTTCCTGCTCATTATAAAAAAGGTGCATTTGTCGCATTTCATGGTTCGACTAATAGGGGGCCATATCCTCAAGCTGGATATATAGTTGCTTTTATTCCTTTTGAAAACGGAAAACCTTTTGGTCGGTGGGAGGTGTTTGCAGATGGTTTTTCAGAACAAGAAATAATTATAAATATGAAAGATGCCACTTACCGACCAATGGGATTATCTGAAGGTCCCGAAGGTTCATTATACATTTCAGATTCTAAAAAAGGAAAGATTTGGAAAGTTTCTTTTCAAGGTGATCCTTCTTCTTTTGGTATTAAAGATCGATTAGTTGTGGAGCGAAGAAAAGCAATGAGTCATTTAAGAACTCCTAATATTCAAAAAGATTTTATTCCTGTAAACTAATATTTTATAATATTTTCGTAATATTTAATTACCTTGAAATTTTTAAATATACTTTACATTTAATAGTTCTTTCATCTTGAAGATAAGTCTATCATCCATAAAAAAAATAGTAAAAGACCAATATAGTATTGAGGGAACGCTTTCTGTTCTACCAGGAGAAATTGATTTTAATTATAAGTTAGAAACAAACGAAGGATTAAGTTTTGTTTTAAAGATAGCTCCGTCCAATTTTAATATTGAATATTTAGAATTTCAACAAAATATTTTACAATATCTTAATCACCAGTCACCGCAAAAACAATTTCCAAAGGTCATTTTAAATAATGAAGGTAAAGAGATTTCTTTCTTTAAAGATCAAAATGGCGTCCAAAGAGCTGTTCGACTTCTTTCTTGGGTTTACGGAAGAGTTTGGAGTACTGTAAATCCAAAAACAGATTATCTCCGCCATAGCATGGGAGAAAAGGCAGGAAGTCTCACAAAAGATCTGCAAAATTATGAACATCATAAAGCTCATCGTTTTTTTGAGTGGGATATTGCAGGGGCAGAATGGACTAGGGAGTATTTGTATTTGTTTAATAAAGAACAAGCTTCACTACTGATATATTTTTTAGATATTTTTTCTTCATTAAAACCACTATATAATAATTTAAGAAAGAGCATTGTCCATAACGATGTAAACGATAATAATTGTATTGTTTCAAAAGATCTTGAACACCCTTCTGTCAATGCAATTATAGATTTTGGAGATGCAATCTATACTCAAACAATAAATGATTTAGCTATTTGTTGTTCTTATGCGATAATGCATGAAAATGATCCATTAATGGCAGCTTTCCCAATTGTTCAAGGATATCATAGTGTCTTTCCTCTTAAAGAAGAGGAACTATCTCTTTTATATTCCTGTATTGCGATGCGTCTGATCATTTCAGTCACAAAGTCTGCTCTTAATAAAATTACAGAACCTGAAAATGAGTATTTGTCAATTAGTGAAAAACCTGCATGGGAGTTATTACAGAATTGGATAACAATTGATCCTAATTTTGCACATTTTAGTTTTAGAACAGCTTGTAACCTTAATTCTCACCCAGATTTTATTTCTTTTACTGATTGGACAATTCAACAGAATATAAGTCTTTCAGAGCTATTTCTTTCATTAAAGACTGAAGAAGTTCATCTTATAGATTTAAGCGTGTCAAGTACATGGATTGGTCAACAACATGAATTTAATGATTTAGATCTTTTTCAGTTTAAACTAGATCAACTTCAAAAAAAATATCCTAATGCTATTATTTCTGGAGGTTATTTAGAGCCCAGATCGTTATACACTTCTTCTAAATATGACAAAATCGGTAATTCAGGTACTGAAAATCGTTCCGTTCATTTAGGGATTGATTTCTGGGTTCCATCGGCTACCCCTGTCTTTAGTTTTCTTGAAGGTCATGTGGTCATGGCTTTAAACGACCAGGGAGAAAAAGCATATGGGGGAATGTTAATTTTAAAGCATGGAGCACCAGGTTTTGATTTTTTCACACTCTATGGTCATTTGAATGTTGCTAGCGTATTAAGCTATACACCTGGTGATTTCATAAAAAAAGGCCAAGAACTATCAAGAATAGGTGATTCAGAAGAAAATGGAAATTGGGCACCTCATTTACACTTTCAGGTAATGTTGTCGCTTTTAAATTTTAAAAATGATTTTCCTGGTGTTTGTTTTCCAAATCAAGAAAAGATATGGAGGGGAATCTGTCCTGATCCTAATCTATTATTTAAAAAAACTATTTTAAATACTGATTTTAATTCTATCAAAGAAAAAATACAGGCAGATCGAAAGGTCTATTTAGGAAAAGGAATGAGTTTACAGTATAAAATACCAATACACATTGTTAGAGGTGAAGGGGTGTATTTAATCGATAATAAAGGTAGAAAATTTATAGATACCGTAAATAATGTTGCACATGTAGGACATGAGCACCCCAAGGTTGTTAAAGCTGGTCAGTTACAAATGGGATTACTAAATACTAACACTCGATATTTACATGAACATATAACCACCTTAGCCAAAAGACTTGTTGAAAAATTACCGCCTGAATTAGTAGTTATACATTTTGTTAATTCAGGAAGTGAGGCTAATGAATTGGCAATTCGAATGGTCAAAACAGTTACAAAATCAGAAGAAATTATAGTATCTGAGTATGGATATCATGGAAATACAAACATGTGTGTGGATATTAGTTCTTATAAATTTGATGGAAAAGGTGGTACTGGAGCACCAAAAAATGTTCATGTTTTTCCATTACCTGATTCTTTTAGAGGAAAATACAGAGGAGAAAATACAGGTTCTTTATATGCTAAGGAAGTTATGAACTTAATTAATCAAATTAAAAATTCTAATCAACAAGTTGGAGCATTCATTGTAGAGCCAATTATTAGTTGTGGTGGACAAATTGAATTACCTAAAGGATTTTTAAAAAGTGCCTTTAACTTAGTTAAAAATGCAGGAGGATTATGTATTTCTGATGAAGTTCAAACAGGGCTTGGAAGGACAGGAAGTAATTATTGGGGATTTCAACTACATGATGTAGTTCCAGATATTGTTACCATAGGAAAACCATTAGGTAATGGACATCCTATAGCTGCAGTAGCTTGTACAATTAAGGTTGCTGAAAAATTCGCTAATGGGATGGAATTTTTTAACACTTTTGGAGGAAACCCTGTTTCTTCTATTATTTCAAAAACAGTTTTGGAGGTAGTTGAAGATGAAAAGCTTCAGCAAAATGCATTAATCGTTGGAAATTTCTTAAAAAAAGAACTGCAAAAACTTTCAAAAAAATATCCAATAATAGGTGACATTCGAGGGCAAGGTTTTTTTCTAGGAATAGAATTAGTAGATTCAAATTTAATCCCACTTGAGCGACATGCTTCTTATTTAGTAAATCGAATGAAAAATCATGGAATTTTAATGAGTACTGACGGACCTGAAAATAATGTTTTGAAGATAAAACCGCCACTAGTATTTTCAATAGATAATGCAAAAGAAGTACTTTTTTATTTAAAAAAAATTCTAGATGAAGACTTAATGAAAGATTTCAAATCATAAATAATAAATTAAAGTATTTTTTTTTTGTACTTTTAATAATAAAATATTGAATAATGAGTGAAATAGCAATCGTAATTATCGGAGCTGTTGTTCTAGTTGGAGGTGTTATTTTATATGCCGTCATATCTACAGCAACAGGAATGGAAGAAGATAAAAATCAAAATTATATTCCGGATTGGATAGAGAAGAGATTTCCAAAAATATTTAAGTCTGGTAAGGATTTAGAGTAATAATTGATTTAAAAATTTTGAAAATTATGCTAAGACAATTCTTAATTGCTCAGCAACTTCCTTATTTTTGTTTCACTTAATTATCGTTAACCCCTTGAAGTATGAATCATTTTATTAAAATATTTTTCAGTCTAGCTTTCTTATTATTTTTCCAATTTGGAATTTCTCAGAATTCTGATAAACCTTGGGTAATTGGTGTTGGAATTGATTTCATTAATATTCAAGGTGGTGATTTAGACTCAGGATTAAACTTTGGCGCACCTGCCTTAAGCTTATCGCGTTATTTAGGTGCAGGATTCTCTTTAGGCGCACAATATTCTCTTAATAATATAAAAAACACTCCTGAAGACCTTGGCTATTCATCTGTCGATGGTATTGTGAAATACAATCTTTCTGATGGTAAAATATCACCTTATTTATTTGCTGGATATGGTTTTTCTAGATTTGAACCTGCTTCAGCTGATAGTGAAGGCTCTTACCCATCAAAAGAAACCAGTAGAACTGGACTTGGTGGTATTGGAGTAAACTTTGACTTAAATGATAAACTTGCT
>CAJQQG010000065.1 GCA_905480425.1 uncultured Flavobacteriaceae bacterium | reverse complement strand
AAGATATTGGTAATTGGGATATGTCAAATTCACAAATGAATACTTGGGTTGGGTTCTTTAATGGAGCCACTTCCTTTAATCAAGACTTAAGAGCGTGGTGTGCTTCAAATATTTCATCTGAACCTTCTGATTTCTCTACTAATTCTGGATTATCAATTGCTAATAAACCAATATGGGGAACTTGTGCGCCATTAGTAACCTTAACCGATACTGATGCTAATAATATAGTAACGGGTTCTAATGTAGTTACTATAACCGCTACTTTTGATAGATCGATGGCGGCAACTCCAACCATCAACATAATAGGGGAAGTATCCAATGTGGTAATGACAGCTTCTTCAACAGCTCGTGTTTGGATTTATCCATGGACGGTTTCCACCACCACCAGTGGAATTGTTTCAGCTACAATAGCAGGAACTGATTTTTCAGGAAATGCCTTCGCAGGAACCTCTAGTATTACTTTTACGATTGATAATACCGCCCCCACAGTAACCTTAACCGATACTGATCCCAATAATATAGTTGCAGGTTCAAACGTAGTGACCATTACGGCTACCTTTAGTGAGGCGATGGCCGTAACTCCTACCATTAATATAACAGGAGAAGTCTCTAATGTTGCGATGACTGCTTCTAGTACAGCAAGTGTATGGATCTATCCTTGGACAGTCTCAACCACCACCAGTGGAATTGTTTCAGCTACAATAGCAGGAACTGATCTTTCAGGAAATGCTTTCGCAGGAACCACTAGTATTACTTTTACGATTGACAATACAATTCCTCAGGTTTCCAGCCCTTCAGTCTCTTCAGATAATTTAACTGTGAGCATAACTTTTAGTGAACAAGTATTTACAGAGATTATTAATGCAACGGGATCAAATACTCTTACAGTTTCAGATTTTGAATTATCTCTCTCAGGAAATTCAAGCTTAACACTCACATCATCTAAACCAACAAGCATTAATGAAAGTGGAAATAGTTATGAATTAAAAATCCCGTTTAATGGATTTGCTAATGGAACTGAATCTCTTACCATTACTATTCCAAGTAATTCTATTTTTGATATGATAGGTAATACTTTTAGTTCATCTCAAACCATAGGATTGAATAATAATCTTTTAATCTATTATGATTTTTCTAATCCTAATTCTTACAATGGTCAAACAACTACTTCCTCTAATGTTAGTGTAACAGACTTAAGTGGAAATAATAATGATGGATTTGTAAGAGGTATAGCAGAGGTTTACTATGATCAACTTGAAGACGCTTTTTATTTTAATGGAAGTCAACCTAGAGACGGAAAAGGTATTGCCATTTCAAATCTAAATTATGTGAGTGGAGATGCTGATCAAATTAACGAAATGACTATAATTGCTAGAGTAAAATCAAAATCTCAAAGCTCTGGAGCTACTAACGATGAAAGAATTATATTTTCGTTTGATAGGTCCTCTAATTTTAGATTTGGAATTGGAGCTGATGCAATTAATGGTTCTTCAGGAAAGCTTGCATTTTCATTTACAAATAGTGATGGAACAAATGATACTTATGCTGTCTCACAGACAATTAATTTAAGAGATGATTTATGGCATGATGTAGCTGTTACATTTAAAGCAAACCAAGCTGGTGGTCTAAAATATTATATTGATGGTGATTTGGTTTATACTCATCCAAATTCTTTCAACCCTATTTCAAATCATTCAGATAATGAAACTCCAAGGTATGGTTATGTTGGAAATGGAAGTGATGCATCAGCTTTTAGGGGAGTCACAAACCCTGATCATCTATTTTATGGTCATATTCAGGCCATAAAATATTATAGCAAATCCCTTCCAATAAATCAATTAACGGGTATTGATACAAGTCCACCTTCTGTAACTTTAACAGATACCGACTCAGATAATATTGTTAGCGATTCGGATACAGTATTAATTACCGCCACTTTTAGCGAGGCTATGACAAGTACTCCTACAGTTTCTATCAGTGGACAAATCACCAATGCCTCGATGAGTGTTTCTTCAACGTCTTCTATTTGGAGCTATCCGTGGGTTGTTGCTAAAACTTTTAATGGCCAGGCATTTGCTACAGTTTCTGGTAATGATGTTTCAGGAAACCCTTACGCAGGAACCACTAGTATTACCTTTAAAGATGCAATCCCTCCAGAGATATCTGCCACAGCTATAGAGGCTCAAAATAATTATGTTGACATTCTCTTCGATCAACCGATCTATGGAGATAATTCTGCCAGCTCAGGGCTTACCTCAAGTTCGTTATCGATCACCCAAAGCTCTGGTGTTAGTTTCACTTTAGTTATTGCTGGGTATAGAAAAGATACTGCAACGACTCTTGCAAATGCGTCTACACTTACTGGAGGAGAGACCACCATAAGAGCCTTTATGGACTTTACCAATATTTCTCCATCAGGAGGAGAAGTATATAAGGTTACTGCCGCAAATTCAGCTACTGCATTTGATATTAATGGCAATGGCATGCTGGTGAATCAAACCGGTAATACCTTTACATTAAACGCTCCTGTTTCAGGACCTATTTCCCTGGAGAGATCTACGATTGCTGCCGGGCCAAACCCATTAATTCCTAATGGAGTGATTCCCATATCATTTACGGTTCAGGCTAAGGATAGTTTAGGGCAAAACTTTACTAAGGGGGGAGCTCAGATTAAGATTTTCAGTGATGCTATTGATATTACAATCACTGATAATGCAGATGGAACTTATAGTGGACAGTATACTCCAGAGCGTTTAAATCAAGCTTCAAAAAACATATTATTTAATTTTAGTGTAAATAATGTTACTGCTACTCGGAGTGTAAAAGTACTTCTCAATGGAGATCAGGATGGAGATGGCGTGGCTGATCTTTTAGATAAGTGCCCTGGAACACAACAAGGTCTTAAGGTGGATGAAAAAGGTTGTGCACTGAATCAAATCGATAGTGATGATGATGGTGTTTTTGATGATCTTGATGAATGTTCAGACACTCCTGAATTCGAACTCAATAATGTAAAAGGAACGCCAACCTTTGGTCAGCAAATCCTAACGGTAGTAGATGAAAAAGGATGTGGCGCTTCTCAGCGCGATAGTGATGGAGATGGTATTGCAGATACTTTGGATAACTGTGTTGATATAGCCAACCCAGACCAGGGGGATAAAGATAATGATGGTGTAGGAGATTTTTGTGATACAGACAATCCCATTCCAATTATAGCAACTACACAGATTAGATTCTTAAAACTTCCTGATAACGGAGGAGTTGTGGGAAAAATTGTAGCAACAGATGAACAAGGAGAGGCCTTAATCTTTACCATGAATGATACCCTATTCCAAGGTGTCTTAGAGATAAACCCTGATGGGAGTATTGTTGTGGTTAATGGACTTTCTCTTGACTTTGATTCTTCCTTTAATAACCAGCTCTTAAGCTTTATTGTAAGTGATGGAGAGAATGAGGTGAAAGCTTCGATTGTAATCGTGATTGAAGATGCTCCTGAGCCTCCTGTAGTTACGATAACAACTTTTGATTTAAAAGAAGACGCTAGTGTTGGATCTCTTGCAGGCTCAATAGATGTTAAAGATCCATTAGGTGGAGCGGTTAATGTAACCTTCCAAGGGGATGGTTTCTTTGAACTAGTAGGGAATGAGATTTATTCAGTAAAGAAATTAGATTACGAAACAGATGAATCCCATTCCTTTTCAATTTTTGCCCAGGGGGAAGAGTTACTTACCGTAGAAAGCGGCCTAGTAACGATTATTGATATACCAAATCCTAGAACCAGAAGAAACTTTTGGTTAAGTATTTTTAGAAGTAGAACCTCTGGTATGTTTAAATCAACACATCATCGTTATTTTAATCCCCACAATAAAAACGTTGGAAAATGGAAGATTAAGAAAAAAATTAGTGGAGGCGCCGATGCCAATAAGTTTGCGATTAAAACGCGTTCTAAAACAGATCAAAAAGACGGAGATCCCGTTGAAGACGAGAATGAAGATTACTTAGAGTTTATCACTCCACCAGATTTTGATAATCCAGGGGATGCTAATGGAGATAATATTTATGAAGTAGAAATAGAATATGTGAATACTGAAGATGGTTCAGATCAAATCCCTGTGGTGGTCACCCAAACGAATCTACAGGTTCCTGAGAACAGTAAAACGGCTATAGAGTTACAATCCACTCCAGCTCTGGCTACTGATGATACCGATAATGATGGAGTACCTGATGTGATTGACAACAGTCCACTAGTATCTAATCCAGATCAAATTGATTTAGATGGTGATGGCGAGGGCGATGTGTCCGATGACTTTGATCATGACGGGGTTTGGAATCCTTTTGACATCTGTCCAGATACCATACTGGGAGAGATCGTAGATCTCAATGGCTGTTTTATTTATTTTATTCCAGCCAGTAATTTTACGGTATCAAAAACAGAAAAATGTGCGGGAACCAATACCATTAACATAGATGTGCTGGACACCTCCATTACTTATAATGTTTCGGTGAGTGGAGCCACAACTCTAAGCGATAGTTTTTCTTCCTCCTCCTGGAGTTTAGATAATCTTTCGGCGGGACTTTACTCGATATGCATTACTGTTGAAGGAGTTTCCTCAGAAGAGTTTGAGCGCTGCTTTGAGGTGACCATTACAGAACCTGACCCACTACTTGTTACTACCTTGTTTAATAAACAAGATCAGAGCATCACCTTTGGCCTTAGTGGAGGGGATAGTTATGACATTACCCACAATGGGATTACTACACAAACCTCTAAAAGCAATTATACCATCTCCCTAGCAAAAGGGACAAATCGTGTTTCTATCTCCACAGGAATAGAGTGTCAAGGACTCTTTGAAAACAGTTATTTAAACTCATATAAGGTTACCTATGCTCCTAATCCCTTCAATCAAGAACTTATATTAACCATGGGTGGAGAAGATCGTATTTTGGGTCTAGAGGTTTATACCCCTAGTGGACAGCTTATCGATCAAAAAACAATTACCCTGCCCTTTGGTATTCGTTACTACACTCTTCAAACAGGAGATTATAAACAAGGAGGGTATATTCTGAGTATAAAATCAGAAACCATCGATCAATCGTTTCAAGTGATAAAAGAATAAGGATGAAAAACTATAAACACTTCACGGGCTTTATACTAGTACTTCTTTTGGTGCACTGTCAAAAAACAGAATTACCTGCAGACCCTGGAGTTGCTAATCTGATCTCCCCTGTAGATAAAGAAACCTGTTTGGATGGAGTATCGATTAATGATACGCAAAGTAATGTCAACTTTGTGTGGGGCACTGCGACTGGTGCACTTTCCTATGAGCTAGAAATAGCTAATCTTTTAACCCAGAGCACCCAACTATATTCAAGTGACACTAATGAACTTTCAATAGCGCTCTCTAAAGCAGAGCCTTATTCCTGGTCGGTAAGAAGTATAGGAGAAACGGGGACTACTGCTTCGGTGAGTGATCCGTGGAAGTTTTATCTCGCAGGAGATGCAGTAGTAAATTACGCTCCTTTCCCAGCAGAGTTAATCACCCCTCGCTCTGGAGCGAACACCACCCCTGATATTAATAATTTAGTGATCCTGAGATGGACCGCTGATGATGTAGATGATGACTTAAACCGTTTTGAAGTTTATCTAGATACCACAGATGGAACCACCTTAAACCAAGAGATTGCGTATCAAGCACAAGAAACACAACTGGAGGTGGAAGTAGAAAACAATACTGTTTATTATTGGAAGATAGTAGCCATTGACTTAAATGGAAATCAAAGTAGTTCAGGGGTCTATACCTTTAGAACGAATTGATTAATTATTCATATTAAATTCTTTAAAAAAAATCTATATTTAAATATAATATAAAAAAAAATTGATGGAATACCATAACTTTAAAAACGTAGTTAGAATTATAATGCTAGCTTTTTTGATTTCAACCTCTTATTTTGTAAACGCACAGGATAAATTTGGAGGGTTGGCACTATATACCGTTAGGGATGCTATGGAAAAAAACCCGAAGAAAACACTTCAAGCTGTTTCAGAGGTTGGTTATAGTTATATTGAGGCTGCAGGCTACAAGGATGGAAAGTTTTATGGTTTTTCGCCAAAAGAATTTAAAGCTCATTTAGCCTCATTAGAATTAATTCCTTTAAGTACTCATCAGTCTAGTGTTTCTCTTGAAAATGCAGCTTCTATGATGGCTGATGTTAAAGCAGCTGGATTTGAATATTTTGTAGTACCAGTACCCCCCATGGGATTATTTATTAATGATGATAATGGTATGAATATGAAAGGTGGTGTCGAAAATCTAGCTACCATTTTAACAACACTTGGGAAGCAAGCTCGTGCATTAGACTTAAAGTTATTGTATCATAATCATGATTTTGAATTTATTGAAGATGCTAGAGGGCTTGTGGTTATAGACTACCTTCTTGAAAACTGTGATCCTAAATATGTGAATTTTCAAATGGACCTTCACTGGGTTACTAAAGCGAAAGCAGATCCCTTGGCATATTTTGAAAAATATCCGGGCCGTTTTAAGTTATGGCATGTAAAAGATATGGATTCCCAAGGCAGGTTTGCTCCTGTTGGAAACGGGATCATAGATTTTGGCCGTATTTTAAATGAAAAAGAACAGTCTGGAATGCAAGCTTATTTTGTAGAGCAAGACGAAACCTTTGCGATGGAACCCTTAGAAGCTATTAAAGTCAGTCATAAAGGCTTAAAAAAAATTGGCTTTAATTGATAAAAAAGTAATTTATTTTGGTATTTCAATTGGAAAAAGAACTTCATTTTTTCGATTAAAAAAAGTATAAGGACTATTATACACCAGTACAATTGGAGCATCAGAGAAAGAGATGTCATACTCTTTTAAAATGAGTTTCCCTTTTTCTATGATGGATTGTTCTTTTCTGCTATTTGTGAAACCTCCAAAAGAAAAAGCAGCATAATATTTCGCTTCAGACTCATACACTTTAACATTTCCTGCTAAAGGTTTTGGAGTATTTTCTTTGGAAAATTTTTTTGGGAGTACAAATTCCATACTCCCTTCTTTTGAATTTCTATCCATATGGACAGGAGTAGTCATTGAGATTTTCTGTTGTGAGGTATTGTTTCCAGATATATATCTGAATAGTGATGAAAATCCACTATTTACTGATGTTTTGGCCATCATTACTGAAGGATAAAAGCGTAATTCTGCTTCACCAACAGTTTTAATCACCTCATATGATTGGGTTTCATAGCCCTGTGCCATAATCACATTTATATTTATTAAAGCTAAAATAAGAAGACTTCTTAGGTATTTCAATAGTTTATTTTTTATGATTCAAGAGCGTCTTTACAGTAGGCTATCGATTTTTTTACTTCATTAATAATAGTTGAGTTTTCAGGTGTTTTATATTCATATTCTATAGTTGCTGCAAACGTATACTTTTCATCCCGCATTAATTTAAGCGCTTCTATAATAGGGGTGTCTCCTTTTCCAAAGGGCATGTTGTTTTTTCCGTTTTCAGGATTTTGTCGGTCCTTAACGTGCATGCTTAAAATATGCTGATGCTTGTCCTTAAGGATCTGAAGAGGGGCTGCGTTTCCAGCAGCTACATAATGTCCTAAATCAATATTCATGGCATTGTTTGGAGACTGACTAAGAGCTGTGTCCCACCAGGTTGGATTTTGTTGTTCATGCCCATGGTAAGCAACTTTAATTTCGTTTTTTTCAGCCATCTTGCCAAGCTTTAATGTATGCGCAGTATCTCTCGGCAATTCAAGTGTAACGTGTGAGGCTCCTAATAGTTTTCCAGCTTTCATTGCATACTCTATGTTGGCATCTGAATTTCTTTTGGTTAGTAAGTAGTCTGGTTTAAATGCATAAATTTGAACTCCCGCATCATTATACATTTTACGTAATTTAGAAAATCCATCTAAAGACCTATTTTTATTCCAAACCTCAACTTCTTTATCATAAGATGCTTGTTGATTTTTTAAATCTGATAATTCTTTTTCTTGATCTTTAGTAAGTTCATTTTTTCTTGCTTTTCTTGAGAGCGTATATAATTTACGGCGATCCATATTATTTTCAGGACGGCCATTAAAAGATTCAGCAGTTCCTCCCATAAGTTCAATAGAATTGATGCCACAGTCCAAAGTATATTGGAGAATTGCTTCGGCAGATTGATTTTCCATTTCTCGAAAAGAATAGGTAATAACCCCAAGTTGAACACCGTTAATCGTAAAATTTGGTGATAACAAATTAGGTATATAAGCAGGTGCTCCCCATAATTTTGCTCCTGCTAAAGATAAACCAGCAGCTATTGTTGCTGAAGTTCCTATAAATGATCTACGTGATAAATTCTTTTTAGTTGCTTCCATTGATGTTTTCTTTAAATCAAAAAGTTCTTTAAATTTATAAATATTTCACTAGAAAAGGGTCTTATTATTTTTTTGTTTAAATAAATATTAGAGCCAAAAAAGTAATATTTTTATTTAATTACAAAAATCATATTTTCGTTTATTAAGACCAACTAGCTAGTGTGATTATCATTTATAGTAATTTTTGAAAAAGTATTAGAAAATAGAGTATGTATAATTTAGGGTATGATATTGGTAGTTCAACGGTTAAGATTGCACTAATTGATGCAAAAACCAACCATGAAATTGACGTTTTAACCCATCCAAAAGAAGAAATGCCCATTTACGCAGCCCAGTCAGGCTGGGCGGAACAAGATCCTGAGCTATGGTGGACTCATCTTTGTGAAGGCACCAAAAAAATACTTTTTGAAAATAAAATACAGAGCAAAGAAATTTTAGCCATTGGAATCTCCTATCAAATGCATGGCTTAGTGCTCGTTAATCATGCTAAAAAAGCCATTCGAAAATCAATCATTTGGTGTGATAGTAGGGCGGTAGAAATAGGGAATGATGCCGCTCAAGAGATAGGAGAAAAAAAGTATGGTACTCATTTATTAAATGCTCCAGGAAATTTTACAGCCTCCAAGTTAAAGTGGGTAAAAGAGAACGAACCTGAACTATTTGCTCAGGTATCACATTTTATGCTACCCGGTGATTTTATTGCATTAAAGTTAACAGGTGAAGTTACCACTACCATAAATGGACTCTCTGAGGGTATGCTTTGGGACTATAAAGAAAAAAAAGTGGCTGATTGGCTATTAACTCACTATGGCATTGATCCTTTATTAACACCACCTTTAGTGGAGAATTTTGAGAATCAAGGAACCGTTACTAAAAATGCATCTTTAAAGACAGGCTTACCTATCGGTATTCCAATACGATATAGAGCAGGCGACCAACCAAACAATGCAATGACTCTAAATGTCCTTAAGCCTGGAGAAGTAGCTGCTACAGGTGGTACCTCAGGTGTCTTATTTGCTGTTACCGATAGAAATACTTCTAAGGAGTACCATAGGGTAAATCATTTTGCTCACGTAAACTACACTAAAGAACGTCCAGTGTTAGGTACTTTACTTTGTATAAATGGTGCAGGAATTTTGTACAGCTGGATTAAAAAACTAACTCAGGCAAGTACGTTTCGTGAAATGAATATATGGGCCTCTTCAGTTCCCATAGGATCTGAGGGTCATATAAATCTTCCTTTTGGAAATGGAGTGGAGCGAATGCTATATAATAAAACTCCAGGGGCTCTTTTAAGTAATCTTAATTTAAATGTTCACACAAGAGGACATATATGCCGTGCCGCACTAGAGGGAATTGCTTTTTCATTTGCTTATGGAATGGAAATTATGCAGCAAGACGCCTTGATATTGGATGTTGTCCGTGCAGGTAATGATAATTTATTTCGTTCTGATATATTCTCACAAACAGTAGCAACTCTAATTGGAAAGCCCATAGAAATTTATAATACTACTGGAGCAATTGGAGCTGCAAGGGCTGCAGGTATTGAAAATAAATCTATAAACGATTATTCCCAAAGTGTTGCCTCTATGGATTTTGTGTCAGAGGTGTTACCTATAAAAGAGAAACAAGCTTATATCGAAGCCTATCATAAGTGGAAACAAGAATTAACAAGAGCATTAAATAATTTAAATTAATAATTGAACATGATACATTTAGGCCAAAAAGAATTTTACAAAGGAATTGGATCGATTTCATTTGAAGGAAGAACATCTGATAATCCCCTTGCTTTTAAATATTATAATCCAGATCAGCTAGTAATGGGAAAACCGATGCGTGAGCATTTTAAGTTTGCGGTAGCTTATTGGCATAGTTTCTGTGGTCAAGGTGGAGACCCTTTCGGTCCTGGAACACAACAATTTGCTTGGGACCAGTCTAAGGATCCAATACAGAGAGCTAAGGATAAGGCGGATGCGGCTTTTGAATTTATCACAAAAATGGGCTTTGATTATTTCTGTTTTCATGATGTAGATTTGGTTGATGAAGCTCCAACTTTGGCTGAAAATGAAATACGCCTTAAGCAACTAACCGAATACATTGCTCAAAAGAAAAAAGATTCAGGTGTAAAGCTTTTATGGGGGACAGCAAATTGTTTTTCTAATCCTGCTTATATGAATGGAGCAGGTACTAATCCAGATTTTAATGTGGTCGCTAGGGCAGGTGCTCAAATAAAAATGGCACTAGATTGTACAATTGCACTACAAGGTGAAAATTATGTTTTTTGGGGTGGACGTGAGGGGTATATGTCTTTATTAAACACCGATATGGGACGTGAACTAGATCACATGGCACAGCTGTTAACTATGGCAAGAGATTATGCGCGTGGGCAGGGCTTTAAAGGAACCTTTTTTATTGAGCCAAAACCAATGGAACCTATGAAGCACCAATATGATTTTGATGCAGCTACTGCCATTGGATTTTTAAAAGAACACAATCTAGACCAAGATTTTAAACTGAATATTGAAGTAAATCATGCCACTCTAGCACAGCATTCTTTTGAGCATGAATTAACGGTAGCGTCAAATGCAGGGATGCTAGGGAGTATTGATGCAAACAGAGGCGACAATCAAAACGGATGGGATACCGATCAATTTCCAGTAAATCTTTATGAGGTGACAGAAGCAATGTTGGTATTTCTTCAGTCTGGTGGCTTGCAAGGGGGTGGTGTCAATTTTGATGCCAAATTAAGAAGAAACTCTACTGACGTGGAAGACATTTTTCATGCTCATATTGGTGGGGCAGATACCTTTGCGAGAGCCTTGCTAGTTGCAGAGAAAATATTAACTGATTCTCCTTATCCTGCCCTTAGAAAAGAACGTTACGCTTCTTTTGATTCTGGTCAAGGAGAAGCATTTGAAAAGGGATCACTTTCTTTGGAGGAAATAAGTAAAATTGGAATAGAAAACAGAGCTCCTAACCGCATCAGCGGAAAACAAGAAATGTTTGAAAATATTATCAATCAGTATCTTTAATATTCTTTGTATTTGGGTAATAGGAATAATTTTAATATAAAAATGACACAGTGTCACTTTTTTTATTATTTTCGTATTTAAATCTTATCAAATGAATATTTTAGTTTGTATTAGCAATGTACCTGATACCACCTCAAAAATTAATTTTAAAGATCAAAACGAAGCTTTTGATACAAATGGTGTCCAGTTTATTATCAATCCCAATGATGAGTTTGGTTTAACACGTGCAATCTGGCTTCAACAAAAGTCTGGAGCTAAAGTAACCGTTGTCACTATAGGTGACTCTTCTTGTGAGCCTATTTTACGCAAATGTTTGGCAATTGGAGCAGATCAAGCCATTCGAATTGATGCACACCCTTTAGATGGTTTTTTTGTAGCTAGTCAACTTGCTGCTTTGTGTAAAAAAGAAACGTATGATCTCATTATTACGGGAAGAGAGTCAATAGATTATAACGGTGCAATGGTAGGAGGTATGTTAGCAACAATGTTGTCATTACCTTATGTTGCCAACTGCATTCAAATGGATGTAGAGGGTACAAATGTAAGTTTACAGCGTGAAATTGATGGCGGTAAAGAAACACTAATATCAACCTTTCCAATAGTTTTAGGAGCTCAAAAAGGATTGGTAGAAGAGTCTGATTTAATTATACCCAACATGCGAGGTATAATGCAAGCACGTCAAAAACCACTGACTGTAGAATCAGCCATAACTTTAAACCAAGCAACATCTGTTAAGATTTTTGAGAAACCTCCAGAAAAAGGACCTGTTAAACTCGTTGATTCAAATGATGTGGATGGTTTAATAGAATTATTACAGAACGAAGCTAAAGTACTTTAAAATATAAAATTATGTCAGTAGTTGTTTATATAGAATCTCAAAAAGGAGTTGTCAAAAAAGCAGGTTTAGAAATAGCATCTTTTGGCCGTGCCATTGCGGATGCTTCTCAAGATTCTTTAGTCGCTGTAACCTTTAATTTAGAAGACACCTCGACCCTTAAATTGTATGGTGTTGATAAAGTGTATAATGTTAATACAGAAGAAGATAATTTTTTTAATGTAGAACGGTATGCTAATAGTATTCAAAATGTAGTATTAAAAGAAGCTGCAAAAATCATATTAGTAAGTGCTAGTGCAGATGGTCGTTATTTGGGACCAATATTAGCCGTAAAATCAAAAGCAGCATATTTTTCAAATGTAGTTGCGTTGCCAACTTCCTATGATCCATTAACCGTAAAACGATCTTGTTTTACAAATAAGGCGTTTAATGAAAGTACAACCAATGAAGAGTGTTCTGTGATTAGTCTTTGTTCAAATGCATATGGTCTAAAAGAAAAGCAAGGTTTAGCGGAAGTAGTTGAAGCTTCTTATGAAACTTCAAGCACTTCATTAAAGGTTGTATCTGTAGATAAGGTAACAGATAAAATTACCATTGCAGATGCTGATATTGTAGTCTCAGGGGGAAGAGGCTTGAAGGGTCCTGAAAATTGGCATTTAATTGAAGATTTAGCCACGGTTTTAGGAGCTGCTACTGCATGTTCTAAACCAGTTTCAGATATGGGGTGGCGACCTCATAGTGAGCACGTTGGACAAACCGGCAAACCGGTTGCCTCAAATTTATATATAGCTATTGGTGTTTCTGGTGCTATTCAACATTTAGCAGGAATCAATTCTTCTAAAGTTAAAGTGGTAATTAATAATGATCCAGAAGCACCCTTTTTTAAAGCAGCAGATTATGGAATTGTAGGAGATGCTTTTGAAGTTGTCCCACAATTAATATCAAAACTAAAGGCACTAAAGCAATGAGTATAATTTATTAAATCATGATTAATAAAAAAGTCAATTCTGTACATGAAGCCCTTACGGGCATTAGCACTGGAATGACTTTAATGTTAGGTGGTTTTGGCTTATGTGGCATTCCAGAAAATGCCATTAAAGAATTAGCCCTTTTAGGCCTTGGTGAATTTACATGTATCTCTAATAATGCAGGGATTGATAATTTTGGATTAGGAATATTACTTCAGCAAAAACAAATAAAAAAAATGATTGCCTCTTATGTAGGAGAGAATGTTGAATTTGAAAGGCAGATGCTGTCTGGAGAGTTGGAAGTGCAATTGATTCCACAGGGTACTTTAGCGGAGAAATGTAGAGCTGCACAATCAGGAATACCCGCATTTTTTACACCAGCAGGTTTTGGAACTGAAGTAGCCGAAGGAAAAGAATCAAGAGTTTTTTCAGGTAAAAATTACATCATGGAAGAAGCCTTTAAAGCTGACTTTTCATTTATAAAAGCGTGGAAAGGTGATCAGGCAGGAAATTTAATTTTTAAAGGAACTGCCAGAAACTTTAACCCACTTATGTGTGGTGCCGCTAAAATTACAGTTGCAGAAGTTGAAGAGTTGGTTCCTTTAGGAGCTCTGGATCCCAATCAAATTCATATTCCAGGAATTTTAGTTGATAGGATATTTCAAGGAACGGATTATGAAAAAAGAATTGAACAATTAACCCTAAAGCAATCTTAAAATGGCTTTGGATAAGAATGGTATTGCCAAGCGAATCGCTAAAGAACTCAAAGATGGATTTTATGTGAATTTAGGTATTGGAATTCCTACTTTGATTGCAAATTATGTGCCTGAAGGAATACAAGTGGAATTTCAAAGCGAGAATGGTATATTAGGAATGGGTCCTTTTCCATTAGAGGGAAATGAAGATGCCGATCTAATAAATGCCGGAAAACAAACCATTACTAGCCTTCCTGGCGCAAGCTTTTTTGATTCTTCCATGAGTTTTGGGATGATACGGGGACAGCATGTCGATTTAACGGTCTTAGGTGCTATGGAGGTTTCTGAAAGTGGTGACATCGCAAATTGGAAAATACCCGGAAAATTAGTGAAAGGAATGGGTGGGGCTATGGATTTGGTTGCTTCAGCTGAGAATATAATTGTCGCTATGATGCACGTGAACCGTAAAGGCGATTCCAAACTTCTCCCTAAATGTACATTGCCACTAACTGGTTTAGGATGTGTCAAAAGAATCGTTACAGAATTAGCAGTTGTAGATGTCCATAAAAACGGTTTTTTGTTAGTTGAGCGAGCCCCTGGGGTTACCATTAAAGAA
This sequence comes from uncultured Flavobacteriaceae bacterium, assembly GCA_905480425.1. Classification (GTDB taxonomy): domain Bacteria; phylum Bacteroidota; class Bacteroidia; order Flavobacteriales; family Flavobacteriaceae; genus MS024-2A. Next base: position 666 of record CAJQQG010000065.1, on the reverse strand, counting down.
ATTCAAGGAGCTACAGCTGGGAAACTTCATATTCCGGTTGAAGTTCCTGTAATGATATTATAAGGTTCGTTTTAAATAAATCAGTACTTTTATTAAAATTTTTTTCATTATGATAAATAATATTCGCTTAGTATTATTCACTACAGTCATATTAACATTAAGTTGCCAAAATAATACTAAAAAAAATACTTCAACTATATCTGTTCAAAACGAAAAAGTTGACCAGCAGTGGGTAAGTCTAAGTCTCCCTAATAGTCTTGATGGGTGGCATATTTATCAAGATAAAACTGGACAAAAAACAGGCTGGTCGGTAAATGATGGTGTGTTTACCTATAATTCAGATATTGCAAAAGGGAATGGTAATAAAAGTTTAATTTCAGACGAGACTTATACAAGTTTTGAAATTAAGTTTGAGTGGAAGCTTTCTCCTAATTCAAATAGTGGCTTTATGTGGGGTGTATATGAAGGTGAGGAATTTGATGCACCTTATTTAACAGGTCCAGAAATCCAAATTATTGATGCAGATATATACAGAGATGATAATGAAAATCAAATTCATACTGCAGGTTCATTGTACGATATGATTGCGCCTGATCACGTTATGGCAAAACCAGCTGGAGAATGGAATAGCTACCACATCACTGTAAATCAAGAAGAAAATAAAGG
>CAJQQG010000064.1 GCA_905480425.1 uncultured Flavobacteriaceae bacterium | reverse complement strand
TCGAAGGTCACTTTACAACCATCACAACAGAAATATACTTTATCACCTAAATGTTCTAAAATGTGTTTTGGACTTATTTTTGAAACCGGCACACCACATACGGGATTAATATAAAATTCTTTAGAAAATGTATCCTTTTTCGGATTAGAAGTAGATTCAATTTTAGGTTTAACAACATCTTTCTTTTCAAATCCTTTTGAAGCATTGCCATTTCTGAAATCATCTATAATCTCTGCCAAAATACTAATAGCAACCTCACTTGCTAGTTTTGCACTAATATCAAGCCCAACTGGACTATTTAGCTTAGCAATACGGTCCTCACTGATACGATTTTCAATTAGATGTGATTTAATGTCCTCAGCTTTTTTAGTACTTGCTACAAAGCCAACATATTTACAATTTGTCTCTAAAGCTTTTTTTACAGAAAGGTCATCATTTTCACCCTGTGTTGTTACAATAATATATGTATTGGAGAGTTCTTCGAACATTTTAAAATCTATACTTTTAATAACACTATTTACTGAAGGGAACATGTGACTATCAACATCTTCTGCCATAGCGTGTACTCTAAAATCAGCTGCACTAGCAACTATAGCTAGCTTGCGAGCTATATTAGACTTCCCTACAATTATTAACTCAGGTTGAGCAATTACTGGTTCAATTAGGACTTCGACAGTACCTTGACTTTGACATGACATAACATATTCTTTAAAATTTTCGTTTTCACTAGTTCCACCTGTTGGAGAAATGCGAATTTTTTTGTAATGTTTTCTTTTTATAACTTCAATAGCTTCTTTAACAATAATTCCCCTAACACATCCTCCTCCTATCCAACCGATAAGTTCTCCGCTTTCAAGAATAATTGCCTTATCTCCAACTTTCCCAGAACTTGGAGCAATTCGATCAATTACTTGAGCAATGGCGAAATTTGATCCATTATTCAAATATTCTTCTATTTTAAGTGCCAATTCGTTAAACATCCATCAATAGCTTTTCTAGTTTTAATAGACTATCCAAATTATGTGCAGATTCAAATGCATCTAAATGTGGCATCACATTTATTATTCCTTTCTGAATGGGTTGATAGTTTTTCATTCCTTTTAGTGGATTTAGCCATACTAAGGTTTTGCATTTTCTTCGAATAGTTTTAACTGCTTCTTTAAGGACAGTAACACTTCCAGTTTCAAGTCCATCACTCAGAACTACGACAACATGTTTCTGGCTTAAAAACCTGTTTCCATATGATGAAAGAAATTCGGTTAATGATTCTCCAATCTTAGTTCCACTAGACCAAGAATTTACATTTACGCTGATTTGTTTTAAAACCTCTTGTTCATTGTTTTGTCGTAACAGTGGTGTAACATGGGTTAATTTCGTACTAAAGGTAAAGAATTCTAAACTTTTAAAATACTTTTTCAATATCATCACATAGCGTAAAAGATAATAACTATAAGTATCCATAGAACCACTTATATCTAATATGAAAACAACTTTTCGTTTTTCTTTACGTTTTTTTTTGAAAGCAAGATCCAAAGGCAAGCCACCTTTACCAATACTCTGTCTTATTGTTCTACGAATATTTACTTTTCCTTTATTAGAATTTTCAAGCCTTCGCTTGAACCGCATGCTCATTTGATGAAAAAGTTCTAACGCCAGTTCTTCAAGATATTTTTTATCACTAACATCTACTTTAGAAAAATCAGTCATCCTCAGACGAATACTTTCGTTTGCGCCTTTTGTTTGTTTTGCCTCTATCTTCTTTTCCTTTTTCGGCACATTAAATTTTGCGCCTAAAAAAATTACTGTAGCTGTATCTGGTTCATTTTTAATTAGTTTAATCTGTTTTTTACGTTGCTCTAATTTTTCTTCATAAAAGCGGCTCCAAAATCGATCAAACATTTCATCAAAACGATCAAAATGTTCTTTACGCTTACAAAAAATTGCTTTTAGGCTGTATTGAAATAATTTACGCTCTAGAACATAACCATTTTCTGCAATTACAAAAGCATCTTGTGTCTCTTGTGGACCAAGAACAAACTGACGCTCTCTACAATACATGGTGAAATCGATTAATCGCTCTTTGAATGTTTTAGTTACTTCTACCATTAAATTAATCTATTGGAAATAAAAATTCCTGCACTGTTTTATTTCTTACAAAGTCCACATCATCCTTATGTTTAAGTACACTACCAATGGTGTTGTGAACAATCTCATCAGTTATATTGTCTACATTCATCAGCAATAATGTTTTTGCCCAGTCTAAGGATTCCGCAATTCCAGGTGGTTTGTGTAAACTGGATTTGCGAAGATTATGTATAAAGGTAACAACTTGAGTGGCTAAAACCTGATCAATATTTGGGAGTTTCTTGGCTATAATGTCAATTTCTTTTGCTTTAGAAGGGAAATCTACCCAATGATACAAACAACGTCTTCTAAGAGCATCACTTAGTTCTCTAGTTCTATTTGATGTTAATATCACAAATGGTTTTGTAGTAGCCTTAATGGTTCCTAACTCAGGAATACTAATTTGAAAATCTGACAAAAGCTCCAATAAATAAGCTTCGAATTCTTCATCTGCACGATCAATTTCATCGATTAGTAATACAACAGGTTTGTCTGCTCTTATCGATTGTAAAAGTGGTCGTTGCAGAACATAGTCCATGCTAAAAATTTGATTTTCTAGTGCTTTTTTATCCTTTTCAGATTCAAATAATTTTATATGCAGTAATTGCTTTTGATAATTCCATTCGTATATGGAAGTGCTTACATCTAGACCTTCATAGCATTGTAAGCGAATAAGGTTTGTTCCTAAATGACTAGCTAAAGTTTTAGCTAACATTGTTTTGCCAACACCTGGATTACCCTCTAACAGTAATGGCTTTTCTAGATTTTTTAACAAGAAAAGAGAAGTAGCTAATTCTTCATTTAATATGTAGTCATTATTGTAAAAATCTTTTATTATGGCGTTAATCTCTTTATTCAAAAGCTTAAAATTTACTTGGTTATACTTAACTATTCTCAAGCATGGTTTCTTGATTACTAAAGGTGAATAAAACTTTATGCTGCTGCTTCTGCATTTGCTAATTTTTTTGAAAAATTAGAGACAAATTGTTTAAATAATTGATTTGATACTGTGTCAATAAGCCTAGAACCAAATTGAGCGATTTTACCATTGACAGTGACATCCATAATAGCATCCATTTTAACACCGCCAGAATCTAATTCAGTAAGATTTATGGTCATCTTCATTTCAGCATTTCCATTTCCTTTAGAATCGACACCATTCCCAGAAAGAATAATCTTTTTATTTTCAATATCTATTTCATTATAAAAAATATCTGCATCATATTTTACACCCATTGGACCAAATTTCATCCCTACTTTACCTTTATAATGATTTTCACCTACTTTTTCATCTATAGAAACTCCAGGAACACAATCCATAATTTTAGTGGGATCAATTAGATGATTCCAGATTAATTCTGTCTTTTGGGGTACTTCGAATGACTTAGTTAAATTTGTTTTCATTAAAAATATTTTACCTATTATTTACACTTAAAAAGCCTTCCCTAGTCTTAGGGAAGGTTTTTTTATTTAAAATCATATTTGAATTTATTTATGAGCTTGTATTGCATCCCAAACTTTCGCTGGCGTGATAGGGATATCCAAATGTTTAATTCCTAAAGGCGCAAGTGCATCTATGATAGCATTAGCTATAGCAGGTGGAGCACCAACTGTTGGTGACTCTGCAACACCTTTTGCTCCTAGTGGATGATGTGGCGATGGTGTAATGGTGTGACCCGTTTCCCAATTAGGAGATTCGACAGCCGTTGGAACTAAATAGTCCATTAAAGTACCATTTAGTACATTTCCTTCATCGTCATATTCTATGCCTTCATACATTGCCGGCGCAATTCCTTGAGTTAGTCCACCATGTACTTGACCTTCAACGATCATTGGATTGATGATATTACCACAATCATCTATAGCAACAAAACGCTTTACATCAATTGCACCAGTTTCTTCTTCTACCTCCACTACACAGATGTATGCGCCATTTGGAAATGTTAGATTTGGTGGATCATAATAGTGCGTTGCTTCGAATCCAGGTTCCATTCCTTCAGGAAAGTTTGTGTAAGCTGCGAAAGCAACTTCTTGAATTGTTTTAGATTTGTCAGGAGCACCTTTTACAAAATACTTGCCAACTTCCCATTCAATATCCTCCTCACTTACTTCTAATAAATGTGCTGCAATTTTTTTCCCTTTATCTTTCAATTTACGTGCCGCTATAGCTGCCGCAGCACCAGCGGTTGGCGTACTTCTACTTGCATAGGTTCCAAGTCCGTAAGGGGATGTGTCCGTATCTCCTTCATCGATTTCGATATCGGTGTAAGGAATTCCCAATTCTTCTGCCAGAATTTGAGCATAAGTAGTTTCATGACCTTGTCCTTGTGATTTTGTTCCAAAACGTGCTAATGCTTTTCCTGTTGGATGTACACGTATTTCGGCACTATCAAACATTGCAATTCCTAAAATATCAAAGTCTTTAGAAGGACCTGCTCCTACTACTTCGGTAAAGGTGCAAATTCCAATCCCCATCAATTTACCTTGGGCACGTTTCTCAGCTTGCTCTTTTTTGTAATCTTCATAGCCGATCATATCCATTGCTTTTTCTAGCGTAGCTTTATAATCTCCACTATCATATGTCCAACCTAAAGGTGAATCGTATGGAAATTGTTCTTTTTTAATGAAATTTTCAAAACGTAATTGTGCCGGATCTTTTCCTATTTCGGCAGCAAGTTTGTCTACCATTCTTTCAATAGCATGAACGGCTTCGGTGACCCTAAATGAGCATCTATAAGCCACTCCTCCAGGTGCTTTATTTGTGTATACAGCATCTAACTCCGCAAATGCATGTTCATAATCATAAGAACCTGTGCATATCGAGAACATTCCTGTAGGATATTTTGATGGGTTCGCAGAAGAATCTGTATATCCATGATCAGCTAAAGTTGAAACTTTAAATGCTTGTATTTTTCCGTCTTTAGTGGCTGCCAATTCACAATCCATGTGATAATCACGAGCAAAACCATTGACTAAGTTTTCTGACCTGTCTTCAATCCATTTTACAGGTTTTCCAATTAAAAAACTAGCTGCAATTGCAACTACGTATGCGGGATAGACAGGAACCTTACCTCCAAACCCTCCTCCAATATCAGGAGCAATAATTCGTATTTTTTCTTCAGATAAACCAACATGACCAGCAACTAAAGCTACTATTGTTCTAATTGCGTGAGGTGCTTGTGTAGTTAAATAAACTAATAGTTTTCCAGTGTCTTTATCAAAAGAAGCTACACAACCGCAAGTTTCAATTGAAGCCACATGGATTCTTGGTAAATAAATTCTTTCTTTAACGACTACATCTGCTTTTGAAATAACATCATCTGTCTTATTTCTATCTCCTTGCTCCCAATGATATATTTTATTGTCTTTTTGATTTTCTTTGTCGGGTCTTAATAAAGGCGCATTTTTATCTAGGGCTTTATATGGATCAACGATTGCTTGCATTGGCTCATACTCAACCTCAACTGCTTCTGCACCATCTACTGCTACATACCTATCGGTAGCAATAACAGCACAAACTTCTTGTGACTGATGCATTACCGTATCTGTTGGCAATACCATTTGGGTGTCAGACAATAATGTGGGCATCCAATGTAAGTTAAATTCTTTCAAATCATAACCTGTTATTACGGCCAATACTCCAGGAATAGCTAATGCCTTATCTTTATTAATACTTAAAATCTTAGCATAAGCGTATGGACTTCGAACCATAACCATAGTTAACTGTCCCGGTAATTTCACATCATCTACATATTTACCTTTGCCGTGTAAAAATCGAGCATCTTCTTTTCGTTTTACAGAGTGACCCATTCCTCCAACCTCTGGTGATGTTTTACATTTAAACATATTTTTATTTTTAAAAAATTAGACTAATTAAGATTCTTTTTGCATTTCTGTTGCAGCTTGCTGTACAGCTTTAACAATATTATTGTACCCTGTACATCTGCACAAGTTTCCGGAAATTCCCCAACGAATTTCTTCTTCTGTTGGATTTGGATTATTTTTCAATAAATCGATAGATCTAATCACCATTCCGGGAGTGCAAAAGCCACAGTGCAAACCATGTTGATCATGAAAAGCCTTCTGCATTGGATGATTTGTTCCCTCTGCCGCAATGCCCTCAATTGTTGTTATTTCAGCACCATCTGCACGAACTGCTAAATATGTACACGATTTGATTGATTGGCCATTTAGCATAATTGTACACGCGCCGCAACCAGAAGTGTCACAACCTATATGAGTACCTGTTAAATCAAGATTTTCTCGAATGAAATGAACAAGTAATAGCCGTGAATCAACCTCTGATGTTACATTTTCTCCATTTATAGTCAAAGTAATTTTATGTTTCATTTTTTTATTTTTTATTTTTGTGCTCTTTCTAGTGCTAGTCGAATCATGCGCTGTGTGATCGTGTTTACAATGGATCTTTTATAAGCCTCAGATCCTCTCAAGTCAGAGGTTGGTTCGGCGTCTTCACTGGCAATCTTCCCAACTTGTTTAATTAAATCTTCTGTTATTTTTTGCCCTCTTAATATTTCTTCTCCTCGTTCTAAACGCATGGGAACCGCACTAACATTTGTAAGTCCAATACCTATTTGTTGACAAGTACCATGACCATCTAATTCAATATGAATTGCAACACCTGCAGTTGCATAGTCACCAGCTTTTCGTTCTACTTTATGGTAAGCTCCACCGCTTCCTTTTTTTGCTTTAGGAATTTGAATTTCTACCAAAACATCAGATGCATCTAAAGCAGTCATGTAAAAACCATGAAAAAATTCATCTATTGGGATTGATTTTTTCCCGTCAATTCCTTCTGCTATTACTGTTGCTCGAAGAGCCAACATTAAAGCAGGTTGATCATTAGCGGCATCACCATGGGCAATGTTTCCCCCAATAGTTCCTAAATTTCTAACCGAAGGATCGGCGGTTAATTTGACAGAATCTGAAAAAATGTCGTATTTCTCTTTAATTAATGAGGAATATTCCATTTCAGTCTGTGTAGTAAGTGCACCTAATTTGAGAGTCTCTCCATCTTCTTTAATGTAGGATAAACCATCAATTTTACTGATATCTATTATGTGTTCAGGAGAAGCAAATCGAAGTTTCATCATTGGCAACAAACTGTGACCGCCTGACATATACTTGGCTTCTTCTCCATGGGTTTTTGATAATGCAATTGCATCTTGAATAGATGTTGCTTTGTGATAAGTGAAATTAGAAGGAATCATAAATAAATATTTTTATAAAATAAAATCAATCTTTATTCAATGAGTATATTTGGCTTATGATAAGCTAAAGCTAACAAAAAAAGTACACGAAAAACATTTTTTTTATTAAATAATCACGAATACTTTAAAAAAAAGCTAAATTAATTATGAATTAAACTAAAAAAAGCTTAATAATTTAAATTATGAGTGTATATAGTTAGCATAGTCTAAGGGAGTATCAATATCCATAATTCCACTTTCGGTCTCCAGCATTAAATTATGTAAATAATTACCATTTCTTTTTATAAGTATTTTAGCACCTTCCATATGTTTTAAATCTAAAAGATCATTTTTAAAGTGCCTGCTAAAGAAGACTGGATTTGCAGGTTTATTTTTAAAAAAAGGTCTTACGATAAATGGGTTTTTATCATCTATTGATTCAATTTTCGAAAGTATTTTATTGTATTCTGTGGCTAAAATAAAAGGAAGGTCCCCCAAGCAAATCAAAAAACCTTTAGCATTGGTTGAAGCCTCAAGAATTCCACATTGTATTGATGTAGTCATTCCTAAAGCATAATTTTTGTTATGAATTATTTTTATAGTAGAATTAGTGGCAAGTAATTTTTCTATGGATTCTTTATAATGACCTGTTACCAAAATGATCTCTTTAATTGAAGTCTTTGATAATTGAAATAAAACTTCTTCAATAATGGTATGATTTTTAAAAGGCAACCCTAACTTGAATTTTTTCATCCTAGAGGAAAACCCTGCACTAAGAACTATTGCTGTTATACCTTCCATAATGTTTTATTTGTTGAAATCAGAAAGAAGTTCTACTGCCCTATTACTTTCTTCAATTGTATTGGCATTAAGTAATACGTTTTCATTATCTAGTTTAACAATTTCAACATCACTATTAATAAGTACTTTTCGAGTACATGAGTACCCTAATGATAAATAATACAAAAGCACAGGATAAGCTCTAGGTTCCCAAATTGTTATTAAAGGTTCGGGAAAATCAGTATTAGAATTATAAAAACAGGTTGCTAATTTTGAGGGATTACGACTTTTTACTAATGTTTCAATAGTTTTATTATTTAAAAGAGGGATATCACAAGCAACTGTAAACCACGAAGAATTAGGTTTTTTTTGAAAAGCACTCAATAACCCTCCATAGGCACCTAATCCTATAAATGAATCTGTTATTACATTTGAAAATAATGATGATTGATCAGCCCTGCACGATGTAAATACATCTTCACAGAAAGGCTTCATTATTTCTTGTAAATAACTGTATTGAGACTTGCCATGGTAATTAATAAAAATCTTATCAACCCCCATACGCGTGCTTTTTCCTCCACCTAATATTAATCCCTGAATCTTTGGTTTCCGATTTTCTAAAAAAAGATTAATAAAATTACCTATTCCTTTCTCATCTGAAACCAAGAATTTAGGTAAGGTTGAATATTCTGGAATTAACTCTTTAATATATTCTGGAATTTCTTTTTTAGAATTAGTCCACAGTAATGCTATTACATTTGTTAATGATGCTTTCCTTTTAAGAAGAGAAGTCTTCTTTTTAGGATCTATAATTACTATTTGATGATTTGCCTGTTCATGATTTCCATTAACTAAAATAAGATCTGTGGAGTCAAAAAATCCATTTTCCTCATAATTATAAACCGAATCAAAGAATTCAAACTGCTTGTGAGAAATTTTATTTATGAAGGTTTTAATAAAAGGATTTGAAGAATATTTTTTGATTAGGTCATTATTTGAAGCATGATCTGCATCCACATAACTCAATGAAAATTTATCTCTAAGTTGATCACCTATAAATGAAGCTAAAGTTTGAATTTGTCGGCAATCACTTCCAAGTAAACTAACTTCGTTTCTTCCATAAAACCCTTTAATTGGCTTTGATAAATTACTATGCTTATTGTGTTTCATTTCTATTGAATCTAAAATATTTTTAATTTATAATGAAAATGATTTGAAAAGCTAAACTTAATCATAAAAAAGGTACTCAATATATTTTATAATATTTCTGCACATTAAAAAATCAATATAAATATCTAAATTATCAGTTATTTTTTAATAATTTCAAAATATGGAATTAGGATACTCCTCTCAAATATATTTAGACTACAATGCAACAACACCTTGTAAAGAGAGCGTAGTTAAAGAAATGTTGCCTTATTTTAATAAACATTTCGGGAATGCTTCTAGTAGTCATCATCCCTTTGGCTGGCTTGCAAAAGATGCATTAGATGAATCAAAAAATATGATTTCTAAAACATTGGGGATTTCACAAAAAGAATTTATTTTCACATCCGGTTCTACAGAGAGTATTAATTCAGTTTTAAAAGGTCTTTATAAAAAGAATAAATCTACTCGGAATCACATTATTACTTCAAAAGCAGAACATAAAGCAGTGCTTGATGTTTGTGAATTTCTTGAAAAAGAAGGTGCTAAAGTAACCTACTTAGATGTTACTTCCGATGGTCTTATTGATATAAAACAACTAGAAAGTGAGTTGTCAAAAGACACTCTAGTGGTTTCTATAATGTTTGCAAATAATGAAACGGGAGTCATGCAACCATTAGATTTAATTTCACAATTATGCAAAAAAAATAGATGTCTATTGTTTTCAGATGCTACTCAGGCATTAGGTAAAACCGAAATGAATGATTTTTTTAAACAAGTAGATTTCGCATGTTTTTCTGGACATAAATTATACGGTCCAAAGGGTGTAGGTATTACATATATTAAAGAAAAAAGTGCAGTATATTTAGATTCTTTTATACAAGGCGGGGGGCAACAAAGCGCATTAAGAGGCGGAACTTATAATATCCCAGCAATTATTGGTATTGCCTTTGCAATTGTTCAAGCTGATCAAAGACTGATTGAAGAAAAAAAACGTTTAGAATATTTAAGAAATCTATTACAAAACGGATTATCTACTATAGAAGAATCTATTGTTAATGGTTTGAATGTTGATCGTTTAACTAATACGCTTAATATATCATTTAAATATATTGATGGAGAAATCTTACTTCGTTCTTTAAGTACATCCTTAGCAGTTTCTAATGGGTCTGCTTGTAAATCTGCAGGTGTCAATCCTTCCCATGTTTTGATAGCAATGGGGATTTCTCCTACATTAGCTTTTTCTAGCTTACGTTTTAGCTTGGGCCTTTATACTTCAAAAAAAGAAATAAAAAACACGATTACGTTAGTATCAAAAGAAATAGCAAAACAACGAGAATCAAATATTCTTTGGGAAAGACGAGAAGTGTAACCTAAAACCTTTCATGAATTGGTTCTGTTTTATCACGTAATAATCCTCCTTTTTTATCAGAATAAACACTTAGGATTTCAGCAAAAATACTTGAAGCAATTTCTTCAGGTGAGTTTGCTCCAATTTCAAGACCACAAGGTGCATATATCCTTTGGAGTTGTTCTGGAGTAATTGGGGTGCTAGATTTCAAAAAGTCTGCTTTCATTTTTTCAAATCTTTTTTTAGGTCCTAAGCTAGCAATATATTGTGCTGGAGTATTTAATGTTTTTTTTAAATTCTGAATATCAGTTTTATAATCGTGCGCCATTAAAATAACGGCAGAACGATCATCAATTTCAGGATGCCTTTCTTCATCTTTGTTAAACAAATATTTTACAGAGCCAAGTCTATCTTTTCTTATTTTCTGTAAATTTCCAACCAGACTAACTTCCCAATCCATTACTTTTGCTAGTTCAATCATTGGATAGATGTCATAGTTGTCTCCATAGATAACAAGATGAAATTGGGAGGGAATAAGCTCAATAAGAACACTTACCTCAAATTTGGATATGGTATAACTATATATCCGAGATTTTTTACTTTTTAATACAGAATTGATATCAATTTTGAGTGTATTTTTAAATTCTTCGTGATTACATTCTTCAATAGTTAGAGTATCAGTATCATAATAATAGCTATTCCCTAGCTTGATGTTTTTATCGGAATCATTTGACGCAATAACAGTAATTATAATGTGAGATTTTCTTGAAGAAACACATTTCTCCAACAATGTAATAGTATTGTTTTCTGGGACAATAGGAGAAATTAAAACATCTATTATACCGTTACAACCCAGACCAACACCTATTTGCTTTTCATCATCCTTAGAGGTGTCATATGTAACAACCGAAGGTTCTTTTTTAAGAATTGCGATCTGTGATCTTTTTAAAGCGTCTCCTTCAAGGCATCCGCCACTAATACCTCCTTCAAAAGTGCCAGATTCAAAAACGAGCATACGTGCTCCCTCTCTTCTGTAGGATGATTCCTCTACTCTAACCACCTGGGCAATGGCTGATTTCTCAGAAAAAGCACCAGAATGGTTGAATAATTTTAAAATTGACTTTATTTCTTTCATCCTGTAAAGTAATAGATTATTACTAAAATAAAATTAGTTCATCAAATATTATTGTAGTTTTATATGTAAAAATATACAAATAATTATACAATGCAGATTAAAGACAGTTTCGATAGAACCATTGATTATGTGCGTATTGGCGTAACAGATCGATGTAATTTAAGATGTTTTTACTGCATGCCTAAAGAAGGAATTCCCTATGAGCCTAAAGCAGATCTATTAAGTTATGAGGAGATTATTAGGTTACTTGATGTTTTAGGAAATCTTGGTTTTCGAAAAGTTAGGTTTACTGGTGGAGAACCTTTTTTAAGAAAAAATTTCATAACCCTACTCGAAAAAACACATCAACTAGCCCATTTTAAAAACATACACATTACAACAAATGGCACTTTAATGACACAGCATATTACCAAACTTATGGAGTTAGGAATTAATTCTCTTAACTTAAGTCTCGATACTTTGGATGCTGATCGCTTCAAGAAAATAACCCGACGTGATGATTTTAAAAAAGTAATTCAAACTTTTCATACCTTAATTGATGAAGGCTTTAAATTAAAGGTTAATGCAGTTGTGATGAAGGGAATTAATACTCAAGACATCCTCCCATTAGTAGCTTTAGCAAAACAACACCCTGTAAGTATTCGTTTTATTGAAGAAATGCCATTTAATGGTGGTTATAAGGAAAATAGCACTATTTTTAAAGCTACAGATATATTTAAAACAATTAAAAAGAAGCATGTCAGCTTATCTCCTAAAATTGGTAAGCATGGGGACACATCTACTAATTATAGTATTGATGGTTTTATCGGTGATGTTGGAATAATTCCAGCATTTTCACGTACTTTTTGTGACACGTGTAACAGACTTCGCATTACACCTAAAGGCGATATAAAAACATGCTTATATGATGGTGGCACATATAGCATTAGAGACTATATACGCTCTGGTGTAACTAATGAGCAAATAGCTTCTAAATTCATTGAACTCATTAAATTAAAACCAAAAGACGGCTTTGTTGCTGAAAAAGGTACTAATAAATCCCTTATTCGGGAGGAAAGCATGAGTAGTATTGGAGGTTAGAAGAAAATGGACAGAACATTTATTAAATATAGTGAGGCTCTCAAAATTTTAGAAGAAAACAAAACTTTTTTTTCTACAATTTCAGTTCCTATAAATGAAAGTGGAGGCAGGTATCTTGCAGAAGATTTAATTGCAGATCGGGACTTTCCACCTTACCATAGGGTAACAATGGATGGTATTGCCATTCGGCATCGTACTTTTGAAAATGGAGCAACCTTTTTTAAAATCCAAGAAGTTGCTCCTGCGGGCTCTATTCAAAAAACACTAGCTGATGTTAATGATTGTATAGAAGTAATGACAGGAGCTATATTGCCTAAAAAAACAGATACTGTAATTCGTTATGAAGACCTTGATATTAAAGATGGTTTGGTGCAAATAAAATCAAAATTAGTTGCCAAAAGGCAGAATGTGCATTTTAAAGGGATCGACATTACGGAAAACACTGTAATTAAAAAGTTAGGTGAATTAATTTCAAGTGCTGAAATTAATGTAGCTGCCGCAACTGGTATGAAAAATATTTTAGTGCGAGAATCTCCTAAGGTGGTTATTATTTCTACGGGTGATGAATTGGTTGATGTACACGAAAAACCTCTTGAGCATCAAATACGAAGGTCAAATGTATATGGCATTAAAAACACCTTTAAAGAATGGGGTATTCTAGCTGATTTGAAACATTTATCCGATAATAAAAAAGAAATGGAAACCATAATCTCAAGCTTTTTAGTTGATTATGATATACTTGTTATTACTGGTGGAGTTTCAAAGGGAAAATTTGACTTCCTACCTGATGTTCTCAATAATCTTGGTGTTGTTAAACACTTTCATAAAATTCAACAGCGTCCAGGAAAACCTTTTTGGTTTGGTACAAAAGGGAAGAACACCCACGTTTTTGCTTTACCAGGAAATCCAGTATCCTCATTTGTATGTTTGTATGCATATATTAGATATTGGCTTCAAAAATCCTTAAACATTGTTGATGAACCAATCTATGCTATTCTCTCTGAGGATATTACTTTCAAACCAGATCTTATTTTATTTATAGAAGTAAAAATAAACAGCAAATCAAATGGAACTTTAAGTGCAGAACCAATTTTTGGAAATGGATCTGGCGACTTTATTAACCTAGTACACACAGATGGATTTTTAATTCTTCCTCAGGAAAAGAATATTTTTAAAAAAGGAGAAATTTATCCTTACATACCATATAGAAATAAATTATGAAATCAGCTATCACCCCATGTTGTTCCAATTCAGATTCAGTTGGAGTTAAAAAAACAACTTCTTTCAAAAATGGATTTATGTCTTTTGTATCAAGCGCATTAATTATTATTTTGCCAAAATGTCCTTTTTGTGTTGCCGCATACTCGGGTGCTATTTTAATGTTTTTTAATATAGAAAATGAAGTATTGGTTCCTTTCTTTTTTCATGGAAAGCCATTCCTAGGATTTATAATTATTTTATTAATTTCATTAAATTATACTAAAGAAAAATCTAAAATTGCTTTAAGCATTTCTATCACATCATTTATTACATTGCTACTAGTGAACTATGCGAACATTCTTTTGGTTCCAAATTGGATAATTTATACTGGATTTCTTTTCGCGGTATGGTATAATGGTAATTTTAGATATTTGTACAACTTTATAAAAACGAGCAAGCTTTCAGTAGCATTAAAAAAATGAAAAAATGAAAATACTCTTGTTTGGAATTGCAAAAGACATAATAGGTACATCATCTTTATTACTTAAAGAAGCTGAAAAAAATCCTAAAACAGTTGGAGAGTTAAAAAAATTGATCTCAAATAAATATCCAAAATTCAAGACACTTTCATCCATTGCAATAGCAGTAAATAGTTGTTATGCAGAAGATAAAACAAAATTGCAATCTTCGGATGAAATTGCAATTATACCTCCTGTAAGTGGAGGATGATTATGGAAATAGATATTCAAATAGTAAATAACATTGATACGACTTCTGTCTATCAAAGACTTTCTCATTGCAAGAGCGGAGGTATTTGTGTATTTATAGGAAGTGTTCGCGACAGTACTCAAAATGAAAAAGTAGAAGCTCTAGACTTCGAAACCTACGAAAAAATGGCTCTCAAAGAGATGGAGATTATCGCTAAAGAAGCAGGCACTAAGTGGAAGCTTAATAAAGTAATACTTCACCATGTTCATGGAAGAAAAGAAATAGAAGAGCCAGTAGTTATGGTAGGTGCTTCATCTGCACATCGCGATGCATGTTTTGAAGCTTGTCGCTTTCTTATAGATACCCTAAAAATAAGAGTACCTATTTGGAAAAAAGAATTTTTCACCAATAAAACTGTATGGGTAACGGAGCATCCATAAATATGTTTTTTAATTATAATAACTAAGAATATGAAGCACAAACTATCACATATAGATGAATCTGGCAAAGCTTCTATGGTAGATGTTTCGGATAAAGATGTTACAAGTAGAGTTGCAATAGCTTCTGGAAAAATATCATTTCCTTCTGAAGTTTTTAAAATATTAAAAACGCAAGACTTCTTGAGTAAAAAAGGAAGTATTACTCAAACTGCAATTATTGCGGGTATTCAGGCTGTTAAACAAACAGCAAATTTAATTCCATTATGCCATCAATTGCCTTTGACTAAAATTAATTTAAAGGTAACCCCTTCTGATAATGCATTAAACATTTTGTGCGAAGTAAAATGCAATGAACGTACAGGTGTGGAAATGGAAGCCCTTACAGGTGTCAGTATTTGTGCATTAACAATTTATGATATGTGTAAAGCACTTTCACAAGACATTAAGATTTCAGACATACAACTAGAGAAAAAAGAGGGAGGAAAATCAAATTATACCCGTCAAAAATGATGGAAAGTGAACGTTATATTCGACAAACCATTTTAAAGGATTTTGGATTAAAATCTCAAAAAAAATTAACAAAGGCTCGTGTCTTAGTAATAGGTGTTGGCGGCCTTGGAATTCCTGTTTTACAATATTTAAACGCGATGGGAGTTGGAACAATTGGGCTTATTGACAATGACGTTGTCAGTTTAAACAACCTTCATCGACAAGTTTTATTCTCTGAAAAGGATATAAATAAAACTAAAATATCTGTTGCAATAAAAAAATTAAAAAAACAAAATTCTACATCTAAACTTATAGGCTATAAGCTTTATTTGTCAAAAAAAAATGCATTATCAATTATTGAAAAATATGATTTAATTGTTGATGCATCTGATAATTTTCCAACACGTTATTTAGTGAATGATGCATGTGTTATATTAGGAAAACCTTTTGTTTATGGTGCATTGCACAGTTTTGAAGGCTATGTGAGTGTTTTTAATCACAAAGACGGTCCAACCTATCGATGTCTTTTTCCAAATCCTCCAAAATCTGAAGAAATCCCAAATTGTAATGAACAAGGTGTTCTAGGGGTTATTCCCGGGATAATTGGAAATATACAAGCGCTTGAAGTTGTTAAGGTTATTGCAGGAATAGGGAGTCCTCTCTCTGGAGAATTACTTATTTTCAATGGCCTTGAACAAGAATATCATAAATTTAAAATCAATAGCCTAAGCAAAAACAAAAAGATAGAAGAATTAAAAGACACTTATGAACTAGAATGTAGTTTTGATAATTCTTCTATTAGTTCAGATGCCTTTAAAGAGCTATTAAATAGTTCAACTGAAATTCAATTAGTAGATGTTAGAACTACTGAAGAGTATAATGATTATCATTTGAAACAAGCTACTCATCTTCCGTTAAAATCTATTTATTTAAATCACAATAGTCTAGACTTTGAAAAGACTATTTATTTTATTTGTCAATCTGGGGTAAGAAGTTTAGAGGCTTTAAGATTTCTAAAAAAAGAACAACCAGAAGCAACTCTAATTAGCATTAATGGAGGATTAAATGAATTCAGGAACTATGATGCTAAACATTGAAACAACTTTCCTGCTTTTTTTAGGCTTTTTCATTATAGCAACTTTTTATTCTTCAGTCGGTTTTGGTGGTGGCTCAAGTTATTTGGCTTTATTATCTGTTTTTGCTTTTAGTTTTTTTTTCATTAGATCTAATGCCATTATTTGCAATATTTTAGTTGTTTCAGGGAGTACGTTTTTATTTTATAAAAGGGGGCTTTTTTCCATGAAGAGTTTTTCGCCTTTTATTATCACAAGCATTCCTATGGCCTTTATAGGAGCACAATTCAAACTTAATGAAAAAGTATTTTTTATTTTGTTAGGAATTACACTTATACTTTCTTCATTTTCCTTGTTTTATCAAGCTGTACAAAAAAATGTGCCAAAGTCTAAAATATACCCTACTTATATGAGTTATTTTCTTGGAGGTGGAATTGGCTTTCTTTCTGGATTAATAGGAATTGGAGGGGGGATCTTCTTATCACCATTACTAAATCATTTAAATTGGGGAAAACCAATAAAAATAGCAGCTTTGACTGCTTTTTTTATTTTGGTTAATTCCATTTCTGGACTTATTGGTCTATTGGTAAGTGGTTCTCTTGAACTTTCTTGGATGACTACTGTAGTGTTTATGGTAGCTGTATTATTAGGCGGACAATTAGGGGTTCGCTTTAGTCTTAAAAAAGCTTCCCCTAGTGCCATTCGAATTGGAACTGCCTGCCTAGTCATTCTTGTTGGGCTTCGTATCCTAATCAATAAAAGTTTTTATTAAAAAACTTTTATTGTAAAACAAAATAAGGTTTGTATATATTTTATTAACTTTTGAAATAATTTAATCATAACACATTGATTCATGTCTAATTTCAAACTAAGCATTAACGGGAAAAATAAAGAAGTTGAAGCAGACCCTAAAACTCCAATTCTATGGATACTTCGTGATCACCTTGATCTTGTGGGGACAAAATACGGGTGTGGAATAGCCCAGTGTGGTGCATGTACCGTTCACCTAGATGGGGTGGCTGTTAGATCATGTCAACTTCCTGTTTCAGTAATTGGAAATAAAAAAATAACAACTATTGAAGGCTTATCAGAAAAAGGAGATCATCCAGTTCAGAAAGCATGGATAGAGCATGATGTTCCTCAATGTGGCTATTGTCAGGCTGGTCAAATAATGAACGCTTCAGCTTTATTAAATAGTAATCCAAATCCTACTGATAATGATATAGATTCTGCAATGAAAGGAAATATATGTCGATGTGGAACCTATACTCGAATCCATGCTGCAATAAAAACTGCTGCAAAATCATAAAATTCTCAATACTAAAAAATATATAATGAAAGTTACTAAAATAAAAATAGGAAGACGGTCTTTTATCAAAAGTAGTACACTAACTACTGGAGGAATCATGCTTGGATTTAATTGGTTAATGTCATGTGACATGACACCCCAACAAATAAATGCATTGCCAAAAGAATGGTTTAAAATAAACGGCTTTTTAAAAATTGGAGAAAACGGTCTAGTCACTATAATGTCTCCAAATCCAGAAATAGGTCAAAACGTAAAAACTTCAATGCCAATGCTGGTTGCAGAAGAATTAGATATTGATTGGGATAATGTTATTGTTGAACAGGCTCCACTTAATACTTCTTTATTCAAAAGACAAATTGCAGGGGGTAGTCAATCAATTCGCCAAGGATGGAATAGCCTTAGGATGGCTGGAGCAACTGCACGCGTAATGTTAATTAAAGCAGCTTCTAAATCATGGGGAGTTCCTGAAAATGAAATTACCACTAGTATGGGTCAGCTTATTCATTCTATTTCTGGAAAAACATTAAGCTACGGGGAAGTCGCATCCCTAGCCTCAAAAATGGAAGTTCCAAAAGAAATTTCTTTAAAAGATCCTTCTGAATTTAAAATTATTGGGACTTCTAGAAAAAACGTAGATGGTAGTAAAATTGTTATAGGGAAACCTCTATTTGGAATAGATTACAAGAAAGAAAACATGTTAATCGCAATGATTGTTCATCCCCCAGCTTTTGGAATGCAGTTAAAACTCATTGACGATTCTAAAGCCTCTAAAATGCCAGGGATTGAACGTGTGTTTATTATGAAAACTCATGAAAGTGGATATAAATTAGGAGCTTTTGATAATGATGCATTTAATGATCTTGCTGTAGTGGTGGGTCGTTCCACTTGGGAGGTAATGCAGGCAAAAAAAGTTCTTTTAATCGAATGGGAAATGGCCCCTGCTAAAACGGAAGAGTTAAGTTTTTTCGGAAAGAATGTGACTGTTGATACCCCTGCTGGACTAGAGAGTACTCAAGACCACAAGGAAATTTTTGAGGAAATGTCCAAGAAAAAAGGTAAAGTGGTGCGTAAAGATGGAAATCCAGCTGCTGCATTTAAAAATGCAACAAAGGTGATTGAAAAGAGTTATACCTGCCCTTTCTTGGCTCATAATACGATGGAGCCTATGAACTTTTTTGCAGATGTATCAGATGAAAAAGCTATTTTAATAGGACCGATTCAAACACCAGAATACATGGAACAAAGTGTTTCTAAACGTTTAGGAATGTCTATTGAAAATATTGATATTCAAATGACACGAATGGGAGGTGGTTTTGGAAGACGCCTATATGGACACTTTTTAACTGAGGCAGCTGTTATTTCTAAAGAAATGAAACAACCTATAAAATTAATTTACTCTAGAGAAGATGACATGACTCAAGGTACTTATAGACCTTCATATCACGTATTATACAGAGCAGCTTTAGATAAGGATAATAACTTAATCGCTTTTCATGTAAAAGCTGGTGGAATTCCAGAGAGTCCATTAGCAGCTAATCGTTTCCCAGCAGGTGCTGTAGAGAACTATATTGCAGAAGAATGGACAAGATCATCAAATATTACAGTAGGAGCTTTTAGAGCTCCTAGATCTAATTTTATAGCAGGGGTAGAACAAGCTTTTCTAGATGAAGTGGCAGAAGCTGCAGGAAAAGATCCAATTGACTTTAGGCTGGAGCTTCTAGCTAAAGCTGAAAACAAGCCAATAGGTAAAAATAATGATTATGAAGCTAAACGTTATGCAGGAGTTTTAAAGTTAGTGAAAGAAAAGGCATCATGGAATAACAATAATAATCCACAGGTTTTTAGAGGAGTAGCTGCTTATTTTTGTCATAATTCATATGTAGCCAATGTATTGGATATGGTAATGAAAAATGGAAAGCCTGTTGTAGAAAAAGTATACTGTGCTATTGACTGTGGTATTGTTGTAAATCCAGATGCAGCAATCAACCTTGCGGAGGGTGGGGTTGTTGACGGAATTGGACATGCTATGTATAGTGCCATAACTTTTAAAGATGGTGCACCTGAACAAAATAATTTTCACAATTACCGCTTAATACGGCATGGTGAATCTCCTAAAAAAATTGAAGTTCATTTTGTTAAAAATAATATTGATCCAACAGGTCTAGGTGAACCTCCTTTCCCTCCAATTATGGGTGCTTTGGCAAATGCTCTTTATCAAGCAACAGGAGTTCGACACTATAATCAACCTTTTAGCGCTTATGAATCATAAGATTATAAAGTGTCTAGAAAAATTATCGTGCCAATTATGAATTGATATTTATCTAATACTTTTTTCATAAAGATTACTTTCTTTAAATGTAATCAATTAAAAAAAACCTGATTTAAAAAAAAGAGGATATGCCTGCGGTATAAAAAACCCCTAGAATTAACTAAGGGGTGTTAAATTAAATTTTAAAAAAATGATTAATAATTTTTTATAAGAACTCTAGTAAATGATTTTGAATATTCCACAGTGTCAAGTGTTTTTGAAAATTCTGCAAAAGCAGCTGCATCATTTTTATTCTGTGGGCCAAAATTAAATGCTGAATTTAAATCAGAATAAGTTCCGTAAATATATACACTTTCACCATTCTCTGTACCATGAACAATTTGTCCCATTCCAACAAATCCATCAAATTTGTAAGATTTTACAAGTTTCCCAAAAGCCTGAACCATACTGCTTAATTGCATATTTTTTGCTTTAAAAATCCAAGCTTGTCCAATAGGATAAGAAGTTTCTGAACCATTAGTAATTAAATCTCTTCCGGCAGAAGCGCTATTGCTTTTTACATAATTGTTCATTTTAGAAATGTATAAGTCCCAATCATCTCCTTTTAATGAGTTTCTAAAATCAGCCAGGGATTGTGATGATTCGCTAGTAATTCCAATCATATGAGTAGCTTTTTCACTTGCGCCTTTTAAAGCAACAGAAGAAAATGCAACATTTACATTTGAAGGTTTAGGATGATTAGAATAAAAATCATCTACTAGACCTGCAACTGTTGATACATTTTTGGAATCGACCTCTAACATAACATCATACCAATAAAGGTTCTGAGAAAACACTAATGAACAAATGAGGAAACTAAATACTGTAAATACTTTTTTCATTTTATATTTATTTATGGTTAATAATACTCAAATATAATAAATCTCAGAACTTACTGAAGATGATATGCCTGTGATTTAAAAGAAAACGCCACTAAATTTAATTAGTGACGTTAGTATTTATAAGATTATTTGTGTTTTAGAATTCTAATTAAAAACATGAATATTATTTGTCAAGTAGCTTTTAACTAATTCTACTTTTCCTCTTTCAGCAATAAAATTCTGAAAAGCCTTTGTTTTATTAATTGCTCTTTCAGTTAAAATTATATCGTTTAGGTTAGAACCGCTCAACCAAGTATTGTGGGTTCCTCCTTGTCCTCCCATATCAATTGATTCAAGTGCTACAATTCGATCATCCAATATATTATCAATTGCTTTAATGAATTTATCATACGCTTTTGCAAACTTAGCAGGTTCGTCAACAATCATTTCCCAGTTTTTATGAGCTTTATTCTTTTTACCATCACCATCTCTCCATCGTAAATTTGTCATTACCATAGATCCAGTTCCATCATTGATGTTTTTTTGAATTTTCCCAATGTACGCATCCCATTCAACATCTGATTTTTCTTCTTTGTAACCCCAATTTGCAGGGTCACCTACCAGGAGAACTCTGTGTGTCACATCATATCCTAAATAATTTACTCCCTGAAGCACTGCAGCTCCTGATTTTCTTTCTGCATCATTCCACTCAGCAAAAAGTTCTGCAACCTCTTCTGCTCTTCCCATTTTAACATCAAGATTAATAACTCTAATACTTGTTTGAGCAAAAGAGACTATTGAGACAAGTAAAGTTGTAATTGTAATAAATTTTTTCATTTTAATTGATTTATGATTAATAATACTCAAACATAAATAAAAAAAAATCACAAATCCCAGAAATTACTTAACAAATAAAGGCAAATATCATATTCTTTAGATGGTTTATGGTTAATTAGAGAACCCTTTAGTTAATTCGAAAGGGTTTTTTCATAAACTCTCGGGTAGTCAAAATCCAAGCAATTATTAAAACAGTTCCACCAAGAGGAGTAACAGGTCCGATCCAAGCTAATGAAAAAGAAAATTGAGTTTTAAATGAAAGAATAAAAATACTTCCTGAAAATGCTATTGTTCCCCATAGTATTAAATGAAAAATATACTTTTTTATTTTTGATGTAGTAAAATCAATTGATGAAAGAATTAACAAACCTAATCCTTGATAAATCATATACCGCAAACCCACTTCGAAACTACTTAGGGACTCAGTACTAAGGATTTTTTTTAAATAATGACTTCCTAAAGCTCCAAGCAACATACCTAAAACCATGAACAAACTTTCGAAAAAACGCATTTTTGTTTTCATTAAAACTATTTATTTTTTGTAAAGTAATTATTTTTCCAAAGGAAGAACATTATTAAAAAAGTTACTGTAAAAAAGTATTGAGAAGTTTCATTAAATGGATCTAGGAAGTTAGTTTTATCGTCAACATCCGAAATTCCAATAAGAAACAAAATGATTGCTGTTATAAAAGGAAAATGCTTTAAATACTTTTTCATACCCCAAAGGTAAAAAAATCCCAATTACGAATTTTACAAAATCATCCAAAGAACTAATAATTAACTTTAGGGGTGTTATCTATTTATTGGCGTTTTCTTTTAAACCACAGGCATATCATCTTCAGTAAGTTCTGGGCTTAAAATACACTTTACCAAGAATGAAACAAGCTACTAATACAGTAAAATAATCAGGTTTTTTATTTACATTTTTTTAAAAATAAACCAAGGTATTTTTCTGAAAACCCATGCCGCAAACCTCCATCTTTTGGTTATGTATACAATACGTTTTTTCCTTTTAATTGCTTTTATAATTTGAACAGCAGCTTTTTCTTTGGTCGATGTCCAAAACATTTCCTGCCCCTGAGTCATTTGAGTTCTGACAAATCCTGGTCGTATATCTGTGACATCAATATTTGACTTACCATGGGATGCTCTTTGAGCCATACCTTCCAAATAACTTGCTTGGTATGCTTTTGATGCATGGTACGCAGGGGCTAACCCACCGCCTCTTTGTGATGCAACGGAAGAAATATTTGCTAAATGTCCATAGCCTTGTTTCTCAAAAAAAAGCATTCCCCAATTCACCAAACTAGTAAATGCAATTACATTCAATTTGTTGATTTTGTCTTCCAGATCAAAATCTAATTTTAAGTTTAATGCGCCTCTACCAGCACTAATAATATATAAATCTAATCCCCCCAATTCTGTAGTTAATTTTTCTATATCCTCCAATGCATTTGACTTGGTGCAGTCAGAGGTTACATAATGAATTTGTTCAGGATGTTCTTTTTGTAATTTTAAAAGTAGTTCATCTCTCCTGGCTGTTATTCCAACAGAATAATTGTTTTTGACTAATTCTCGAGCAAGAGCCTTTCCTATTCCTGAACTTGCACCAACAATTATTGCTTTTTTAGATTTATTCATGATAATTCAATTTATTGACATTTGAAATGATTTGTTATTTAAATCAATACTTCTGTATTAATATTTAATATAAAGTTTCATCAAAAGATATATATAAAATACCATAAATATTATACCAAAAGGGTAAAAATTGCGCGTACTGGAATGACATTCGATTTATAAATTAGCCTCTAAATTTTTTTAAAACTAAAAGATAATCCTGCTCTATTTTCTAATCGTTTCAAAAGGAAGTCACCCATTGCTATTGATGGAGTTAAAACACCACTTACATCTGAGAGATTATCCTTAGCTAAACAAACAGAAACTTCACCAAGCATCTTTGATGTTGATCCATAACCAGGATCCATATCTCCAGTCACTTTCCCTAAAGCTTTAGAACCATCTTGTAGAGTTGTATAAAATCTCAAATTATAAAATCCATTTTCACGTTTTTCTTTTGTTGGCCCATCACCTGGTTTGGGTAAGATTTTATTTACAATTTTCTTAAGAAAAGATTCTGGTTTCGCTGTCATTATTAATAATGGAAGAGCCGTTAAATATCCTTTAATCTTTCCTTTTAGACCTTTTCCACTAATAATAGCCTCGTCATAACGGAAGTCTTTTCCGTAAATATACCCGCTCAACGCATTCGAACGACGAACAACTTTGGTGTTGACACCAGCCATAACAAAAGGTCCTATCCAGCTTTTTGAAACTTCGTCATATACAACGCTATTTAAATCTCGAACATCATCTCCCTTAGATTTTTCGATTGGATTTAGTCCATAAGGATTAGTTAGAACTTTATATATTTCCTTATCAAGAAAAGCCTGTTCCATAACTTTTGTCAAACTAGCATATGTTCCTCCACTAATACCTCCTTTGATTCCAGCCACTCGCATTTGTATTTTATTTGCTAGCTGTCCCGTTTGGGCTTGCGATTCTTTTTGAGTGTAATAAACTCCCATATCTGATGGGATAGAATCAAAACCACAGGTATGAACAATTTTAACTCCATTTATTTTTGCAGTCTCATGGTGTTGGTCTATCATTTTTCGCATCCACTGTACTTCTCCTGAAAGGTCACAATAATCTGTTCCGTGATTGACGCATGAAGACACAAGTTTAGAGCCGTATATAGCGTAAGGACCTACAGTAGTACAAATAACTTTAGTTCTAATTATCATTTCTTTTAAACTAACCTCATCATTACCGTCTGCAATAATTATGGGCACTGAATTATCTGCTACTTCTAAACGAACTTCTTTTAACTTTTGTTTGTTACGTCCAGCCATAGCCCATTTAAGATTATCATTTACTCCATAGTTTTGAAATAAATAAGCAACCACTAATCTGCCAGTAAACCCGGATGCACCCCAAACAATAATATCAAATTCTTTATTTCTTTTCATGTTATAAAAGTATAAAAAAATCTATCCCAAGAGCTTTAAGAACTCCCACGCTATTACCACTTTCATTTTAAAATAATATGGACTAGTAAACAATCGTATTTCAAAAGTCATAAATAGTCACAATTAACTATAGCTCCCTCTTTCTATCCATGCGTTGGGCATTGTTAATGCGTTATTATTGTAAAGAGTTATTACCCAAATAAAACACCTGAAGATAATGTCCCTGTGGTTTAGGAACTAGTCACCCAAACAGATTTGTTTTCTCATTTATTTATTAGAGGTTTTTTTTTAGAGAGTTAGGGTCGTATTTAAGAAATAATCCTGCCCAAATCACCTTTGATAAGGCATTGATATAAGGCATTAAAGCAATCAGGGTTCCACAAATGATAAAAAAGATATTAAGGGGTTTATCCACCATTCCTAAAAGTGAAAGAAATATATAAACTGTAATGCTTAAAGCCACTCCTAGGCCATAGGAAACGTACATTGACCCATAGAAAAAACCTGTTTCAATTTTAAAATTAAGTTGACAAACGGAACAACTTTCATTAACTTTATTAAGGTTTCTCACTTGATAAGGGTGTCCAACCAATAGACTCCCCTCTCGACATCTTGGACACTTTAAAAAGAGAATGGATTGTATTTTTCTCACTTCTTTTTATCGAATACCAATAAAGCATTCCATATCGCGAAAGTAAGTAAGAAAGATACTGGAATTATAAAATAATAAGAATCTGGAACGAAATTTATCACCTCTAATTCATGTAGTCCATGAGTAAGACCAATCAACATATTTATATACAAAATTATTGCAGCTCTAGTTGTGTATTTTTCCATGCCCTAAAGTTAAAATAAATCAAAGCTAAAGATTCTATTTTCAAGTTAAAATATCACAAAATAAAATGGAATAGCGATAATATTGTTTAAGGGGTAATTCAATTATTAGAAAGATAAATATTAAATAATTTAGCTTCTGTAACTAATTAAAAATATCCGTTATCAATTAAAATAAATTCAACCACCTAATTTAATTCAATAAATTCGCTCCAGTGAGGGATTTTTCTCTTAAAACCACAGGCATGAAATCTTCTTTAAGCTTTAAGATTTATTATATTTGAGTATAATTAATCATAAATGAATTAAAATGAAAAATATTATTAAAACAATTATTGTATTTCTTTTAGTATTTACAATAACAGCCTGTGAAAGTAACGGGGGAACATGGCTAGGTGAAGGAGAAAATTCTGGAAAGTCCTATACTTTTGGGCCTGAGAAAGATGTAGAAATGTTAATTAATCTTGCCAAAGCATATTCTAACAAAAACTCTCAAGAGTTATTTAAATATTATTCAGATGACTTTTTTACAGAAAAACAAAAACAGAATTATATTAACTGGGCTGAGTCTATGGAAACATTAAGTATGACTCCTTATAAAATTATTCCATTACAAAATGGTAAAGATTTTAGGCAAGTAATCGCTTGGTCAAAAGAAGAAAGAATTAATAAAAATGGATCTTACGAAAAACTAGATTTGATGGAATCTTTTGTACTTGACGATAAAGGAAAGGTGAAAAGTTTTAAACAATGGAAAGCTATAGATTCAGTTAATTTTGGAATGTCTTACGGTGGAAAATTTTTCGGTAAAGAAAAAAATGAAAATACAGGAAGACCTTTTGTTTTTTCTAACCGTAATGAAACACAAATAATCGAAGCCTTTGTTGAAAGTTATAATAATATGGATACAGAAGGTATGAAAGAAGCTGTGGCTGATGAATTTATATTAAATGACTACAGAGGAAAAAAAACAAATTATAAAAAATCCGATTTAGACAACTTCTTTAAATCTTTAAAATCTGTTAACTGGAAACTTAACGCAATAATTCCTATTAAAATTAGTAATACTGACGCTGCAAGTGGAGTAATTGTTAGGGGGACTGAATCAAGGGTTCTAAAAAATGGTAGAAAGTGGAACAAGGATCTAATGGAAATTTATTACTTCAATTTAGAAGGGAAAATTTCCTCTATGGAACAGTTTGCTAAATAAAGTTTCTTTATTAAATAATAAAACCCTTCCAAGTGAAGGGTTTTTTTTGTACAAATTGTTTCTTTTATGCTTTCAGTAAACTTAATACTAAGTTATCTTTTCTTTTAAGTTTTATTTTTTTTCTGATACTATCCTGGAATATTGTTTTGAAGTATCATCCCATATAAAATCACTAGTAACCCTATCATAAACAGGATTATAATAAACTTCCAAGAATTTATTTCTAATCATATTTTTCACTTTTACTTGAACAACAAATGTGTGGTAATGATAAGTGTCATATGCACTCACAAAAGTATTGTAGGAATCCCAAGAAATATTCATCAGAAAATCAATATTACCATATTGACTCTGTGAAAATGAAGTTATTTTTTCATAAATCATCTTTAAATCTTCTTCTTTAGATTTATTATAATAAACAGTATTGTTGGACATCCCTGATAAAAAAGATTTGTGTTCAACTATCATGTCATCAATTTTTGCTTTTTGATCTTGATTATCAATATTTAACGATTGTAAATCAGGATTATATTTCTGATCGACAATCACTTCCTCTTTGAGAATAAATGACCTACTCTTTTTATCCCATCTATAAGGCGTTGAAATTTCATCACTAAAGGGCAGATAATCAACCTCTAAATATCTATACTCATTTGTTTTATTCAATTGAACTCGCACTGAAAATA